>JAJRYY010000169.1 GCA_024275565.1 Planctomycetota bacterium
CTCATCCCCTGGAATGCCGTATTGTCTGCTTGAAAGCCGTATTGTCTGCTGGAAAGCCGTAATGTCTCATCGCGTGGAATGCTGCACTTCAAGTGTACCCCCGAAACCTGAAGCACTACTGATAATAACGTCTGTAACGAATAAAAGTCAAGATAAATCGTATGCAGACAAATAGCCAAACAGCCCGGTCGCAAGCCAATAACCCCTCAGTGGGCAAGCGAACGACTGCATAGGGTATCAATGTCAATTTCTGATTGGTACACCCGAGATATTATGATGTCAGGACGGCGTGTATTCCTGCCTGGATGGCGGTGTCTGGTACTTGGCTGTGGATTGTCGGGTTGCCCAATGTGTGGATGAGTACAAATCTTGGCTTGCTGGCAATGGCCTTTTTATCGTGGACAAGGCGGGACCACACCGCTTCCGGATCGATGGCGACCGGGCATGTCACGGGTAGGTCGAAGGCGATCAAGGCGTTTCGGATGCGGTCTGCAACACCCGTCTCAAGCATCCCAAGATGCACTGCGATGGCGTTGGCTGCGACCATCCCGAGCGAGACGCATTCTCCATGGCGAAGTTCGTACCGAGCTTCAGCCTCAATGGCGTGACCGATGGTGTGTCCATAGTTCAGGAAGACGCGTCGATCCGATGTTTCACGTTCATCAGCCGTGACGACAGATGCTTTGATGGCGAGGTTTTTCTCAATGAGTGTGGCAGTCGTCGCAGGGTCGCGAGTGAGTATATTATGGGACTGCAATGCGTGCCAATCGAGGAATTCTTCGCTGTCGATCGCGGCATGCTTGACCGACTCAGCCAACCCAGCCCGCAAGTCGCGATCAGACAGGGTGTCGAGGCAATCCGTATCGATCAACACGAGTCGAGGATGATGAAACGCGCCGATGAGATTTTTCCCCGCAGGGTGATTAACGCCTGTTTTGCCCCCAATGCAGGCGTCGATGTCCGCCTCCAGCGTGGTGGGGACATAGCATGTGGCGATCCCGCGCATCCAGGTCGCTCCGACAAAACCCGACAGATCCGTGACGACACCACCTCCCACCGCCACAATCAGACCATCGCGTCCGATCTGTGCATCAGCCAGGCGGGTATATAGGTCATTTGCCTGATCCAGCGTTTTGCAGGCATCACCCGGCGGAATGACGTGCATTGTGACGGCAATTCCTGCCTGTTCCAGTGATGCTGTAACCGGCGCGGCATAGAGATCAGCCACATTGCGATCTGTCACCACAAACGCAGTCTCTGACAGCGACCGAGCCAACGCCCCGATTTCGCCCAGGATCCCAGCTCCAACGCACACCCGGGTGTGAGATCCGCCAAAACTGAGCGCCATGTCAGATTTCACGGCTGTGGCTACCTTGTTTTACATCAATGTCATCTATTTGGGGATTTTGCCCGACGCTACCTGGTGCGGCGGTGCCTGGCCTGACGCGTCCTGGCCTGGGGGTGTATGGCTTGATTGGGGCAGGCTTCGGCACCGGTTTTGGCTTTAAGATCACCGCTTTTGATCCTAATCTATTGTGTCCGTTGAAGTAATCCAGTATTAGCGGACGGATGGGTAATAATGCGCACTGGGCTTGCTTTCCGCCACTCATTTGAGTGATTTCCTGTCCGCGTCAGGGGGATGGCTTATTGTTAATAAGTTCTGTTTCGACAAGTATTTACATCTTGTGATGATGGCCGTCAATGGGGTTTTTACAGGACGTTACCAGTATTGACGAAACGTCCAGATTACGTTAGAATCCCGCCCATGACAAGAGCAACTACTGCACGCAAAAAGGTTACAAAGGGCAAGGGCCGCACGACCGGTTCAATCCGCACCTTTCGTTCTGCACTGAATTATTTAGGTTCTGCCGTTAATTACGAGCGGATCCATCTGAAGGCTGAGATGGCGTCAGACTTGAACCTGACGCGGATCGAAAAGCTCCTCCGTGCCCTGGGCGACCCGCACAAGAAGTATAAGAGTGCGCATGTTGCGGGTTCCAAGGGTAAGGGTAGTACGGTGACGATGCTGGCTGGCATGTTGAGCAACACAGGATACCGTGTTGGGCTATATGTTTCACCGCATGTGATGACGTTGCGTGAGCGGATTTCGATCAATGGTGAGATGATCTCTGAATCTGAGTTCACGAAGTGTCTGAGTCAGGTTTCTATCGCGGCACAGAAGCCCTCCATTGGTGAGCCGACGTACTTTGAGTTGATGACGGCTGTCGCGTTTCTCTACTTCGCTGAGAAGGGCGTTGAGATTGCGGTGGTTGAGACCGGTCTTGGGGGGCGTTTTGATGCTACCAATATCATTTCGCCGGAAGTTGTTGGCATTACCAATATCAGCTACGACCACATGCCGATTCTTGGCAATACGCTTGAGGAGATCGCGTCTGAGAAAGCTGGCGTGTTCAAGCAGGGGATCCCGGTTGTTGCATCGCCGCAGGCTGAGAGTGTGGATAAGTTGCTCCGCGACCGTGCGGAGGAATTGCAGTGTCCCTTTCAGATGACAGGTAAGGAGAATGGGTTCAGTTTTCGGTTTGAATCCTCTCCTGCGCTGGGTCCGCACACGCGTATTTGTGTGACGACACCGACCAGTCATTTTGAGCATGTTCATGCTCCGTTGCTGGGTGACCATCAGGCGGTCAATTGTGCGCTCGCGCTTGGCATGCTGGATATGCTCAAGACGCGTGGTGTGGCTGTGGACGATCGGCTGGCAGTCGAGGGGTTGGCAGATATCAAGCTCATCGGTCGGATGGAGATGGTCTACGAAGATCCACGAATTCTGGTGGATGGTGCACACAATGCGTCCAGTGTCGATACGCTGATGCGGGCGATCGGTCAGAATGTTCCCTATGATTCGATGGTGATTATCTTCGGTTGTCGCAAGGACAAAGATATTGATGGTATGTTGAAGTTTATTCGACTTGGGGCGGACAAGCTTATTTTTGCACCGACCGGGTCTGCGCGCTCTGCCGATCCGATCGATCTGGCAGCGCGGTTCAACGAGGTTTCGACCAAGATGTGTCAGGTCGCAGACAGCCTTGAAGAGGCGCTTTCCATTGCTGAGCGTGCAGTGACGCGTGACGACTTGATTTGCATCACTGGTTCCTTCCATCTCGTCGGTAAAGCGAAACGATGGGCCGCCGCTGCGAATGAAGCCAGGGACGCTGAAGCAATTAAGAATGTGGTGGTTGCTTAAGCTCTGCGGTATTCAGCTCTGCGGTATTCGATCCGCTCTATTTGAATCTCCCGACATTTTACACAGCACATATTGATTACACTGTACATATTGAATGGCAGTTCTGGGATTTGTGTAAGATCGTGGTCCGTCTTGCGGGCTTGCGCATACGCTCTACCCCCTGGGGCTGTGCTACTCCGCAGGGCTGTGCTACTCCTCAGGGCTATGCTACTCCGTATGAGCTATTCTACACCGTACGCGCTATGCTATTCAGCACGCGCTATTGCGATTGCGGCGTTTTGCGGACGGCTTCTGGTGCGGGCAATGTGGGGGATTGTTCATCGCGATCGACGCTTGCGAAGTGTGAATTCCACCAGATTGGGAATTGTGTGACTGCGTGGATGTAGCGTTTGGTGTGGTCGTCTGGTAATGGCTGGAGCGAGGGGATGGCCTGGAATGGCTGCGTGTTATTTTCTGGAGGAATCGGGCCAACAGGGACGTGAAGGCGTTTGAATTCCCGGTTTCGGTAGAAGCCGAATGTCAGAAATTGTCCGGGCCTGGTGGACTGGATTTTATCGCGGAAGTCGTTTTGCCCGAACGGTGCAACAAAGACTTTGCCATCGATGCTGACGATGACGTCGCCCACCCGAAGGCCGCCAAAATGAGCGGCTGAGTTGGGGACCACCCGCCCGACCACAAATCCGATCGTCCGAGCCAGGACACGGGGATCATATGGCTGGGTCTCTATTCTACTCGACACCCCAAGGAATCCTGTTCGGCCTGTGACGCGTTCTGCGAAATAGGCTTCCTGAGCGATGCGCTGAATTCGCAGTTGTGTTTCGAGGTCGTCTGCGTTTTGATAGTGTTCGCCCAGGCGTGTCGCGATGGTGGTCCCGAGCAGGCGTAGCTTTGCCTCTGCTGACTGCCTTCCTGCATAGTCGTTTCCGGAGAGCATGTTGAGCAGACGGTCGACTTCCTGGTTGTTCTGGTTCGCCCTGGATGCCTGGAGAACGGGTGATTTCTCATTGCCCGGATCGGGTCTGTCTTCTGCCGCAGCGAGCTGGTCCGCCATCAGACAGTTGAGGGCGATCGCGCCTGCAATGAGGAATGATGCTAAGATTGTGGTTGTTCTTGTGTGAGTCATTGCGTCAATTATAGTGATTTAGCGGACGAAATAAACCGTTTGCTGGCGTTGATCTAATGGTGCCGAGTCGCATGCGTCGGGTGGACCGGGTAGCGGTATGTTCGGCGCGGGTAATGGCTACCATCGTGGACCAGGTTCATGAAACGTGCTGGAACATTGCTCGTCGCGCTTCCTATAATCGTGCAGGAAGCTGTAGAAATTGTAGAAGTTGTGGAAGCTGGAAGCTAAGGAAGCTGGAAGCTGAGGAAGCTGAGGAAACTGAGGAAAACTATGGCTGGACAGGTATTGGCGGTAATTGGCGGATCGGGGATTGGTGAATCGTTTGCGCAACGTGACGGTTGCGAACGAGTTGAGGTGGATACGCCCTTCGGTCCTCCGAGCGGGCCTGTCATGCGTGTCACGATCGATGGTTTGGCATGTCTGTTCCTGAGCAGGCATGGTGAGGGGCATGTTCTGAGTCCATCTTGCATACCGTATCGGGCGAATATATTTGCTCTGAAGAAACTGGGCGCTATGCAGGTGATCGCTACGGGTGCGACGGGGAGTCTCCGAGATTCGATTGCGCCGGGCGACCTCGTCATTTGCGATCAGGTGATCGACAGGACCCGGTTTCGCGCGGGCACGTTTTTCGATGAAGGACTTGTATCGCACGTTGAATTGGCTGACCCGTTCTGCAGCCGGTTGCGTGGCGAGTTGATCCATGCGTCAACCACAGTGGACGCCCGTCTGCATGAGGATGGGACGTATATCTGCATGGAGGGTCCGGCGTTGTCGACACGGGCTGAGTCGCTGATGCATCGCGAGATGGGTGGTGATCTGATCGGGATGACCTGTATGCCTGAAGCGAAGCTCGCCCGCGAAGCGGAGCTGTGTTACGCGCTGGTGGCGTTTGCGACCGATTACGACGCGTGGCGACCTCATGATCCGGATGTGGAAGCCACCGAACTGCTGGCTGAGATCATTTCGAATATGCGACGGGCGTCTGCTGCTGCCATCAGCCTGATCGATGCGACCATCAAGCACCTTGCCTCGCAAGGGTCTGCCTCCTGCAAGTGTCACGATGCGCTGGAACTGGCGATCTGGTCGGATAAAAGCACCGTGGATCGTGCCACGGTTGAGCGTCTGGAACCGCTGGTGGGTCGGTATTTTGGGAATCCATGAGGCAGATGGGGCGTGAAGGTAGAAAGTGGTGATCGGAGCGAGATTTGAGTCGCCTTGGTCGATAATGGTAATGATGACGCGAATCTTGATATCGGCGTGTGTCCTGATCTTCCCCATGATGATGCACTCCGCGCTGGGGCAGGACGCGCTTGCTGCGGATGTTCAGGTGGTTTCGGAAGTTCAGGCTGATGACGCTCGCACACGCCGTTCAGCCGCCGACACATACGTTGATGACAGTTTTGAAGCACGCGAGCTTGTCGAGACATTCACGGCGGCAGCGCGCGAGGAGGATTGGATTACGGCTGCGGGAATCGCTGAGAAGCTGCTGGAGGTATACGGTGATCGCCTGGTGTCGGTCGAAACCAGTGGTGACGATCCTGGAGATGCCTACGAGAGCATTGTCGGACGTGTGACGCGCGAGGTGTCGCAGTGGTCCTCGCGCGGGCGGGCGTCCTACGCGTCTTACTTCGCAGCGAAAGTGTCAGCCATCCATGATGCGCTTCTCATGGATCGCGACGTGGACGGGTTGTTATCGTTGCTGGAAAAGCATCCGCAAGCCTTGATTGCTGAGAAGATCGCAACCTCCGTGTGGGAGCTGTCGCTGGAAGCGGGCGATTTTGAGACGGCAGAGCGTGTCTGTTTGCGGGCAGGTCATTTTGATGAGGGACGGCGTGTCGATGAAGGACCGTGGTCGCCCCGGAATGGTGTATTTGCAGCACGACTCGCCATTACCAGTGCACTGCAAGGTGACGAGTCAGCGACGCGCGATTGGCTGACGCAATACGAAGCAACCGGGGCATCCGATGATATTCGATGGATGGGTCGCGAGCGGTCTCCTGCTGCACTGGTGGAGGAATTGCTTTCGGGTGTGCGAGGCGTAGTCGAACGTGGATCGACCGCAAGTGGTGTGGAAGAGTGGCCCGTGTTCGGTGGCGATACGCGACGTGCGCGGGTCGGCGGTTTTGAATACGACGCGGTAGCACTCGTGTGGCGGTTCGATGGCTTCGAACGTGAATCGCTGGATTTTCTGTCTGCCTACACAGAATCTAACACGTTTCGCAGCTCGATGGAATCGGGCAGGCATCTTGTGTTGAATCCTGTTGTTGGCGATGGGCTTGTTGTGTTCAGCGACTCGAACGATGTCTGGGCACTTCATGCGAATACGGGCCGGTTGGTGTGGCATCATCGTGGTGATGACCGCGGTGGAGATTCGCGGTTTGGATCGAGCGATCAGTCGATGGCTTCCTGGCATTCCCCGGGCATTGCTGGCGGACGCGTTTTCGCCAGCATGGGCAGTGGGGGAGGGAGTTATTACACCTACGAAAACGGTGGCAGTGGATCGGCGATGATCTGCCTCGATGCTCGAACCGGTCGTGTGGCGTGGCGTGTGACACCTGAATCTCTCGGGAAGGAATTTGAAAAGACCCGCTTTGGCGTATCGCCCATCGCGACAGGCGATAGCGTTTACGTTATCGCTCGCCGGCAGCGGACGTTCGGATTCGAGGATTGTTACCTTCTGAGGTTCCGAGCGAGCGACGGTGAGCTACTGTTCAAAACGCATCTTGGAAGCGCGTCCACCGGTGGATTTGGATACCGGCGATCAACACTTTCGATCTTCGCGATGTCGGACGGCGTTGTGTATGTGGCTGGAAATCTCGGGACCATCGCTGCCGTCCACGCCCGGACCGGTCGAGTGAAATGGTTGCGGATGTACCCCCGCGAATCCGAGAGCCAATGGCGTGCAACCATGCGATCATCTACGCAGGAGATTGCTCCCTGGCATTACAACCCGGTCATTTGCACGGACGAAATGCTCATCTGCAAACCCACCGACGCGCCGATGCTCCTCGTATTGGACCGCGAAACCGGCGAAATCGTTCGTCGCATAAAAACATCGCGATTGTTCCATGTGGACACCATCTTGTTCGCCGAACAGACACGCGTATACGGCGTGGGAGAATCCGTCTTTTGCTACGACTGGGCAGCGGATACCATGATCTGGTCACAACCGTTACCGGAGGATACCACGCCCTATGGTCGAGGTGCTGTTGCGGCGGAGCATATACTGATCCCCACCGATCGCACCCTTGTGGCGTATCGACGGTCCGATGGGAACGCTGTCTCGCAGCCATGGGAACCGTCCTCCGAGGGCGGAAACCTGATCGCCATCGCGGATCGTTTGCTTGTGGCTGGCAATCGACACGTTTCATCATACGGTCGAAAAGCGGACGTCTGGTCCCGGCTACGACGTGAGATGGCGTCGCGCCCCACCGATCCCGCACCCGCGCTGGACCTTGCTGAAATCGCATTTCGTGTCAAGGCATGGGACGACGCTGAAGCTGCTCTGAGTGATGCGTTCCGCCGCGTCATGGCGTCACCGGGTGCTGCGGATTCAGCGATCACTGCGAGGCTGTTCGAGAATTGTCTCGACTTCGCACAACATTGGCCGCACGCATCAGACACCGATCAAACCCGCACCGGGAAAGCCCGTACAGAAAATGCCCGCATCGAGCAATTCTTCGACTATGCGGGGCAAATTGCTCCGGACCCTGTCTCGCATGTCCTCTTCCGGATGGCGAATGCTACATATCTTGCCTCCTCGGGCAACGTCGGTCGAGCGGTGGATATGTTGCAACAGATTCTCGTCGATCGCTCCATGCGTGAAGCCGATGTCGCCATTTCCGGCGATCGCCGAAACGCAGGAGATGTCGCATCCGAACGCATCGAAGCGTTGATCGCAGCACATGGGCGCTCCGTCTATCAGCGTCACGACATCGTTGCCGAACAGTGGTTGCAGGCTGCCCGTTCGTCCGGTGAGGTGACGCTTCTGGATCGCATCCTGGAGACGCATCATCTATCGCAAGCTGCACCGAACGCAATCGTGCTTAAAGCAGAACTCGAGGCGGAACGTGGCGATCCATCTGAGGCTGCTGCCGTTCTGACCACCGCATATATGCGCTATGGAGACCGCCTGGACCGTGCAAAACTCATCTGGAACATCGCACGTTATTATTCCGATGCGGGCAAGCCCGAATACGCCCACCTATGGCTTATTCGCGGGTCACAATGGTATCCATCCGCACGCATCAAGGTTGCAGGTCGCAGCTTGACAATGCGTGTCGCACGCGCTGAATTCCTCGCAAAAAGACGAGTATCGGGCACGCAGGATCGCTTGCTCGCCCGCAGAAGACCTCGACTGCAGGGCGAGCTTGGATCGCAGTTCGAGCGGTGGTTTTCCGGAGAATCCGCACTGCTCACACCCATGCTCGACGCCGGTCCCGATGCAGATTTCGACACGATCCTTATTTACAGCCAGGGCGGTATTCGCGCGTTTGCAGCCACCACCGGTCAACCGCTACCAGGATGGACAGGGCCTGTCGCCTGCCACGGTCAGCCCTCGCTCATCGTCATGACGCCTGATCGAGCAGTGCTTGCAACACGCTTTGAAGTGTTTGGCATCTCGATGGACGAAGGCGAAATCGTCTGGCTGCATGGTCGACGCCCGGATGCTGTGGAGAGTGCGACCGACGCGGAGATCGACCCGGAAACCTTCGCCCGCTGGTACGGACACACTTATGACGCTGGTCAGCTTGTGAGCATTCTGGACGACGGACGTGCTGCCTGCGTCGATGTGAACTCCGGCGAACCCATCTGGTCCCGCGTTCTCGACTGGCGTCCCACAGGCCAACCAGTGCGCTCCGGGAAATGGCTTGTCTATCCGGCCCAGAGACGGAGCGCTATGGGGCGGGATGTCCTGCGACAGGGAAGCATGCGACAGGGAAGTATCTAACAGGGAAGCATGAGGCGGGGACACGCGGTTTTCTGTGTTCTGGATGTGAAGACGGGCGAAACGCTTCGTACCCTGCTGCCCCCATCCGAGGGAAATCTGCTGCAAATGCAAATTACCCCCGATGCACGACTCGTCGTCGTCCGCTCTCGATCGGTGGAATGCTACCGCCTGCAGACTGGTCAATTGCTCTGGGACGTTGAGCGAAGCGGAAATGTCATGGCTCAGACCGTTCAGTTCGACGTGGATGGTCTATACCTGTCAGATGATGCGATGCGGATCGAAAAACTCTCCCTGGACAATGGCAGCACCATCTGGACGTCCGATCCGCTTTTTGACATACACACCGAAACGCTCTCGACGACATTGGCCAACGGACACCTCGTCGTGATGACCGATGCAGACGTCATTTTTCTGGACGCGGTAAATGGTCTCATCCTGCGTGAAGGTCGCATGTTGGCTGATGTCCACTTCGTGCGACATTTCCTCACCGAGACAAACGTACTCGCCATCGATGGACCAGCACGGTCCAGTGGCGGATCGTTCGCAGCATACCGCTTCGCTTTCCCCGGTCGCGGTCCTGCAGAGCGGATGGACGTCTCAACCCTGGGAACCTTCGGCGACGTGCGGGAATTCGCCATCTACAATGACGCCATCGTCGTTCACCGCGGACGAATGTTCATGGGATGGTCCAGAACGCCGGAACACCCCAGTCCAGCCCCCAGTCCAGCTTCCAGACCGGCTTCCAAACCTGCACAATTTCCCAAATAGGTTAAATCCCAGCGCCAATCCGCCGATACCACTGCGTCAGGCCTGTTTATCGGCCCGTTCGGTTTGGACCAATCTGCTGGGAGATGACGAATGCTGATGCAACTCAAGGAAATGGCCCAAAATTCCCTCAAGGGCGACCGACGTGGACTGCCCAGACTTTCACCTGAGTCAAATGTCGTGGTCACTGAGGTACGCACCGCGACCGGCCAGGTATTCCGCGGCATGTTGGGCGACATTTCAGGGCGTGGAGCACGCTTTCTCGGAAAAGCTCCAGTCAACGTTGGCGACGAAATCCGCCTTGGCGTCCACCTCGATAGCAGCACTGCACCCTATCGCACCCTCGCGGTCGTCACCCACCGCAACGATCGGCAATTCGGAGCACGTTTCATTTTGCCATAATCCGGATTACCCTCTCCGGTTGACACTTTGTGACGATGCGGTACGCACAATCTCACTGCAACGCGGCACGATCGCGACAGCGGGGGGTACAGAACGCCAGACGGAGTATTAATCCAATGCCGGCAGATTCGGAGTTGACCAAAGTCGGAGAATTGAACCCAACCGCGCGCATATTGCTCGGACCAGGCCCCAGCCATGTCCCGCACCGCGTCCTCCGCGCCCTCGCATCGCCCACCCTCGGGCATCTCGACCCTGAATACCTCGCAATCATGAACGAGACCCGCTCGCTCCTGAAGGCGGTTTTTCGCACGCAGAATGAGCTTACGCTGGCGGTCTCCGGGACGGGCAGCGCAGGCATGGAAGCCTGCGTATGCAACCTCATCGAACCGGGCGACGAGATGATCGTCGGCGTCAACGGTGTTTTTGGGACGCGCATGAAAGACGTGGCTGAGCGATGCGGCGCGACCGTGCATGCCATCGAACGCCCCTGGGGTGAAATCATCGAACCGGAAGCTGTCGCGGACTCGCTGGTCAAGCATCCGAATACGAAGGTGGTCGGACTGGTACACGCTGAGACCTCCACAGGTGCCCACCAGCCCATCGAAGACATATCAACCATCGTACACGAATCTGGTGCGCTCCTCCTGCTCGACGCCGTAACATCCCTCGGTGGTCACACTCTGGACATCGACGGATGGCAGATCGACGCATGCTACAGCGGTACGCAAAAGTGCTTATCCTGCCCACCAGGCCTCGCTCCGGTGACCTTCTCCGATCGCGCCGCGGCAGCCCTCGACGCCCGCAAAACCAGGGTCCAAAGCTGGTATCTCGACATGACCATGGTCCGCCAATACTGGGGCGAGCAACGCGTCTACCACCACACCGCCCCCATCAACATGACCTACGCACTCCGTGAATCGCTGCGCATCGTTCTCGAAGAGGGTCTGGAACCACGCATCAACCGCCACGCGTTGAACCACCGCGCACTCCGCGCCGGCCTCGAAGCGCTGGGCCTCAACTACATCCCCAGGCACTCGCTCACCACCTTAAACGCAGTCCACATACCAGACGGCGTCGACGATGCACGCGTCCGATCAAGACTCCTGAACGAATACAACATCGAAATCGGCGGCGGACTCGGCCCCTTCAAAGGCAAGGCATGGCGAATCGGTCTCATGGGCGCAAGCAGCACGAAAGGCAACGTCACCTACGTCCTCGCAGCCCTCGAATCACTCCTGACCGACGAAGGCGTATCACTACCCGCAGGCCAGGCGCTCTCCGCCGCCAACGCCATGTATTCGACGAATTAATCGTTGATCTGATTCGTTCAAAGAGCATACGCCGACGGGTCAATGCCATTCTTAGTCCTAACTTTTCATTCGTTATCGTGCTAACCTTTTGTGGCTCAGGGATTAGCTGATTATGCGGTGCGCGCTTTCTGGCTACATGGCGTGGGGGATGCCGAGTAGGCTCAGGGCTCGGGTCTGGAGTGCGGTGGGTTGTGTGAGGACGTAGAATTCTTCCGATGCCCCGCGAACTTGAACACGATTCTTGGCCAGCGTGCCCAAATCGGCCAGCAGTGTTCGGAAACTGTGGACCGGCTCGTCGGC
>JAJRYY010000170.1 GCA_024275565.1 Planctomycetota bacterium
CAGCAATCGCAGCCATGACAAGCATTGACGCGTTCTTTCTGATCATGCCCTATTCCCTTTCCAATGTTGCCAACAGTCGTTGGCTCTGATGTGTACTTGCGATCCGGCTTGGTTCAGACTATACCAAATCAGTCTCTTAGAGTACAATTAATTGTCAAAACGATGTTGTCAGGACGATTCAGGACAATGTTGTCAGGACAATTCTGGATATCGCTTCTACGCTCGATTCAAATGGAGTGCTGCGACCCTCCTGGTCGTGTATTGGTTTACAGACCCTGGATCCTGCCTGTGGTTCTGCAGGAGCCTTAACCCTTTTGAAAAGCACGGTTTCGCATGAGCATCGGTGATTGCGGCGACGCTTGCGCGATGCTAGGATTCGGCCCGGTCAGTATGGACCCATCATCGAGACGGCATCGGGATACGACACTGAGACTGCAACGAAATACGGCATCTGGGAGTTGGCATTGAGTACGGATAATAGTTCGGAAAAGAATACGGAAAAAGGTACGGAAAACAAGCTGAAGCAGGAACGCCGGGCCAAGGTTGAGAAGCTCCGCGAACTGGGTGTGGACCCGTATGGTGGGCGATATACCGATATCGATCATGTGACGACCATCCGCGGGCGGGGCGATGCACTCGGGATGGATGCGGGCGAGATGTCTGAAACCGAGCGGGGGCGTGTGGCTGGGCGTGTGGTGCTGCAGCGCGTGATGGGGAACCTGGTGTTCCTGACGATCCGCGATGAAACCGGCGATCTGCAGGTCGCACTCTCTAAGAAGCGAGTCAAGGATCATTGGCCGACGATCAAGCTGCTCGATCTGGGCGACATCATTGGTGTTGAGGGCTTGCTCGGGGTTACCAAGACGGGCGAGCTGACGATCTGGGGTGACGACTTTCGCATCCTGTCGAAATCGATTCATCCGCCGCCCGAGAAATGGCATGGTCTGTCGGATGTTGAGCTTCGGTATCGCCACCGCTATGTGGACCTGTTCAGCAATCCGGATGTCCGCGAAGTGTTCAAACAGCGGAGCAAGGTGATCGCAGCCGTCCGCGATTATCTGCATGGGGCTGAGTATATTGAGGTTGAGACGCCGACTTTGCAGGCGATCTACGGTGGGGCGGCTGCCAAGCCTTTTACGACGCATCACAACGCGCTGGACCTCGACCTGTTCCTACGCATTAGTCCCGAGTTGTATCTGAAGCGGTTGCTGGTGGGTGGGATGGAGCGGGTTTTTGAGATCAGTCGGAACTTCCGGAATGAGGGGATCAGTACGAAGCATAATCCCGAGTTTACCATGGTCGAATTGTATGAAGCCTACGCGGATTACAATGTGATGATGGAGCGTGTGGAGGGGATGACGGCTGCTGCCATCGAGAATCTTGATGGTAACTATAAGAGGCCCTACGGCGAGACGACAATTGATTACACAATTCCGTGGTCGCGACGTAAATATGCGGACCTGCTTCTGGAATATGCTGGTGTCGCGATTGATGACGATGCTGCGGTTCGAGATAAGGCTACGCAACTTGGGATCAACCATGCGAAGATGGCGCCGGCGGTTGTGGTGAATGAGGTGTTTGAAGCCACCGTCGAGGATCATCTCATTCAGCCGACGTTTGTGTATGATTACCCGGCTGCCATTTGTCCGCTGACGCGTCGTCATCCTGAGAATCCTGATATTGCGCTTCGGTTTGAGGCGTTTGTGAATGGGATGGAGCTTGGGAATGCGTACACCGAATTGAATGATCCTCTGGTTCAGGAGGAGAATTTCAAGGCGCAGCTTTCCGGGCAGGAAGAGACGATGGCGATCATGGATGACGATTTCGTTCTGGCGTTGGAGTATGGGATGCCGCCGGCTGGCGGGCTTGGTGTGGGCCTTGACCGATTGGTGATGTTGCTGACGAACAGTCAGAGCATCCGTGACGTGATCCTGTTTCCGCTGCAGCGACCTCGATAGTGCCATATTCTGGCACTCAATCAATGAATGATCCCGGTGCCATGGAAGGACATTTGTTGCATGTATAAACTGTTCCTGACGCTTCGGTACCTTCGGAAACGGCGTATTGCTGTATTTGCTGTGATCAGCGTATGGTTGTGCGTTGCGATGGAGGTTATTGTCATCAGCGTGATGGGTGGGTTTCTCGACACGCTGAAGGAGCGGTCGCGTGGGTTGCTGAGCGATATCGTTGTCGATAATGAGACGTTGCAGGGTTTTCCGCTCTATGAGGACTTCGCCGAACATCTCAAAGAAGTGATGCCGGAGATGATCGATTCGTGGGCTCCGGTGATCTACAATTACGGTATTCTTCGTGTGGATGTTACGAAATATACCAAGCCCGTCCGCATCGTCGGCGTCCGCCTTAATCAATACATCAAGGTCAACGATTTCGGGAACAGCCTGTATTACAACAAGCATTATCCCGGGTCGACAAAGCTCGGATATGGCCTGGTGCCGTACGGCGGGTTCGATGAGAAGGGCGTCCCGATCCTTCCGCCCGACCTTGAGACTGCTTATGCAACCTGGCGTGCTGGTGCGAACGATCCCTCCGAATATGACAAGTTCAAACGACGGGCTGGGCGGGTTTTTCCCGGGCCGGGTGTGTTCATGTTCAAGCAGAATGCTCCGCCTGGCTATTACGGTGATGATTCCGAGAAGGCACCTGGTGTCATCATTGGCAGCAATATCATCAATGATCGCACGAAGGCTGGTGAGTTTTCGCGTATTTATCCGCGTGGTGCCAAGATCGTGCTTACGCTGCTTCCGATTTCGCATAAGGGAAATATCGACGCAGGGGGTGCGGTGACGGCTGTCACGCGTCTGGTGGATGATTCGCGTACTGGCGTTTTCGAGATTGACGATATCTGTTGCTATGTGGATTTCGACATTCTGCAGGGATGGCTTGGGATGGGCAGGATGGAGCTTGAGGATGGTGGATTTACGCTTCCGCGTGCTTCACAGCTTCTGATCAGTGTTGCGGACGGTGTGGATGGTCATGAGGTTCGGGCGCGGATCGAGCAGGAGTGGATGGCGTTTCTTGGCGGCCTTGAAGGTCCTCTTTCAACGTCCGATATTAATTTGCTGAGCATGGTCAAGGTGGAAACCTGGGAGGAACGTCAGGCGCCCTTCATCGGAGCGGTTGAAAAAGAGAAGACGCTGGTGACGATTTTGTTTGGCGTGACGAGCCTGGTGGCGGTGGTCCTCATAGGCTGCATATTCTGGATGATCGTCAGTCAGAAGACTCGGGATATCGGAACGATCAAGAGTTTTGGTGCATCTGCACAAGGGATTACGATGATCTTTGTGGGGTTCGGTGTTGCGGTTGGAATCCTTGGTGCGATCCTGGGTTCTGTCAGTGGTGCTTTATTTGTGCATTACATCAATGAGATACAGGGGTTGCTTGAGCAGATCAATCCACAGCTTCGTGTGTGGAGCCCGGATGTTTATACTTTTGACACGATTCCACACCATGTGAAGTGGTTTGAGGTTACTGTGATTGCGATCGTCGCTGTGAATGCTTCTGTGATCGGTGCGTTGATTCCTGCGATTATCGCGGGTCGTGTCTGGCCTGTGGATTCGTTACGATATGAGTAGAAAAAGCTTACTAGTTGCTACGGATATCCATAAAACGTACCGGATGGGTGCTCATCAACTGCATGTGCTGAAAGGTGCATCCGTTCGTGTTGGTGATGGTGAATTTATCGCGGTGATGGGTGCCAGTGGTTCCGGAAAGAGTACGCTTCTGCATATTCTCGGTGCGCTGGATGTGCCCGATCACGGTGTTGTGAGTTTTTCGAATCAGGATGTATTTTCACAGCCTGCATCGCATCGTGAGTCGATGC
>JAJRYY010000171.1 GCA_024275565.1 Planctomycetota bacterium
CCAACGCGGACGGTCGCGGGCCTGCCTGGTCCAACTCGCTCTTTGAGGACAATGCAGAGTTCGGTTTCGGGTTTCGTCTCGCGATTGATGCACACACCGAACATGCACAATGTATGCTCAGACGACCCAGCAGTGACATTGGCGTGGCACTTGTGACAGAATTGCTGGAAGCAGATCAGTCGGTGGAACAGGGCGTGTTTGCACAGCGTGACCGGGTGGCGACCCTGAAGAGCCTTCTGGCGAAGAACGATTCCGACGATGCTCGCCGGCTGCTCCTGCTGGCGGATTATCTGGTGAAGAAAAGCGTCTGGCTGATGGGGGGCGACGGATGGGCGTTTGACATCGGCTATGGCGGATTGGACCATGTGCTTTCGATGCAGCGAGACGTCAACATCCTCGTGCTCGATACAGAGGTCTATTCCAACACGGGCGGACAGGCATCCAAAGCCACGCCGATTGGAGCGGCGGCCAAATTCGCCTCCGCAGGAAAAGCGACCGATAAGAAAGACCTCGGCCTGATGGCGATGAACTATGGACATGTCTACGTCGCGAGCATCGCATTCGGAGCCAAGGACAACCAGACCGTCAAGGCGCTGCTCGAAGCGGAGGCCTACCCCGGACCATCGCTCATCATCGCCTACAGTCACTGCATCGCGCACGGATATGACATGGCCTTTGGACCCGACCAGCAAAAACGCGCGGTCGACAGCGGGATCTGGCCACTCTATCGCTACGATCCAGGGCGGGCCGCTAAAGGCGAACCACCCCTCACGCTCGATTCACCGGCTGGACGCATTCCCGTCCGAGAGTATATGCAAAATGAGGCTCGCTTCCGTATGGTGGAAAGGATCGATCCGGAACGATTCCGACGTTTTGCCATCGAAGCGCAGGAAGCAGCCAAGCGTCGGATCGCGCTCTATAAACACATGGCAGAGCTAAGAGTACCAGACGCAAATGGCGGCAACGGCAGAAATGCTCCGCAGGCGGAGGATGATTAATGGACCTTTCAACAAGCTATCTCGGTTTGTCGCTTCCGCACCCGTTTATGGCTGGCGCTTCGCCATTTGCAGACCTGATGGACAGCGCCAAACGCGTAGAGGACGGCGGAGCAGCCGCGATCGTCATGCGATCACTCTTCGAAGAGCAGTTGCGATCTGAATCGCTGGCGACGCACCACGCCACAGCCAGCCATGCGGAATCGTTCGGGGAGGCGACGTCGTTTTTCCCGGACCACGATGCGTTCGTCATCGGTCCCGATGCCTACCTGGAAAACATCCGACGCCTCAAAGAACACCTCTCCATACCCGTGATCGCCTCCCTGAATGGTTGCACATCCGGGGGGTGGCTTGAACACGCAGCGCTTATGGCAGAAGCAGGCGCGGATGCACTGGAGCTGAACCTCTACTACCTCTCCGTCGATCTCGATGAATCCGCCCAGGCGATCGAGACCCGCGCCATTGAAATGGTCCGCGAAGTCCGGCAGGCGGTGAAGATCCCACTGGCAGTCAAGCTGTCCGCCTTCTACACATCCATGGGCTATTTCGCCCGTCAGATGGTCGAGGCAGGTGCCGACGGACTGGTCCTCTTCAACAGATTCTTCGAACCGGAAATCGACATCGAAGAATTAAACGTCAAACCACACATGATCCCCTCTTCCGCGGCAGAACTCAGACTCCGCCTGCGCTGGCTGGCGATTCTGTCCCAACGGATAGACGCATCGCTTGCGGTCACGGGCGGCGTGCTATCCCTCCACGAAGCGATCAAATCTATCATGTGCGGAGCAGACGCAGTCCAGCTGGTGACAATATTATTCCGCGAAGGCCCGCAGACTTGCGACGCGTTCCAGCGCGGACTCAGCGCATGGATGAGCGAAAACGAATACGAATCGCTCGACCAGCTGCGCGGATGCATGAACCTGAAACGCTGTCCGGATCCATCCGCCTATGAACGTGCAAACTACGTCAAAATGATTCAAACCTGGGACGGTGATATCACCTAATCGTCATCACCTAATCATCCCCATTCCCGGAGTCAGCATCCTCGGAGTCAGCATCATCTGAGTCGTCCGAAAACCCATAATCCAGCTCGTGCGCAGGAGGATCACCACCAGGACCCATCAGGTAATGATCCATCCAGCGAAGCAGACGCAGGCAATAATCAAGACGACCCGCAGACTTCCGATTCCCATGCCCCTCACCAGGATAAAGCACCAGCCGAACCGGCGTCTTCCCAATCACCTTCAAATACCGATACAGCTCCATCGACTGACTCGGATGCACACGAGGATCATTCTTACCGTGCAATATCAGAATCGGCGTCCGAGCCTGCTCAACGTAATAAAGAGGACTCCGCTCACGAAACCAGTCCCAGTGATCCCAGGGCCAACGCAGCGAATGCACCATCTGCATCTCATTCGGAATATCCGTCGTACCAGATTTCGAAATCTGATCGCTGATCCCCACGAACATCACGCTCGCAGCAAAATGCTCCGTCAATTTCGTAGCAGCCCAGGCTGACGCAAACCCGCCATACGACCCGCCAGTAATCCCGGATTTCTTCCGATCCACAATCTTCTCAACGCTCACAAAGTGTTCGATCGCGTCCACAAGATCGTCAAACTCCGGACCCGCATAATCCGCCTGACCCATCTTCGAATACGCAACACCACGACCCGTACTACCCCGATAATTCGGATAAAAAACAACATATCCCTTCGCAGCAAAAACCTGACCAGGACGAGAATAATTCGTCACCCAGTCATTCCGGATATGTGCTTCAGGACCACCATGCACACACTGCACCAGTGGATAACGCTTACCATCCTCCATATGCAGCGGACGTATCAAAATCCCTTCAACCTTCAACCCATCGCGAGCCGAATACTCAACCACCTCCTGCTTCGCAAGCTCAACATCACGCAACCACGGATTGCTGTCCGTCAGCCTCCTGGCCGACGTATCCCCATGCTTCATCACATACACTTCACGCGGATGCGTCGGATCACTCCCCAGAAACGAAGCCAACCGCCCATCAACCGCAAGGCTGACACCGCTCAATATCACCCCACCCTTTTCGACAAGCGTCCTCGGCTTCGAACCGTCAGAATCAACCTTGCCAACAGTCGTAAAACACCCAACATCACCCACGAACATGATCGTGTCTGAATCCTGCCAAGCGATCGACTGAACATGGCCCATATAGTCGGGAAGAATATCATCCAGCGCACCACCACCAGCCGAACCAACCATAAGACGACCAGCAGCCGGGTCATGGGCATCACCACCAGCGATCATCGCAAGGGTTTTACCATCAGGGCTCCACCGCACCGGCCCCAGCTTCCCCGGATTATCCAACTTGCCGACAACCTCACCCGACACCACGTCCACTATACGCACACGGCTTTTCATATATTTGTCGTCAATCAGCGGCGTCGGTGCAAGCACCACAGCAAGCTTCCCGCCATCCGGACTCCACTGAACTGCACTCGCAGATCCGGACAGGTCGAGTGATCGCGCTTCGGAGTCATCCCCGTCACCAGCATCACCCACCGAAGCAATCCAGACCTGCACATGCTCAAGCTGCTCTTCATAGATCTCAGCATCAAAACCCTTGTCCTTTAGCTTCTTCTCATCCTTGTCCTCTTCGGCGGTCGCGAGCATCGCCACCTGCGACCCATCCGGGCTGAACGAGTACGAAGAAATGCTCGTCTCATGCTCCAGAACCTTCATCGCCTCACCACCATCGATCGGAATGATATACAGCGACTTATGCTCGTCACCACCACGCTTGGCAAGAAACGCAATCCCCCTCCCGTCAGGCGTCCACGCAATATGCCCGACATGAACCTCACCCGTCACAAACGCACGGCTGTTCCCCTTCATATCCACAACATGCAGCTCGCCCCACGCAGACCCGCTGTCCTCCTCCCAAGGCCTCCTCGGAATCGAAAGCGTGTAAGCAACATACTGTCCATCCGGCGAAATCTTCGCAGACGACACACCACGCGTCCGAGCGATATCCTCAGGCGTCATCCCGCCAGCCAACACCTCCACCACCGTGACCATCAAGGCCACCACACACGCAGTCCTCGCAACGATGCCAATCTTCATCAGGTCAAATCTCCTACCAGGCGACCCCGGTACAAATTGTCTGTGCGTCTCTTTGTTTGTAAGTCATTCCAGATTGTCCCCGAGTCATATCCGGGTCAACAATCAATTCTCGCCGCCCCGACCGTACCGAATCACCCCCACAGCGTCAACGATACGAACACGATCGGGCAAATGTAGCACAGCCGCCCCCGGCTGTGTGCCTTTCTGCAGGAATCAGCCGGGTCTCCCATCCTTGAGCGCAGCGGAAGATATGTAGGGTCCGCTGCACGGACCACAGCACCAGTGTGGCCCATGTCTTCAGACATGGGGAAGCCGACGATAAAACCGCCCAGTCACAAAGAGTGGAGTAGGGCAGGCTATTGTCAGCCAGCCAAGGGGTACCTACCGATAGGTATACTTAATCGGATTAGCCGCCCCCTTCTTTCGATACTTCCCCGGAATACATTTACCAACATACGCCTTCAAAAGATCATCAGGCGCCTCCCTGCCAAGGAATCCATAGCGATCTGCCTGAGATTCGCGTCCCGGAAAATTCTCAGACGTAGCAGGTAACCATTCCTCAGCAATGAACACAGCAACAATCATGCCACGGCAGACGGCAAGTACGATCTCGGCACGATCGGCTCTACTCGGGTTGATTTTCCACGAGTATCTTGTCGCCTCGTATGGCGAGGTCTCAGCCAGAGTGTGATTGACGTTGATAAGAATTGCTCGATGCTCAATCTTGGCGACAACAGCCTCATAGCGGCTCACGATTTCATCTGCGTGCATCGAGCCGAATGCGTTGCTGCCGCCACCAGATACGGCGTTTGTCAATCCGGGATAAGCATCGATGAGTGCAGCCTCTACCTCGAACGCGGTTTTGTCGTCCATACCGTGTCGATGTATGATGTGTGCGACATCAAACCCCTTGGTCCGAATGTCGCGTATTCGTTTCAGTTTATCTCCAGGATCATCGGTTTTTATTTTTGCGTTGATGTGCTCGAATACGCGATTGTTCCTGCCTTTGCCAACGTAAAACGTTTCCCCATTGCGTGGATCGATGAGTCGGTAGACATAGGCACCAAGCTCCTTGGCAACCCCAGGCGGAAATTTGTCCCTGCTCACAATGACGTCCTCCAACCGGTTTGGTTCGATGACCCGTAGACACCTGCTACATGTTCAGGTCAGGGTCCCCCATATCCTCAGGCATGGTACCCCATCTCCTCCAGGCATGGTACCCCACCGACGCAGGCATGGTGGCCCACCTCTTCAGAGGTGGGGAAGCCGAAGATCAACGAACAAACCAGCAAAAATCGCAATCCAAACAGCTCGATCCGTCATCCGATCTCCCACGGTCAGTGCGTCTCTCAAAGGAGTGCCATTGCTGAGGCACTCCCAAACCCAACGTAGGGCAGGTCGTTCTTTCGCCCCCAGGCGAAAGGTTGACCTGCCTCAACCATCCCCCCTCCATATCCAGCAAACCGCATGTCGAACTCCCCCCCCCGATTTGTCAGATGTTGTAACCCACCACCCCAATTCCGTAGTGACCGCAGGTCGGGCGATGGCCTGCCGTCTTGCCAGCATCAGTGTGTATCGCTGATGTTGGAGGAAATATTTTACGGTTGCTCTTGGAATAGTAAGATCAACCATTACAATGCTTAGCGGAGTACTAACGAGGAATCACTTTCGGTCGCGAGGCTGGAGAAGGCTGGTGAGCGCTACTTCAAAAATCGAGTGGACCGATGCAACGTGGAACCCGGTAAGGGGTTGCACGAAGGTCAGTCCCGGCTGCGCGCACTGCTATGCCGAAACATTTTCTGAACGTTTTCGCGGCGTACCAGGCCACCCCTATGAACAGGGTTTCGACTTGCGACTGGTCCCCGAAAAGCTCACAGATCCGATCAAATGGACCACGCCGAAAACGATCTTCGTGAACTCCATGAGCGACCTGTTTCATGAGGGCGTTCCGGACGAGTACATCGTTCGCGTCGTTCGGGTTATGGAATTGGCAAATTGGCATATCTACCAGGTCTTAACCAAAAGATCGGAGCGACTGCTCCACCTTCTGGACACCAAACTCGATTTCGTGAAGAACTGTTCTCATATATGGTGGGGTGTAAGCGTTGAGGATCGAAAGCATGGACTTAAGCGTATCGCTCACCTTAAAGCTGCTCAGGTTCCTGTACGGTTTCTCTCAATCGAACCACTCATTGAGCATGTCGGTCGTTTGAGTCTGAATGGCCTGCACTGGGTGATCGTCGGCGGCGAGAGTGGCCCCGGTGCTCGCCCCATGAAACCACTATGGGTCAAGAGTATCAGAGACCAATGTCGATCAGCCAATGTCCCATTCTTCTTCAAGCAATGGGGCGGAGTTCGTAAGAAGGAGTTCGGTCGAGAGCTTGACGGTCGAACATACGACGCCTTCCCAAACATTGTCGCCCAGGACGTACAACCCAGGCATTACCGTGAAGCAGCAGTGGCGTCCTTCCAACCGGTTGCCCAGTTGGGTGCATGCGTATGACTGGACCTAATGAGCACCTATACGAGGGAAAAGAGCAGACGCTCGTTAAGCATTCCGTACTTAGAACGTATATCGAGCGTTTCGCCCACATTGTTGGAATGCGTTGGGACACAATTACATATGTGGATTGTTTCTCTGGACCTTGGAATGCACATTCTGATCAGTTGGACGATAGTTCTTTTAGCATTGCACTAAAGGAGCTTTGTAAAGCAAAGACGAACTTGGCGACAATTCGGACGGTTTCTCTACGTTGCTTCTTCTTGGAACAAGACAGTACGGCTTACACGAAGCTTAAGCAGTTTGCTGACGATTCGAGTGATGCGGAAATTATGACTCGAAACGCCAAGTTGGAAGATTCAGTCGATGACATCATTAAATTCGTATCGGCAGGAGGTCCATCATCGTTCCCGTTTATTCTCCTCGATCCATTTGGTTGGCGAGTTATACCGATGGACCTGATCAAACCGCTGCTTTGTTTTCAGCCCGGCGAAGTTCTCATCACCTTCATGACTGGCCATATATCACGCTTCGTTGAAGCAGAGGCGGACGGCATACGCAAATCGTTTGATCGTCTATTTGGTCATTCCGATTATCTCGGCCAAATCGCCGATCTAGAGGGTCTGGATCGAGAAGATAAAATTGTTTCCTGTTATGCTGAGACGATAAGATCGAACGGTCGTTTTGAACATGTCTGCACAGCCATTGTGTTGTACCCTCAGAAGGACAGGACGTGTTTTCACCTCATCTATGCAACCCGGCATCTGAAAGGTGTCGTAGAGTTCAAGAAAGCTGAAAAAAAGGCCATGGAGGTGATGGAGAAATCACGAGCCGAGGCGCAACAGCGGGAGCGCAAAAACACGACGGGGCAGTTTGAGCTTTTTCCAAGTGAGCAAATGCATGACCCGGAGCACTACACTTTGCTTCGAAAACGACACCTTGATGTTAGCCACGCCGATTTTCTCACTCTGCTTCGATCCCAACATAGCACACCTTACGACGAAATATGGACGATGGTCATGACTCATCCGCTTGTGTGGGACAGTGACGTGAAGCAATGGATCGAATGCTATAGAAAGGAAGGAATCCTGGAAATCGAAGGTCTGAGTGAACGCGGGAGAGTCCCAAAGCTCGGAGAAAACCATTTGCTAATCTGGGATGCATGCAAAGACACAAGTGTTCGTGAGGGCAGATCATGATGTAGGGATGTGTGGTGAACCAGCAGGCAAGCTACTCATCCTGCTTGTTTCATGTCGCGTCGATAACGTTACGGGCGATGTATTCAACACCGCCTTGTCGCAATACCCCCCCCCGATTTGTCCGATTTTGTAATACACCACTCCCATTCCTTTACAATTCCCCCACCCAACACGCCACCTTACAAAAAACAACACCGGCAACTACAGGCTGGCATTGATGTTACGGGAAAACGAACATATTCCGAACTTTCTGCTTGACACGCGAGGGGCGATGGTATATATTAGATAGTAGAGAAGAGTGACTGGGCGGGCCGGAAAACCCCCACGTCAGGAAGACACGATCGGAGCACATGCTAAGGACACGTCCCCATGCAAAATATCAAAAACGCGATGCTACTAACCGCAATCACGCTCACCGCACTGACATCAGCCTGCGCATCATCACCTGCTGGCATCGATGCCAACTGGACCCATGCAAACTGGACACAGTGGGGCGGCCCGCACCACAACTTCAAGGCAGACGATGCAGAACTGGCAGACACCTGGCCGGAAGCAGGACCGCCCGTCCTATGGAAGCGCGCCCTCGCCGAAGGCTACTCAGCCATCATCGCAGACGGCGACCGCCTCTACACCATGGGCCGCGAAGGTGAGAAGGAGACGACCTTCTGCCTCCGCGCGAGCAACGGAAAAACCATCTGGAAGGATGCCTACGATTCTTCACCACCAGAAAAACACATCAACCAGTTCGGCAGAGGACCGCGCTCAACCCCGCTCATCGTCGATGACAAAATCTACACCATCGGAGTCTCAGGCGTCTTCCGTTGCCTCGACAAACGAACCGGAAAATTGCGATGGCAGCACGATCTCCTCAACGACTTCGGCGGCAGCATCCTCCCGCACGGATATTCCTCAAGCCCCATCCTGCATAAAAACACAATCATCACCCTCGTCGGCGGTGAGGACCAGAGCATCGTTGCCTTCAACCGCGACACCGGAAAAGTCGTCTGGAAGAAACACTCCTTCACCAACAGCTACTCAACCCCGCGCATACTCAATGTCCTCGGCAAACCCCAGCTCGTCACATTCATGGCCACAGAGGTCGTCGGCCTCGACCCGGACACCGGCGATTTGAAGTGGTCTTTCCCACATTCCAACAAGTACGGACAAAATATCTGCATGCCCATCATCATCGACGACATACTCCTCATATCAGCCCACACCGTAGGAGCGAAAGGCCTCAAAATCTCCCGTGTCGGTGACGACTTTTCGGTCGAAGAAATATGGGCCACGAAGAAAATCCAGTTCTACCATGTCACATCCATCGACATCGGCGACTACGTTTACGGCTCCACTGGAACGCGAACCCCGGCGTTCATGGCAGCCATCAATGTGAAAACCGGCGAGGTCGCATGGCGTAAACGCGGGTTCGCCAAGGCGAATTGCCTCTACGCCGACGACAAATTCATCATCCTCGACGAGGACGGTCAGCTCGCCCTCGCGACCGCCACGCCCGAAGATCTCACCATCCACGCAAAAACGAACATCCTCGAAAAGGTAACCTGGACGGTCCCCACCCTGGTAGGGAACACGCTCTATATACGCGACAAGAAAGAGATCCTCGCTCTGGATCTGGGCTGACCAGTATTTCTCCATCTTGCCCATTTTGTCCCAAGTTTATCCAGGTTTATCCAGGCTGCCCAAGGTTTATCTGGAATGCCCCAGTGACCGAGTTTGCAGATCCAATCTGCAGATCCAATCTGCTGATCCACTCTGCTGATTCACTCTGCAGATCGGGTCCAGTGTTCTGTTGCGAATAGTTAGGGAATACGCCTGACGCGTTCAGGATTTCGTGTGCGGGCGTTCAAGATTTCGTGCAGGCATTGTTTTGTTTGTTTTTGTAAGAACATGCGGATTCTCAACAATTCCTGTATCAACACTTGACATTCAACAGCGTTCAGATAAGAATATATTTCGCACGTTGGGCTTTGGGGGTGTCCAGCCATCCCCTATTGTTCCGATAAGAAGTGGTGTCCCGTTGCTTGTATTGCTCCGGCGGGCTTGTCTGCTTGGTTTCGGCGGGATTGCTTGTTGGTTTCGCGGGATTGTCTGGTCGCACTGGTTTGTCGCAGTTCGGTGGTTGACGGATGCGAATGCTGGAAAAAAGGGCAGCAAACAGTTAGAATACCGGGGCAATCGCAGCATATAGGGGTATCAGCGTCGCAGTGGGGTATCAGCGTCGCAGTGGGGTATCAGCGTCGCAGTGGGGTATCAGCGTCGCAGGGGGGTATCAGCGTCGCAGGGGGGTATCAGCGTCGCAGGGGGGTATCAGCGTCGCAGGGGGGTATCAGCGTCGCAGGGGGGTATCAGCGTCGCAGGGGGGTATCAGCGTC
>JAJRYY010000172.1 GCA_024275565.1 Planctomycetota bacterium
ATTCGCATCGTCACAGTTCGGAGCAGTACCCGGAACGATCACGCCCGCCAGACAGGTATCGACACCATTGCAAAACAACCCATCGTCCGGATCGTTGAGGTCATTATTCACATTGACGCAAGTATCGCCGATCTCGTCGCAGGAATCGTCGGTACAAACGTTCGCATCGTCACAGTCCGGAGCAGTCCCAGGAACGATCGCACCCGCAAGACAGGTATCCACACCGTTGCAGAACAGACCATCATCGGGATCGTTGAGATCGTTGTTCGTATTCACGCAAACATTGGCCACCGAGCAGACATCATCCGTACAGGGATTGCTATCATCACAGTCCCCATTCACCATGCAGTTTCCGATCACGAAATTCCGCGTCTGAAAATCTATATCCACAGGGTTCACATTGAAAAGCTCGCCAATGATCGATGTGCCAACAAAAACACTCGCAGCATCTGCCATTGAGACCACGATGGGACCGCCGGTTCCAGTGGCCATCATCTCCACACGGGAAACCAGCACCCATTCATTCACACCGAGCATGCTGATGAAGCTGACTGGCTGACATCCACCCAGATCATCCACAAGTCCATTCGCATCATCAAGAACAGGCGCAACCGCCACCACATTGAACAACGCACTGTTTGACACGGGCGAAACAGAGTCCATGAGGTCCGTACGATCGTAACTCAGATCCACATGAACACATGCAAGTCCGTTAAGAGGAGCACCAACATTGGTGGCCCACAGCTCGACGTAAAAGGTTGCCCCAGGCGTTACCTGTGTCAGCGAAACCGGCGGCGACACGCCCGGGAAACGAGCGGCTGCATCCAAAGTTGCCGTCTGCCGAACGATCGGGGCAATGCGGACAACCTGTGCAAAAGCATTCGTACTCCCGCAAATGAGCAATATCGCTGCCAACAACATTGACTGAACACATGTGCGTTTTTCAATCATGGTCTTCCCATCCATCCTGCAATGACGCCGAACGCGGCCACCCCGCGATTGTCGATCCAAGACACAACTCCATCCGTGTAGATGTATGCAACTCAGGTGACGCCCGGACAACGATCAGCGATCGCTCCGAACAGCCACTCTGGTTTTCCCAAACTTTATCAGACTCGGGTCTATCGATTCATTCAAACCCACCACTGCCATGGCTGCGAAAGGATGGCTTGGTTCTGCCAACTGAATCTGCACGACGTCCGGACGACTGGATGCCTGCATCTCAATCACAGCGACCCGAATCCACTGCCCAACACGTTCCGAGCCAATCGCATTGGGATTCACACAACCACCGACGTTGTAAACAGTTCCAGGACGACGCCCCATCGTCATGAGAGGCAACATCCCAAAGCGATCAGACACCTGTATATCAACCAGACTCACCGCATCTGTCGTATAAACATTGGCGTATGCACAAGCCAGGTCGTCACCAGACAATCCACCCAGCGAAGTCCAAATTTCAATGTAGTAAGTCGAATCAGCCAGCACCGACCGAACCGAATTCGGCAATGCGCGGGATGTACCGAACGGCGTACCCTCCTGAGTCACGACAAGTCGCATCTCTGGCGAAATAGTCACCAGAGGCGACGGACTCCCTCCCGGACACGGACACAACTGACCAAAACACCCGAGCATTCCGCCATAATCACCCGTCTCCACCGCACCATTTGCGTTGTAATCTGCACACTCACAAAAATCGCCCGGATTCACCAGTGTCGCAAAACACCCCAGCAAGTAAGAGTAGTCACCGGAATCGACAGCCGTATTCAAATTGCAATCATACAAGCATGTGTTCACACACTCATCGGCTATATCGTCACATACAAAGTTCGGATTCGGTCCTGCACAAGGGTCAGTACCAACCGCACAAATACCAGATACACATGCCTCACTACCATTGCAGAATAGTCCATCCTCGCAACTACCACCCTCATTTGCAGGGTTGGCCTGGCAAACGCCACTGACACAGACGCCAACGTTGCATATATCATCCAGTGACGAACAATCCATGGGAGTACCCGACACGCATGTACCAGCAGAACACACGTCAGAAAGCGTACAAGCGTCGCCGTCGTCACACGGGCTGACGTTGTTCGTATTGACGCAGGTGTCGCCGATCTCATCACACGAGTCATCCGTACACACGTTCGCATCGTCACAGTTCGGAGCAGTCCCCGGAACAATCGCGCCCGCAAGACAGGTATCGATCCCGTTGCAGAACAGCCCATCGTCCGGATCGTTCAGATCGTTGTTCGTATTGACGCAGGTGTCACCGATCTCATCGCAGGAATCGTCGGTACACACATTCGCATCGTCACAGTCAGGAGCAGTACCCGGAACGATCACGCCCGCCAGACAGGTATCGACAC
>JAJRYY010000173.1 GCA_024275565.1 Planctomycetota bacterium
AATAGCCCATAGTTCCATTCCACTTCCTCGACGGGCATCATGAACTCGATGACGGACGAAAGATTCCCGTCGGCCATCCCGCCCGGGTTGTCGCCGCCAGTCACATGCGACGGAAAATACCCCACCTCTAACTCCACCCTGATGTTAATCAGGTCCTCGATAATGGTAATGCGGGAGGTTCCGGCGGATCTTGCGCTGGCTCCAAGCGTTCCCGGACCGACGCTTAAGTCCCGTGCAACGAACGTCATCGACGGGTCGGTTGGACCGGAGGTCACACCGCCACCAAACTCCGTATCTCCGCCGTCGAACAACCTCGCTGACCCGCTGCCGGAGGCTTCGTGGTAGACCAGCACGAATTCTTCCGCTGACACTGGAGCACCGAAGGCCAACATCGCAACAGCACAGACACACAATCTGCTTGTTCTCTTCCTGCTTGTTATATTCATAGAGTCTCTCTCCTCTCCCGTGGAGGTGTGTCATTGTAGTGGAAGGGGCGTTGGAATCCCAGTGTAAACCGTGATGGTCCTGTCAAATGATCTGGTGCGAATTACACTTGTTGGGGTTATTGGGTTTGGGGTGTTTGTTACGACACGGTGAGCAGGACGGCAGGCAATAGCCTGCCCTACGGGGTTGCGGTAAAAACCGCTATTCAGTGCAACTCGTCGCGTTGCGATCGAACAAAAGAAGGTGCGTCCGTGATGCACGCTATGCTCTATGCGACTCCATAAAGTAGAATGTCCCCTTTAATGTCTGCGGTAAAAACCGCTATTCAGTGCAACTCGTCGCGTTGCGATCGAACAAAAGAAGGTGCGTCCGTGATGCACGCTATGCTCTATACGACTCCATAAAGTAGAATGTCCCCTTTAATTTGCACTCCATAAAGTAGAATGTCCCCTTTAATTTGCACGATCGCTCAGGGGTTGCGGTGGTTCAGGAAATTCTGGAGGATTACCTGGGCTGCTATTGAGTCGCGGCGGCGTTTTTTCTGCTTGTGGGTCAGGCCAGTCTGCCCCATGTGGATGTCGGCCTGTTTGCTGGATAAGCGTTCGTCGTGGAGATGGACGGGCTGACCTGTTGCCTCTGCAAGCAACTTTGCGAAGCCCTTGACGATCTTCACCTGCGGGCCTTCTGTTCCGTCCATGTTCAAGGGTGCGCCGACGACCCATTGATGGATGTCGTAGTCTGCGGTGGCTGCTGTGATTACGTCTGCGACCTGTCGCTGGAGGTCACCGATGACATGCAGTGTTTTTTCGGGTGATGCGATCTTTCCGTCGGGGTCGCTGATGGCGAGACCGATCCGTTTGAGTCCATAATCTATGCCTGCGAATCTACCGCTCATCCTGTAGGACTCATCATCGGGAGGATGGGGAGGATGCCCAGTTCTTCCAGTGCGTGGAGGATGGCGCGTTCGTATGATCTTGCTCCCAGTCGATTTGGATGGCCGACTGAAGCGTATACGCAGAAGAGGAGTGATGGGAACTCGAGCCCTGAGGGGCATGCTTCTGCGCGTTGTACTCGGAGGGGGTCCTGCGGAATGAGTCCTACGCCAAAATCAAAGATATCTTCGAGCGCTGCTTCTGCGTCGAGTCCCCAGACCCATGGGTCTGGGCCGAAGACCACGTTTTCTTGTGTGAAATCGACTGGTGCAAAAGCTGCTATTGTATCGCCTGCTGCCTGGTTTATTTCGGCGACGGCTGCTGCGAGTCCTGCCCGGGATACCTGATCGAAGGCGATGGAATTTTCTGTTGTGCGTTCTACGACGGCGTTTAGCTCGTCCAACTGAATTCCCTGAGTCAGCGCCCATGCCAGTAGACCTGCGGGGTCCGATTCTTCGCCTACAAACTGGTAGTAGCTTGCTACGACGATTTTTGCCTGTGGTGCTGTCTGGCGTACCCGGTTTAGCAGTCCTACCATTTCCTGGTTGCAAAATTGCTCGGTCAGCTGTGCTATTTCCTGCGTCGAGACGAATGGGTTCAGGATGGTTGTGAGGCCTATGTCGTTGATGCATCCGACGATGAGGACGAGGTCGAGTTCTTCCGGGGCTTCGATCAAACCGACCTGATTGAGGATTGCAGTGTGGATTAGTGGTACTTCGCCGGAACAGACGCCGTCGCAAACGCCTTCTCCGAATTCGAGTGGCAGGATGTTGGCTGCACTGTGTGCCCGGACCTGCATGATGACGCGTTTTCCGATGGCTTGCTCGATTCTCTTTGCGACGCGTGTTGATGCTTTGTCGCCTTCATTCAGTCCATTTCCCCATGCGACGGAATCTCCTACGACTGCTATGTAGAAGAAGTCTGGGGAGAGCTGGATTGAATCTGCACCGAGTACCGTGCCACTTTCCGACACTTCTGTGTATACTTCGACGCGCGATCGCCCTGAGAGGAGGCGTTCTGGTGACATGATTCCGATGTGGTGGATGAGCGGGTTTTCTGCGGTCGTTGTGTTTTGGCTGGTGCCAGTCTGATCGATCCAGAAGACACATTCCCCGTTGTCGAGGAGTGCCGTTGATGTGTCACTGTATGGTTGTGCTGCTGCTGCTGCGATGAGATTGTCGCCGTCTGATGGTGGGTCGATTCTTGCGCATGATCTATGCAGATCTGCACTGGTGTCGACGATTCTCAGTCGGAGGCGATCGATGTTGTCTGCTGCGAGTGTCATGAAGAATCCGAAGGCCTGCTCGGGGGTGTTGTTGATTGAAAACCGCTCCTGTGGTCGAAAAACGCCGGTTCCTGTCACGAGAGGCTGGATCAACTGCTCTACGCTTGTGATGATGACCGGTGGGATTCTGGTCTGGGGCTGTGTTGGTGGGAGGTCGCAGGCTGATCGCGTTATTAGAATGATACCGATGAGTGCCAGGGTTCGGACGCCTGATGTCACTCGACGATCTCCAGGGCTGCGTCTACTTCCACGATGGTTCCGACCTGGCAGTCGACGACGAGATCGTTTCTTGTGGATAGCTGGAGGCGTGAAGTTGTGCCCTGCGTTGTGATTCTGTCGAAGGTTTCGTTGTCCAGTAGCGGGTTCTGGAAGAGGTGGTATGTGACGCCGTTGTCGCCGCGCCATATTGGGCATGGGCCTCCGTTGTCGATGATGTCTGCTGTTCCCCGGATGATGAAGGGTGTACCGGTTGGTGATGGGAAGAGGGATTCTGCGCCGGTGAGCTGGATTTCGCAGGCTGGCTGGGTGAGGAGTAGTGTCAGCAGCAGGAGCATGGTCGAGATGCCGATTGCGATGTTGGGTGTCGTACTTTTTGTCGCTCGTATTGACATTCGATATAGTCTCCGATTCTTTGTGGCTGACGGTTCCTGATCTCGCTGATGCAGATTACCCGAATGCTGGTTGCGACGCTACCTGACTGCTATCGTGGGTGGCAACAGCCTGCCCTACAGATGGCGATACGTTTCCATAGTGCTGGCCGTCACCTGCACAAGGCGTGCCACTACATTTGGAGGCTGTCGCTACATTTGCAGGCTTCGGATGGTGGGTGTGATGGTCTGTATGGCGATGGGGTATGCGATGCACTCCTGTTCAAAGACTCGGGCTGCGAGTGAATCCGGGGTGTCGCCGGGGAGGATTGGCGTTTCGCGCTGTAGGATGATTGGTCCGTGGTCGTATTCATTGTCGCAATAATGGACCGTGCAGCCACTCTTTTTCGCGCCCGATTCGAGGACCGCTGAATGGACTTTTTTTCCGTAGTATCCCTGACCACCGAACCTTGGTAGCAGTGCGGGATGGATGTTGATGACGCGTCCCTCGAATGGTGGCGGGATTTTCCACATGCATGTGAGGCCGGCCATGCAGACCAGTTCGACGTTGGCTGCGGTGAGGTGTCGAGCGATGCTTTCGTGGAATTCTGGATCGGGCGTTGCGTTTCTTGCGACGGTGTGCGATGGGATCCCTGCTTCGGCTGCTCTTGATAAGCCTCGCACCTCTGGTTTCGAGCTCATGGCGCAGGTGATCTCCGCCGCAAGCGTGCCTTGAGCAATGTGGTCGATGAGGTTCTGCAGCGTCCTCCCGCCGCCGGAAAAAAGGACGCCGATGCGCAAGGGTTGTGCGTTTTTTTCGCCTTGAGGGAGGGATTCGCCACTCAAGGGAAGATGCCCCGCTGTTTGTAGACCGTTCCGATGCGCTCCAATGCTACGGCGTATGCGGCGGATCTGAGGTCGCATTTGTATCGCTGGCGGGCTGATCTTACGCGCTCGCACATACCGTCGTATTGACGCCGCAGACGCGCATCGACTTTATCCATGTCCCACGACTCATTGTTCTTATTCTGGATCCACTCGAAGTAGCTGACGGTCGCTCCGCCTGCATTGCACAGGATGGCTGGGAGTACCTCGATTCCTCTCTGCTCGAGGATTGGCTCTGCTTCCGGCTGGGTTGGGCCGTTTGCTGCTTCGACGAGGACGCGTGCGTTGAGCATTTCTGCGATCTCGGGTGTGACCATCCTCTCCATGGCAGCTGGAATCGCTAAATCCGTCTTGATTTTGTAGAATTCGTCCCTGGTTACTTCCTGGGCCCCTGGGAAACCTGCGACTGAACCGGTCTTGCTGACATGGTCCGCGAGCTCGAATGCGTCGATCCCTTTTTCATCTGCGATGCAACCCGCATAGTCCATCGCGCCGAGCATTCTGCTGCCCTTCTCGTGGAGCAGTTTTGCTGTGTTGGAACCGACATTTCCGTAGCCAACGAGTGTGAAGGTGCAGTCGTTTGAATCGAGACCGACCTCCGGAAGCAGGCTGTCGAGTACGAATACGACACCCTGGCCCGTCGCCTTTTCTCGTCCGAGGCTTCCACCGCATTCGAGCGTTTTTCCCGTGACGACGCCGCACTGGGCCTGCTGACTGAGTGCGGCTGTCGCGTTCATGTAGGTGTCCATCATCCAGACCATGACGTCTGCGTTTGTGCCCATGTCCGGGGCAGGGATGTCGTAGGATGGTCCGATGTTTGTGTGGAGGGCAGTGATGAATCGACGGGTGATTTTCATCAGTTCTTCGCGCGAGACCGCCCGCGGATCGACCTTTACGCCGCCCTTTGCACCGCCGAATGGCAGACCTGCGAGCGAACATTTGAGGGTCATCCACAGGGCCAGTCCGCGTACGTCGTCCAGTGCGACGTCGGGATGGTATCTGATGCCTCCCTTGTAGGGTCCGAGGGCGTTGTTGTGCTGAATTCTAAAACCACGAAACATCTCATATTTCCCGTTGTCCATCTTTACTGGGAAATTTGTGATGATCGAATTCTTTGGTTGCGAAAGGATCGATCTGACATAATCCGGTAGTCCTACAAGCTCTGCTGCATTGTTCATCGCGCGGACGGCCATGGCGAAAAGCGAGTTCTGGACTTCAGGGAGTTCTGCCGATTCGATGTCGGCTGTCACATGCTCACTGACAGAGGGTTTCACGGTATGCTCCGTTACGTCAAAAAGGTTGCGTCCTATTGTTCCCCCCCGACGCTCCGGGGCGTGAACTGGTCAGTGTGGCCGCACTCGCCCTCAATTTCAAGACCATGCGACCGGATTATTCACAGCGTTGTCGAACAAGCTGCGAATTGAATGATCCCGAGGCGTTCCGAGCATTTCAAAATGTGGTTGGAAATGCTTCAGGTGGCCGCCTCCGGATCGATGGATTCTGCGTTTTCGGGCGATTGTGCGGTCTGATGGCTGTTTTCGCTGCTGAAAATATCGATCCTGGTCCACGCGCGTCCATGCCATCGCCACCAGTAGTATACACCTGTGAACGAGATGAGGACTGTTGCGGCGATCCACGGTCCGAGGCTTCTGAGCTGCGGGAAGTACTCTGCCATGATGACGCCGCCTCCCACGACGAGAATCCAGTGGCTTAGCATGTATACGATGGATGGGACGAGTGTATCCCCTGCTGCCCGTAGCGCACCGCTGTAGGATATGCCCAAAGCGTCGAAAATCTGGAACAATGCTGCACAGATCATAACGCTTGCCCCGATGCGTATGACGTCTGGGTCTGAATCGAAAAATCCTATTAACTGGTACCTGAAAGCGAAAAAGATGACGCTCATCACCAGCATGTAGCCCAACAGCATCAGCATGACCAGGCGTGTGATTCTGATTGCCCGCTGAAAATCGCGCATGCCGATTGCGTGGCCCACGAGGGATGACAGTGCGAATCCGACGCCGATTGCTGGCATAAAACTGATGCGCAGGTATTGCCACGCGGCGTTTGTGGCGAGCTGGTCATCCTTGCCGAAATATCGCCCTACCAGGACTGTGGTGAATATCGCCCAGACCAGGACGTCGCTTCCCCACTGAACGCCCGATGGACCTCCGACCCGCAGGATGCTGGTCATTCTGGGGAGATCCATCCGCCATGTACTCCGCGATCCAAACTGATCGTGATGATTTCTCGACCACAGGACGATGATGAATCGAACGACGCGGTACCCGGTTCCGGCGACCGTCCCCCAGGCTGCTCCTTCGATGCCCATCGGCTGGATGCCGAACATGCCGAATATCAGGATGAAACTCACGGCTGCATTCACCACGACGCCCTCCAACGCCACGACCATCGTGGTGACGGGACGGTGGATCCCGTTGAAATAGCTGCTCAGACCGGTTGCTGCGATTGTGGGACCGATGGTCCAGACGGCGATGCTTGCGTAGCGAATTTCCAGATCGCGGATGGCGACGTCATGCCCGATCCATGAGAATATATCCGGTAAGAATGGCCAAAGCGCTGCTCCGAGCAACCATGCGATGGCTGAGAGGTATAGACACTGCCATGCGTATTTGCTGCACCGTTTCGACTCGCCGCGTCCCAGGGACTGAGCCGCAAAGGTTGCCACGATGCCGAGTGTGCCCATCCATAACGCCATGTAGGTGTACATTATCATCTGCGCAGGGAGGATGGCAGCCAGGGCGTCGCTGTTTCCGGTGCGCGAAATCATCCAGAAGTCGGTGACGTCCATGAACATCCGACTGCTTGTGGCGATCACGATCGGGCCGGACATTCGGACGATCCCGCCCAGCTCCTTGCGGAGTGGTTGTTTTTTGTGTTCCAGTTCCAAAGTCATCTTAGAGCAAGCCCTATCCTAATTGCTGTGTCTGATCGACGGTTTCAGCCGTGAAATTGCCCATGTCTTCCGCTACGCCCGGTGTGAAAACGCTATACATATTTCTCTGCCTATAAAAAAACGGTCCCGGGCACCGCTATGGTTCCCGAGACCGTGAAATTTGCCATGTTGACAGCTAGTCGCACATTATCCTCAGGAGGCATTACTCCTTTCGCCTGTACCGGTATTTACCGGGTTGGTCGGCATTTTTTTGTCATTCCTGAGGATCATTGCTGCTGCACTCCTTTTGAAAACATTCTGGTGAGAAACACCCCACCGCTCCATTATTACCGCCTCACACTGGGAGTTGTCAACACAATTTTCATTTTGGCGCCAGCGAGGGGTGCGTGGCAGGAACGGCCATTGCCGGGGGCGGTTGTGGTGCGTTGAACGGTCACGGCCACAGCCGGGGGCGGCTGTGCTACATAGGCGATCATTGCCAAAGTTGTTACGGACCCGCCAGTCTGCCGGCTGCCCGGATGTCTTACCTTTGGGGATTGTCTGCCAGTTTATTGATGGTGATGTAGACTGGCTGTCAGCAACGGATCGGAGACCGGTACAGGTCCTGATGCACGAAAACTTCGGACGAACACGAGCATGAATAGCGCGGGGGCGCCCAGGGCCATGCCCAGTTCTATGACGCCGAAAGTGACTGATTCGTGTCCGACACTTGCCGGGTAGATCAGGAGGTAGAGGTCCAACCATCGTCCGAAGAGGATCATGGCTGCTACTTTGACGAGCATGTCTGGATCACGTTTGACGCGTTTTGGCAATAGAATGAAGAATGGCAGTAACCATGTGACGACCATGTTCGCGATGAACAGTGGTCCCCATCCGCCGGTCTGCCGACGTATGAAGTGGCCTGTTTCTTCCGGGAAGTTTGCGTACCAGATGAGCATGTATTCGCTGAACCAGATGTACATCCAGAAGGTGCTGAATCCGAAGAGCATTTTTCCCATATCGTGGAGATGTTCTGCGGTGAGTACGTCGCGGAGGGGGCCTGCTCTTTGCAGCCATACGGCGAGGATAATCATTGCGGCGAGCGCTCCGAGGAACAGGCCCGCGAAATGATAGACTCCGTACATTGTGCTGTACCACTCGGGTTCCAGCGACATGATCCAGTCGAAACTTGCCATCCAGAACGTCACCCCGAAGACGACGAGGAATATGGCTGACAGCCTGACGTTGGAGCGTGTGAGCGCTGCGTCTCCAGTTTCATCCTGTCGTCGCGATCTGTGTATGATTGCACGGATCAGTACGAACCAGATCGACAGAAAGACGACCGCCCGTATGAGAACGAGCGGGTAGTTCAGTATGACACCCTTCATTCCGACGGGATGGTCTATGGTCCATGGGTAGAGCGATTTTCCTACGACCAAAGTGAACAGGATTCCAATTGCAGCCCAGGGGATAATGCCGCACATTGCTTCCGGGACGCGTCTGATCGCGACTGCCCAGTGTGCCCCGCAGACGTATTGGAACGCGATGAAGAGGGCAGCGCCGAGTCCCATGCCCAGCAGGCCTACGCTGACGAGCAGCATGCTTGAGAGCGCTCGCTGCGGTGCGATGATAAGCCCCAGCGCAAAGGTGGCCGCCCCAACGATCGAAAACCATTTGAACACGGCGTTGATACGTTTTGATGGATTGAAGGGATCGTGTTGCGACGTCATTTTGATTCCGTTCCTGCTGGCTTTCCTGCTGCATCAGCCTGCATCGATCGTATGTAGTGAATGATTTTCCAGCGATCTTCGCGTGACACCTGTACTGCGTGGCCTGGCATGTTGCCTTGTCCGAGTGTGATGATGTGGAAGAGTTGGCCATCTTTCATATTGACTGTTTTTTCGAGTATGAGTGAGGGTGGTGGCGGATATCCTCGCTTTGCGACCTTGCCGTCGCCCAGTCCTGTTGGTCCGTGGCATGGCTGGCAGAACGCGGCGAATTCGAGACTTCCTCGAATGACAGCTTCAACCTCATCTTCGAATATCGGGCTTTTCAGCTCTCTTCCGGCGCGAAGTGCGTCCTGCTCTGTTCGCTCATAATTGAATGGCATCTGACCGCGGGGGATGCTTCCCGGAGCGGGCATCCTCAGGGTCAAACCGTCTGATGTGTTGGGATTTTTCTCGAAAGCATGGTAGGAAGGTCCATGGGCCATGTCCGGTAGCACTTCGAGGTTCGGTCGTGAAAAATCCCTTGCAGCCGCGAAGCTGAGTACAATTGCGATCACCATGATCGCACCGAGGATGACGTTTACCGTACGCAATGACATCAGAATGATTCCTGATCTACGCGTTCCTCAATGTGAGTCACGCCGAATTTGTTGAGCATCGCACTGACCTCTTCAATATCGAAAGAGGCATTGGATTCCTCGATCACCAGGGCAAACTTATTGTCTGTCACGCCCGCGCACGCCAGCTTCGGGCGTTTTCCTGGTAACAGGCCTCTACCTATGAGAAATGCTATAACCGTGCTGACTGCTGCGAAAAGCACCATGACCTCGAAGGTGACGGGGACGAAGGCAGGTAACGAGTTCCATGGTTTTCCGCCGACGTTTATGGGCCAGTCTGAGGCGGAGGTCCAGAATTCGAACCAGACCTTGAATGATGCACCAAAAAGCCCGAGCGCGAAGCAGACCCATGGAAGACGGGAGGGGCGCAATCCCATGGCAGCATCAAGACCGTGTATCGGGTATGGCGTGTAGACGTCTGCGATGCTCAGCCCGCGCCTTCGTGCTTCGTTTGTGGCTGCAAGGATGTCTTCCTCGCGATCGAACACAGCCAACACAAATCGTTGATTCTGGTTACTCATGCGACTTTCTCCCCTCACTCAACACGCCTTTGACTTCCGCGATGGCGATCACGGGGATAAATCTGCAGAACAGTAAGAACAGGGTCAGGAACAGTCCGAAACTGCCTATGAGCGTCGCTATTTCGATCGATGTGGGGACGTACCCTGTCCAGTTCGATGGCAGGTAGTCGCGGTGGAGTGATGTCACGATGATGACGAATCGCTCGAACCACATACCGATGTTGATCAAGATCGTGACGACGAAGACGACAGCCATGTTGGATCGTGCCCATTTGAACCATAGGATCTGGGGGGTGAGAACGTTGCATGAGACCATGATCCAGTAGGACCAGCAGAGTGGACCTTTTGCCCGATTGATGAATGCGAACTGCTCGTACTCGTTGTTGGAATACATGGCTGCCACGAATTCGGTCAGGTAGGCCATGGCGACCATGCCGCCGGTTGCGATCAGTAGTTTGCACATCGCTCCAACGTGGCGTTTGGTGAGGTAGTCCTCAAGCCTCATCGTTTTGCGTGCGATCAACATGAGCGTCAGGACCATTGACATCCCCGAGAAAATCGCCCCGGCGACGAAGTATGGTGGGAGGATCGTGGTATGCCACCCCGGAATCACCGAGGTTGCGAAGTCCCAACTGACGATGGTGTGTACGGACAAGACCAGCGGCGTGGCGAGTCCTGCCAGAAGCAGGTATACGGTTTCGTAGTGGAACCATGTTCGGAATGATCCGTTCCACCCAAGACTGAGGAAGCTCGTTGCCTTCTTTCGCCATCCCCCTTTCAGGCGGTCCCGCAGTGTTGCAAGGTCCGGAATCATGCCCAGATACCAGAACATGAGGGAGATCATAAAGTATGTTGAAATCGCGAAGAAATCCCATACCAGCGGCGATCGGAAGTTGATCCACAGTGGACCGCGTGTATTGGGGTAGGGCGCCATCCAGTGGGCAAGCCAGGGGCGTCCCATGTGGATGAGTGGGTAGATTCCTGCACACATGACCGCAATGATGGTCATCGCCTCGGCTGCCCGGTTCACGGAGGTCCGCCACTTCTGACGAAACAGAAAGAGAACTGCGGAGATCAGTGTTCCTGCATGTCCGATTCCGATCCAGAAGACGAAATTGGTGATGTCGAAGGCCCATCCGACGGTGTTGTTCAACCCCCAGGTACCAATTCCAGTGAGCATCTGATATGCGATTGTGACCAGTCCGAGCAGGAGCATCGAGCTTGAGATGGTGATTGCAACCCACCATATCGGAGCCGGACCGCGTTCCAATACCGAGCAGATATCGTCAGTCACCTGCCCGGGGGACTTATCGCCCAAAATCAGGGGTTCACTGATGGCAGCATTCGCACTAGCCATGGTGTGTTCGATCCTTGTCATCTTCTCTGTTCCGCACCAGGCCGAGGTATCCGACTGACGGCCTGACGTTGGTTTCCTCTAGCAAACGATAGTGGCGACCGCGAGCGATCGCTTTTGAAATCGCACTTTCGGGATCATTGGTATCCCCGAAGACGATCGCCCCAGCCGGGCATGACTGCTGGCAGGCGGGGACCACATCGCCGTCTGCCATGGGTCGTCCTTCCTGCTTTGCTATCACGCGTGCTTCCTCGATCCTCTGGACGCAAAATGAGCACTTTTCCATGACGCCACGGGACCGGACCGTGACATCCGGGTTTAGCATCATGTTCGCGAGTGTGTCTTCTCGTGCGTATTCGAACCAGTTGAACCTGCGGACTTTGTATGGGCAGTTGTTCGCACAGTATCGCGTACCGACGCAACGGTTGTAGGTCTGCTGATTAAGTCCTTCCTCGCTATGGACCGTCGCCAATACGGGGCAGACGGTCTCGCAGGGTGCGTGATCGCAGTGGTGACACATCATAGGTTGATGCGCGACATCTACTTCGCCGTCGTTCTCGCAGTAATATCGATCGATCCGCATCCAGTGCATGATTCGCTTGCGACGGACCTCGTCTCTTCCTACCACCGGTACATTGTTCTCAACCTGACAGGCGATGACACATGCGGAACACCCTGTACAAGCGGTCAGGTCGATGGCCATCCCCCAGTGATGCCCTTCGTACTTGTGGTCGTCCGGCCATAGCTCACCCACATAGTGGTGCCCGCCGTGACTGTCGTGGCCTAGTACTCCGTCCTTTTTGTAGGCTGCGATGCTGCCCTCTTTGATGAGCGGGCGTCGGCGATTCATGCCGGGGACTGTGAGGTGTTCGGGAACCTCGATGTTGTGGTAGTCCTGGGTGCATGCGAGATCATGCTTGCGACTGGTCCGCGTGACAGACACGGTCTCGCCTGACAGTCGAAGCGTGCCATCGCGGTATGTCAGCAGCGGTGCAGCGCTGGTCCCGACCAGTCCGTTGTCGCCAAGAAGCGGTTTTCGTTCAATCCATTCTGGTCCGACATCTGCGAAGCGACTGCTCTCCTCTCGACCGTAACCGAGCGCGACGGCGATGACCTGGTCGTGCTGCCCCGGTTGAACGAGAACGGGTAATTCAATACCTTTTCTTGCCCCCCCGGCTGTTGTGAGGTCGATTCTGACCACGTCACCCGTTGTGAGCGTAAGCCGCGTTGCAGTCGCCTCGGAAATGCATGCGTAGTTGTCCCAGACGATTTTTGAAATCGGGTCGGGCATCTCATGCAACCATGGGTTGGACGCAAACCGCCCATCGAGCATGGACGTTTTCGGGTATAGCACGAGCGTGAGTTTTCCAGCGGGGAGCGCTTTTGAAGCGTTTACCGGTTTGATGGATTCCGACTGGAATTTGGATAATTTGACGGGCGTACCCGGTATTGTCGCGAGACCATCGTGTATCGCTTTATCCCAGGAAATTCGTCCCTCCCAGGTTTTTCGGACGATTTCCCGCTCCGACTGCTTTCTGCCAGACCAGATGGAGAGACTTTCCAGCATAGACCGGGTGTCGAAGAGAGGTTGCATTGTGGGCTGGCGGAATCCGATGGTGTCGTTTCCTGCTTCGGTATCGCCCCAGGATTCCAGGTAATGATGGTCGGGGCAGTTGAAGCCGGCGTGTTTTGACGTTTCATCCAGACGCTCGGAGAAACTGACGACCGTATCGACCTTTGCCTGCGCCTTGGCGAAGTCAGCCCCGTTTGGCAAATCGTACGCCGGGTTGACGCCATGGATGAACAACGCATCGACCGAACCTGAAGCCATTTCCTTCAACAAGGCCTGGACCGCAATGTCGCCATCTTCACTTCGACGGGTGGCGTGCAGAATGTCGATCGTTGTACCGTAGCTACCTAATAGATGGTTGATGTAATTGCACAGCACCTGCTCGTCGACATTCTGACTTCCACAAGCGACCAGGCATTTTCCACGGTCGTGCCACATCCGATCTGCCAGTTCTTCGAGCAATGGAACGTCGATCGGACAAGCATCCAGCGTGCCCGCGTGAAATGATGTGCCCGCGCGGCGTGCGAGCATGGATGCGAGGTGACTCATGACGAGGCCTAGTTCTCCCGGTGCGATGCAGTATCGCTGGTCCGCCTTTGCGCCGGTGACGGACATTCTCCCTTCAAACTGGAGGTGGTATGAAAATCGGGCCGCGTCCGCGTCGCGTCCAGCCGCCCAACCGGCTGCAAAGACCACCGGTGAAATCCAGGTGCCGAGGAAATCGGCGTCGAACCCGACGATGACGTCAGCTTTGTCGAAATCGTAACGTGGCAAGACGCGCGCACCGTGCGTCTGTTCGTGCGCCAGATGAATGGCGGACGTTGACAGTGCTTCATATGTTATATGCCGAGCGTCGGCGAACGTGCCCAGGAATTCATCGATGATGCGTCGCGTGGAAGGACTGGTTACTGGACCGCTCAGAAACCTCACCGCTCCTCCGGAACTTCGGATTGCTTCCAGTCGTGCTGACAGTTTTCCGTCTATCACGTCCCATGTGGCGGGTGCGTTTTTGCACATCGGAGCCTGCAACCGCCTGCTGTCGTATGGTCCCAGCACCGATGCCTGCCCGATCGCGCAGAGTCCGCCGCGTGAAAGCGGATGGTCCGGGTTTCCCTCCAGCTTGATGGCCCGACCGTCGCGATTTTTGACGAGCAGTCCGCAGCCTGCAGTACACGCATTGCAAGTGGAAGCGTAGTGGATCGCGCGGCCGGGGATGATGGTCTCGGGTTGAACGAGATAGGGGATCGCTTTCTCGATCGGCGCACGACTGCACCCGGAGAGTGCCACGCTTCCGAAAGTAAAACCAGCGGCCGTTAAGAAATCGCGTCGGGTGACCCCGCGAACCCCCTGCTCGGGAACTTCGTGGAACTCGCCGGCCAGCACCGGGAGCGGGATCGTACCGTCATCTCGCTGGGCGAGGCTTTTCCAATATGTTTTTCCGTTGTCGATCATGGCGACCGAAGACTCCTAGTAATGGCACGCACCGCAATCCAAAGACGCATTGACCGACTGCCCCCCGAGACCGACACGGTTGACATCTCGGTGACAATTCACGCACCAGCCCATGCTGAGGTCCTCCACCTGTGACACGCGCTCCATGGTCTCTACTGCACCATGACATCGCTCACACGCCACATTCGCAGTGATGTGTGCGCTGTGATTGAAGTAGACATAATCTGGAAGGTTGTGTACCTGGATCCATTCGATGGACGCTGGCTGACCGTCCGGTTTTTGCTTCATTTCGTGGTCCAGCGCGAGGGCGTCGTATAGTTTTTGCAACTCGGCAGAGACCATCCGTCTGGGCTTGCGTTTTTCCTCCTTGGCCCGCTCGTCTTCTGCCCGAAGCGATCCAAGTGTGTCGGTGACGAACTTATGACAGTTCATACAGATATCGGTCGCAGGGATGCCAGCGTAGCGACTCGTCTCCGCACCGTAATGACAGTAGCGACAGTCGATGAGCAGTTCTCCGGCGTGCAGGCGATGTGAGAACGCGATCGGCTGTTCCGGCGAATATCCCTGGTTGTTGCCCGGCAGGTGAAACGCGCCCAGCCGTGCGGCGAGCGTCGCCACACTGAAAGCAGCACCGATCAGGAGTACGGCAGTCATGTTTCGGAGGCCTTTGTTGGCCATCAGCATTTAATCTCCGCATTACGACGAGCATAGAACCACCAATTGACGAAGAGGCAGCTGAGGTAGTAGACCGCGAATCCGTACAAGGCGTATTCGGGCGTACCACCTTTGATCTGCGTGCCAACGATTTTCGGGATAAGGAAGGCGCCGTAGGCTGCGATCGCCGACGTCCATCCGAGGACCGGGCCTGCCTGCTCCTTCGAGAAGATGATCGGAATCATCCGGAACGTTGAACCGTTCCCGATGCCCGTTGTGGCGAACAATAAAATGAACACCAGGAGGAATGGAACAAAGAACTGCTCTGGCGTCGTCGACTGGCTTGCCTGCGATACGAACCATCCTGCAGCGATGGTGGCTCCGATCATGACGATCGTGTCCCAGTGGGTGACGCGAGCACCGCCCAGCTTGTCTGATAACCAACCACCGAGCGGCCTGATGAGCGCTCCAACACCTGCACCGATCCAGATGTACGACGAGGAAATTGGAGCATTCGGATTGATGAGCGACTCGGCCAGCGGATTGCCGTCAGCTCCGACACGGATCACACCGAACACGTCGTCGATCAGCTTCGGAAACGCGTTGGCATAACCGATGAACGAACCGAAGGTCATGGTGTACAACCACGTCATGATCCAGTTGTGCTTGTTCCCGAAGATCTCGAACTGCTTCTTCAGATTGGCCTTGGTCTCCTTTGGGGTCAGGAATCGCATGGCAGACAGCGTAATCACCGCCGCAATCAACACGATGAGGAACACCTTGAGCAGTACGGGAAAACCGCCCCACGGCGTAATCAGCAGCACAATGGCGACCGTCGCACCGAGGTATCCCAAGAGCAGCAACCAGATGTACTTTCCGATGGCGACTGGAAAACTTCCGCACTTATGCTGCGGTAGATTGTTCATGAAGAGGATCGCGCAAATGGCAAGGAACCCGAGGATCGGCACCCAGACCAGTCCGGCGTTCTGGATCCACATCGTCTTGGCGCCTTCTTCAGTACCGATCAGATACCCTTCGCCGCCGATGGATCCGAATGCACCAAATGTGATGATCCACGGAAGTAGAAACTGCATCACGCTGACGCCGAGATTTCCCAGACCCGCATTCAGCCCCAGCGAGAGTCCCTGAATCTTCTTGGGGAAGAAGAAGCTGATGTTGGACATCGAGGAGGAGAATGCACCACCGCCGACGCCAGAGAGCGCCGCCAGAATAATCAGTGTTAGAAACGGAACATCGGGATTCTGCAATGCAAACCCCGCACCTATGGCTGGTAGAAGCAACAGCAAGGTCGACATGAATTTGACGTTGCGTCCGCCACAGATCGAAATCATGAACGAATTCGGGATTCGCAGAGTCGCACCAGCGAGACCAGCCACAGCGGGCAGGTTGAACATCAACGCGCGATAATGATCCCCCGAGTACGCCTCACCGTTATTCAAAAAAGTGAAGTTGAACAGGTCAGGGTTTGAAAAATGTAGTTTCTGAATGAACTTCGCCAGCATGCCCCAGTACAACCACACCGAAAACGCACACAGGAGGTTCGGGATGGACACGCATAAGTTCCGCGTAGCCACTCCCTTTCCAATGCTTTCCCACTCTTGTGGATCATCTGGATTCCATTGGGTTAGTTTACTCATAGCGAAGTCAATCCTTATTGCGATTCAACTATCGATGCTCCCATCGCCTGTCCGCGCATTCAAACCCGCCCGACTCAGAGTATTTCCGGTTCTTTTTCCGCATCGAGACGGAGCAGATGGTCCAGAGAGAAGGGGCCTGAACCCCTCCAGATAAACAATGCAAGCGCGAAGAATACAAACGATGTGAACTGAAAGTCCACGTTTGAACCAAACAGGCTGCCACCAGCGTCAGATGCAGTTGCCAATGTAATCACGACAGCACCAAACAGAATCAGTGAGTTCACCGCCGCACCCACACGCGTGATGAATCCAAGGGCCAGACTCGCACCCCCCACCACATGTGCAAACACCACCGACCACGCGACCAACGTCTGCCCCTCACCCAGATCAACGCCAACCCTGGCCTCAAGTCCCGCCATGTTGGTGATGAAGTGAATGCCCTTGATAATCAAGGCAATTCCGAGGTAGATGCGCAGCAGGTCCATGGGGCGAATGTGCCTGACGCCCGGTATAAGATCGTGAATCGGGACGCGGTCCTTCCTCGCCTCTCGTCGATCCGCCATCGCCCGATCGAACTCCACAGCTGCTGAGGCTTCGTCTGCTGGTGAAAATCGAACCAGGAAAGTGAAGAACGCACAGCATGTGACAAGTCCCCCCAGGATCAACAACGCCTGCGGATAGGAAATATGCTCAGAGCGGACCAAGAAACCCGCACAGACCGCGCCCATATTTCCACCAGCACCAACAATGCCCGCAACAGATCCGAGCGCCTTTTTGTTGATGAAGGGAACAATCGAATAGGTCGCACCCTCCGACATCTGCACAAACAGGCTGAACAAAATCATCGCCGGAATAGCAAGAGCGAGCACCCTCATCTGCGAGAAAAAGATCAGTGCAACACCTTCGATCAATAAGGCAATGAACAGCCACTTGACGCGCCCGCGCAAACCACCTTTCTCTACAAATTTATCGCTGATAAAACCACCCAGCGTTCTGGCGAAGATGTTCATCAATCCGAACAGGCCAGCCACAAGACCCGCAGTCTTAAGACCAAGGTCGAAATAGTCCATGTAATAGATGGCGGCGATGTTGTTAATCGTCAGCTCAATTCCGAAACAGGATGCGTACACACAGAACAACGCCCACACACGATAGTCCCTGGCTGCCAGCCAGAACGATCCCGTCTTTTTCTCTTTGACAACATCCAACTGGCCCGAGGCACGCAACTCCTTGAAGTTGCCATCAGGCAGGTCGGTCGTGATGAAGAAATAGGCGATTCCAACCAGGAAACATACGGCACCGGCGGCGACCATCGACCATCGCCATGCCGACGCATCCACGAAACCCATATAAATAAATGTACCGAAGACAAGCGGCATGACGATCTGAGTGACACCGCCCCCCAGATTGCCCCATCCAGCGGAAGTCGCGTTCGCTGTCCCCACACAGTTGGCGGCAAACATGACCGACGTGTGATACTGCGTGATGACAAAAGATGCTCCGATAACCCCTATACCAAGGCGAAAGAGCAGGAACGTTTCATAGGTGTTCGCCAGACCAATCGACATAACCGGAATCGAGCCCAGCATCAGGAGATATGTGTAACTCAGACGCGGACCGATCTTGTCGCACAACCAACCAATGAACAGGCGTGCGAGAATGGTAATGGACACCGACGCAATGATGGTGTTACCGATCTGCTGTTTCGTGAGCGACAATTCCTCGCGGACAACGGCCATGAGCGGCGCGATGCCAAACCACGCGAAGAAGCAGAGGAAAAATGCGAACCATGACATGTGGAACGCACGCATCTGGGGTGTCTTCAGACTAAAAAGATCAATACCGGTGGCTTTGTTCCGTACTTCCATTGTGCTGTCCTAATCTACGCAACACTGTTCATGTGTTAAAAAGCGCCGACTCCACGGAAACGGTCTAATCCCTGCTTGACAGTCTAATCCCTGTTTGACGGTCAATTCCTCGCTTCCGGCGACCGATTCCAACGCACCACCTGCGGTTTACGCCAGAGATATGGATTCGGAATCACCAATACATGCACCAGTCGCGTGAACGGGAAAAAACCGATCACAAGACAGGCATTGACAATATGCAGCTTGACTGCGAATGGCATCGCAATGACGTACGAGATGTCCGGATCCAGCATCACGATCGACCAGAGGTATGGGGTGGCTGACGCGGCAAACCACGACGATCCCCACGAACACGTCACAGCCACATACACGCCACTTACCACCTGAATCAGGAGGAGAACGTGCAGAATGATGTCAGATATGCTGGTCACCGTACGCACCTTGCTATAGGTCAACCGACGCACAAGCGTACTCATCAGGCCGAGCAGAGTGAGCAGACCGAAAATTAACGCGGATATCTCTAGGATGTAGAGGCGAACCGGGTGGCCATTCCATGCAAGCACCGTACGAGGAAAAAGAAACGCCACAAAATGTCCGGCAATGACCACGAGTATTCCATAATGCAGCGGCACCATGCCCCAGAAATGTCGTTCATTTTCGAGAAACTGCGACGACAGGCTTGAATATGTGAATGCCTGGGCACGGTAACGCTGGATGGTCACCAGGAAGAAAAGCGCAAGCGCCAGATATGGGGCAACGCCAAACAGCAGCTGATCCAGATAATTGTGTGTGTTTCCCATGGCTACAGATCCTCCGCATGGAGTAATTCTTCGTGTTCGTTAAGTATCGGGAGGGATCCCGTTTCTTTGATCGACGCACCATGGCGCGACTCCAGCCAATCACATATCGCGTCGATCAGTGTCTCGTAGGGACTGTCCAGACCTTTCAGACCCTCGCGGATCGTCTCGAGCGATGTCAGCACACAAGCACTGGAAAACTTGTCGGCATCGGCTCCGTCCATGCGACCCAGCACTGGCAGTACATGCCGAATGTGATCCGGTAGATCCGTCGCTTCTTCCAGCGAAAAGTTCTGCAACTGCCCGCGCATCCAGACCAGAAACGTCCCCCGATCATAGGTCTCGCCGAACAAATGCCACCCAATCTCCAGCGTACACCGAGGAGACATATCGAACGCGCGGGTATAAGCTTCTTCACGCGCTTCTGGTGTCATATCACGCATGTGCTCTGCCCAGCCCGCAACACGATCGCGCGTAGACTTGTCGGCCTCATCCAGCGCGCTGAGGCAATCCGCCAGCTTGGATTCGAATTCCGTATCGGGGTAGGTCATAGCAGACGCCAGCGCATCGTAGGTGTTCCACGCGTCCTTCATTACAAACCCCTCCGAGGTCCGGACAAGAACCCGAACCCAACGCTCTCGCGGTTTTCGTGTGGATCTTCCATCATCTCAATGGCTTCCTCGCGGTGTGCGGGAGGAATGACAAAACGCTCCTCGAATGTACACAGCGACGTCAGACGGTAGATCGCCTCTGCTTCCTCGAGCGTACAGTCCGCCTCACGCAGCATCTGATCGGCGACATCCTGTGTGACGTCTCCAACCGTGAGCGCACGTCGATACCAGCGCACCGCCATCTGCTTCTTAAGGGCGTAGACGACCTTGGCCTCGTGACCACCGCCGAAGAGGCTGGCCAGGAATTTCATCGGAACCCGCGCCTGCTCGATATCGTGGAAGAGATTGTCACTGATATTGTCCAGCGTCTTCTCGGTTCGCACCGACATCACCGGCGACATGGGCGGCACATAGTACAGCATGGGCATCGTGCGGTACTCGATATGCGGAGGCAGCGCGATACGCCAGTCTTTCACAAACTTGTACACAGGAGAGTCCTGAGCAGATTCGATGACCGAATCATGAATACCATTGCGCTGAGCAGCCGCAATCACATCCGGCTGACGCGGGTCGAGGACCAGCGATCGATGGCCTTCAATCAACTCCTCATCGGGAAGATTTGCAACTTCCTCAATCCTGTCCGCGTCATACAGCAGCACACCCAGATAGCGGATACGACCGACACACGAGTGGAAACATGCTGGCGCCTGCCCCGTCTCGATACGCGGGAAGCATAGAATGCACTTCTCGCTCTTGCCCGTGAACCAGTTAAAATAGGTCTTCTTATAGGGACATGCAGACACGCAGGACCGCCACGCTCGACATTTCTTCTGATCGACAAGAACAATCCCATCCTCACCACGTTTATACAACGCACCAGACGGACACGATGCCACGCACGCCGGGTTCAGACAATGGTTGCAGATACGCGGAAAGTAGAACATCACCAGTCGCTCAATCGCAAACATCTGCTGACGCTGCTCATCGCTCAATCCGTCAAGATTCGGATCGTTCTCGGCATAAATCGGAGACCCACCAAGATCATCGTCCCAGTTCGGACCGGCTTCGATGTCGATATGCTCACCCGTCACCTTGGAGATCGGCATCGCCGTCGGCTGATCAGGGCCCTCGGGTGCGGTGAACAGGTGCTGATAATCGTAGGTCCACGGTTCGTAGTAATCGTCCATACTGGGCATATGCGGGTTGTGGAAAATATTCGGCACGATCCGCTTTTTATCGGTACACCTCAGCTGGATGTAGTCATGCTTCTTTTCCCATCCGCCCTTATACTTCTCCTGATCCTCCCAGCGCGTCGGAAAACCCGTACCTGGCTTGGTCTCGACATTGTTCCACCACATATAGTCCGTACCCTTGCGGTCGGTCCAGACGTTCTTGCACGCAACGCTGCATGTATGGCAGCCAATGCACTTGTCGAGATGGAACACCATCGATATCTGTGAGCGGACGTTCATTCATTCACTCCATGCATCACAATTAACTCCAACCATCACCATTTCAAATCAGGACACTTGCGCACCAGGATATGCGTATCCCGATTCACGCCCGTCGGCCCCCAGTAATTGAAGTGGTAGGTAAATTGTCCGTAACCTCCGACCATCAACGTCGGTTTCAGGCGTGTCCGGATCAGACTGTTGTGTCCGCCGGCACGACGATAACCACGCTTCGGAGATTTCGGAACCGAATAGGTCCGCTCCGGCGAGTGGTACTGAATACAGATCCCTCGCGGCAGTCGTGCGCTCACAACGGCACGCGTCACAACCACACCATGGTCATTGAAAATTTCAACCCAGTCGTTATCGACCACACCGAGACTCTTCGCATCCTTCTCATTCATCCACAGTGGCTCGACACCACGCGACAGCGTCGACATACGTTCGTTGTCACCATACGTCGAGTGGATATGCCACTTCCCATGCGGCGTCAGATAATTCAAGGTCATCGTATCGCTGCCGGCTTCGGTGAAGCGCATATCAGCATATTCCGTCGGTAACGGTTTGGGCTTGTACGTCGGAAGATGCTCGCCAAACGCCAGATAACCCGTGTGATCCAGATAAAAATGCTGCCGTCCCGTAAGCGTTCGCCACGGAACCTGACATTCAATGTTGTAGGTAAACGCAGAATACGGACGACCATTCTCCAGAAGACCGGACCACATCGGACTGTTCACGAAACGGAACGGACCCTTTTGCAGACCCTCATAATCCGTCCGGACATTGCGAGAACGCTCAGCCAGGTGCGCCAGCGGCAATCCGACCTTGACCTCCATCTCCTTATAGGAACGGTAGGCAAGCTCACCATTCGTCACCGTCGCCAGCTTGAGAATGATATTGCAGCAGTCTTTGTCACGCTCGATCGACAGATGCTTATTCCCGCCCCACTCCACCACCGGCAGATGCTCAAGATACTCATCGTGAATGTCCTGAATCTGGTAGTGCGTACCATGCGCACCAAGACCATTCTTGCGGGGCAGCGGGCCAAACGAGATGAACTGGTTGTACAGATTCTTATAATCGCGCGTCACAATCTTCATACCCGGCATCGTCTTACCGGGAATCGCCTCAATCTCGCCCGTGATCCAGTCCTTGATGTCCGGCTGAGAAATCTCAGCAGGCGTATCGTGCGCCAACGGAGTCGTCACCAGATCCTGAATCGGTTCAGGGAAATGCTTTTCCGCCAACTCAGAAAACTTCTTCGCCAGTTCACGGAAAATCACCCAGTCGCTCTTCGACTCCCATGCGGGAGGAACCGCAGGCGTCAGCGGGTGAATGAAGCTATGCATATCCGTCGAATTCAGGTCAGCCTTCTCGTACCACGTCGCAGCCGGCAGCACGATATCCGAGTACAATGCAGATGTATCCATCCGGAAGTTGAGATCGACCACCAGGTCCATCTTGCCCTGTGGAGCTTCCTTATGCCAGGCGACATCCTCGATGGAATCCTCCGCCATATCCTCAGCAACACTGTTGTGGTGCGTCCCGAGGTAGTGCTTCAGGAAGTACTCATGCCCCTTCGCACTCGACATCAACGCATTACCACGCCAGATGTACCAGATCCGAGGCCAGTTCTCCGGAGCATCAGGATCCTCAACAGAGAACTTCAGCTTCCGATCCTTAAGCTGCTTCACGACATAATCCACAACCTGCGATTCATCTTTCGCGCCAGCAGATTGTGCTTCCTTCACAATATCAATCGAATTCTTTTCAAACTGCGGATAAAACGGCAACCACCCATTCCGGACCGCCTGAACCTGCGCATCCATCGTATGACCGCTCGTCAGCGGAGCACCCTCGCTCCGTTTCGGAACGGTATGGTAGTCCGTAAAGGATTTCTCATAACGCCACTGATCACTATGCACATAGTGCCAACTCGGGGCATTCTGTAGACGGGCGGCTGGAAACCAGTCCTTACCCAGCGCGATAGCACCCCAGGGCTCTGCCGGGGCAAGCTTCTCCTGACCCACATAGTGCGCCAGTCCACCACCGTTCACGCCGACACAACCGCAGAACATCAACGCATGAATACCAGCACGATACATCAGGTTGTTGTGGTACCAGTGATTGATACCCGCACCGATAATGATCGTGCACTTCCCGTTCGTAAGCTCTGCCGTCGTACCCCACTCACGGGCAAAACGCGTCACCATCTTACGCCCCATACCCGTATACTTCTCGGACCACGCAGGCGTGTACGGCATGTCCTCGTCATAACTCGCAGGATACGCACCACTCAAACCGCGTGGCACCCCATACTGAGCCATCAAAAGATCGTACACCGTCGCAACCAGAACAGTCTTACCATCAACCGTCTTGATCTTCTTGACCGGAACCCCACGATTCAGCGTGACACCCTCGCCGAAATCATCGAACTCAACAGAAACAACCTCATCGTGATCCTCAAGAAACGTCAGCTCGGGATCGATCTCGCTGCCATCCTGCGCATCCTTCAGTTCGAGATTCCACTTACCATTCTCACTGCCCCACCGATGCCCCACAGACCCCAACGGCATCTTGGGACGCTTTTCCTTCGCATCCCACATCAGGAATTTCCAGTCCGGATGCTCAGTATCCTTATAGGCATCAATCCGCGAAGCTCGAAGCAGTTTGCCCGCGTGGTGTACCCCATCGCCCTTCGAAATCTCAACCAGCATCGGCGAGTCGGTATATTTCTTCGAATAATTCAGGAAATACGGAACCTTCTTCTCGTGATGGAACTCCTTCAGCAACACATGGTTGACCGCCATCCACCAGGCACCATCCTGACCAGCATTGATCGCAACCCACTCGTCAGCATACTTCGCAACCTGATTGAAGTCCGGAGCAAACACCCACATCTTCGAACCATTATGACGCGCCTCAGCCGCAAAGTGGCAGTCCGGCGTTCGCGTCATGTTCAGATTCGAACCCATCACCGCAAGCATCTTCGCGTTGTACCAGTCAGCAGACTCCTGTACGTCCGTCTGCTCGCCCCATGTCTCAGGCGATGCAGGCGGAAGGTCGCAATACCAGTCATAGAACGACAGCGACACCCCGCCCATAAGCTGCAGCATCCGGGCACCACTCGCATAGCTGATCATCGACATCGCAGGAATCGGCGAAAAACCACTGATCCGGTCAGGACCATACTTCTTAATCGTGTAGATATTCGCAGCAGCCATCAGCTCAAGAGAAGTATCCCAGTCACTCCGGCGGAACCCACCCTTCCCACGCGCCCGCTGCCAACGCTTACGCGATTCAGGATCCTCAACCAGCGACGCCCACGCATCAACAGGATCAACGTGCGCTGCACGCGCCTTCTTCCAGAGATCAAGAAGCGCACCACGCATATACGGATACTTCACCCGCAGAGGACTGTAGAGATACCAGGAATACGAAATACCACGCTGACAACCACGTGGCTCATACGGAGGAATCCCCGCCTCAAGCTTCGGATAGTCAAGCTGCTGCATCTCCCACGTCACGATGCCATTCTTCACATAGATCGACCACGAACACCCGCCCGTACAGTTCACGCCATGCGTGCTCCGGACGACCTTGTCGTGCTGCCACCGGTTGCGGTAAAACTCTTCCCAACCACGAGTCTTGGGCGCAACTTCATCTTTAATCCAACTCTTCGCTGCTGTATTGCTCATGCGTCAGTCCTCATCTCACCACCCGATACAAGCGGGCGACGTACGGCACGAAATCGGTTCTTCCAAAGAGAATCAAACAAACCAAGTACAAGGACCATCCCCGCCAGACCGATCAGGAAAAATGTCAGCGGAGCGACAGAATCGTCATCACCGACACGCTTCGCGGAATCCTCGAAAAATGCAACCAGGCTTAGTATTTCCTCAGGTTCAATCGGATGCAGCTTGAACACCGGCTGCATCGTCGTCGTTGCAGGACTCACCAGCCACGCAGAAAGGGGCTTGCGACCACCCACACGCTCCGAAACCTTCGTCAAATCAGCCCCCAGCCGACCACCACCAAGCAATCCAAGACCACGAACCGTGTGGCAGGACATACACGCAGGACCACCGTTCGCCAGCGGCGTCAGACCCTTGAATATCTGCTCACCCTGAAACACATCCTGCGCGGTAAATGGGCGATCGCTGAACTTCACACCCTCAAACTGAGATTTCTCAAGCGCAGATTCTGCCTCAATCAAATCCAGCAACAGAAACGCCCGTTCACGCGTAAGACCCGCAATCTGAGCCATCACAACGCCACGAGACTCATCAAGGATCTGCTTTGCGTAAGGATCACCACGATCGATCATCGCCTGCGGATTCAGCATGAATCGCACCAGCCACTCACGATCCTTGCGTTTGGTCACATTATGCAAATCCGGACCCACAAGGCGGCCACCATTGATCGTATGACAGCTATAACAGTTCTGCTTGAAAAATGCAGCTGTCTCTTGACCTCGCGCCGATTCTGGAAACATCACCAGAAGCAACACAAAGGAAGCCCCCAGAATACATGACCACAAGGTTGGAAGCGGCTTCCTCGCCGCGCGACAGGAATCGTTCATTTCATTTTCCCTCATTCCTCGCCCACGCCGCCTCGATCATGCCCGGCAAATGCAGCAGCATAAACAGACGTCTCCTCGAGAAAGCGAGAGTATTCCTCCCGCACGCGCTTCCACCCGATATGGGCGGGACATGGATCATCTTCATTGCAAATTCCGCTGCCAAACGGACAGGAACGGCGAATACCCAAGGATTGTTCCAGAGGAGCAAGTACGTCGATCAGCATGATTTCATCAGCAGGACGAGCTAGGGAAAATCCCCCACCACGACCAGGGGACGAATCAAGATTCCCAGCACGAACCTGCATACCCAGGATGGAGAGCAGGTACTTGTGGGAAATACCCGTGTCCTCAGCGATCACACGGCCAGGAACGGGCCATTCGTCCACATGTTTCGCCAAGTAAACCATAGCTCGCAACGCATACTCGCTTGTTAGTGATACCATAAATCAAACGCTCATCCAGACGTCTATAGGTATATAGCTGTATAGTACTTCTGTCAAGCGCGGGCATGAACTTGATTAAAAAATATCGATTGAAAGCCAGAAACGACGTTTTCGGCACTGTAAAGCAGGAAAGTCCGAAAATTCTGACCGCAGATTCATCGCTACTTTGAAGGTTCATTCCAATATGTAGTGTGGCTGTCAGCCTGTTGTACTGCCAGTTTCAAAGCATGACTTTAATTTTCAGCCCCGCTAATGAAATAAATCGCGCCTTCACCGCAATTGAAGCAGGGATTTACAGGATACTGTGGAGGGTTTCAGGGAGTTGCAGCCATTTGTAGGGAATTGTAGCAGATTGCAGCGGGTTGTCGGGGATTGTTGTGCGCTGCTGTACGTCCATGGATGCGTATCAGCCCCAGTTGCGTAGCTCTACTGGGTAATATGGACTCAATTGTGCTGGTCCCATGAGTTCAAAATGCAGGCCGGGGAGCGAACAGGCCCCGTATCGCTCCACCAATGTATGGTCCATCCAACGTATGGGCGTATAGGCCATCCTACGCAAGGTTCATCCTATGCATAGTTCACCCTATGCATGGTTCACCCTATGCATGGTTCACCCTATGCATGGTTCATCTAATGCATGGGCCATCCAAAGGTAGCCAGTCCTCTTCGGAAGAGGGTCTATCCTACCTTGGCCAACGGCTCATCCTCGTCATGCTCCGGGTCCTTGGCGATCGTCGGCGACAGGAAACCCTTCCCATAATAGCGAAGCCAAGTATGTGATTTGAACGGGTAAAAACCAATATCTGCATGAAACCCGCCTGCACGGAAATAGACGTAGGTCGCCTTCTTGGGACCGGGATCATCTGCCCAGAAGGCGATGAGACTCCGAAGCCTCAACCGCCCCTGCTTATGGGCTTTGCGGTGACCGTCGATGTGGAGTGTCGCGGAATAATAAAATCGACTGACACGCGCAACCACAACGGCTTCATGCTCACCGTTGTCACTGCGAACTGTCGTCACCTTTTCCTTCGTCATGCAAGCAGGCCCTTCCCCATCTCCCCCTGAGCACCCCGACAGGGAACCATACCGAACATCCCGACAGGGTATCAATTGAACGCCCCGGCAGAGATTCAAACCCTACGCCGACATGGTACTCAAAATGGACTATAAATGACAGCCTCTCCCCCATGATGGCCTATAATACACGTCTGGTCCAAAAAAATGTCGCTCCGGGAGAAAAAACTGTTCCCATCCGCCATCCGCCAAGATAACTTGAAGTGGACCGGTCACCTGAGGTATGCTGGCGGTATCGGGATCATTTAGCGGCATTAACCGGAGTGTCGATCTGTAATTCGCTGTGGGTACGGGCAACCATGTCATATGACTGGAACATTGTGCGATGGATGAGGCGGCTGTATCCGCTGTCTGTGATCGCGAAGCCCAGGGTGCTTCGCGCATGTGCCGCTGCGCACCAGACGATGGTTCGCCGCTTCAGCACGATCACCCTGTTCCTCTTCGTCATGGTCGCCCTGTCGCCCTGCCTCCATACCACCGCGCGGGCAGACCTCTTCACCGATCCAGCCCCCCTGTGGTTCACCACCCGCATCCTCGATATCCGCACCAACGCTACCTCGTCCGGGGTTCCCTACCCCTTGTCATTCGTGGGCGAACCACCGCCGGGAGAAGAGCTTGATCTGCAACAGACGCAATCCTCTTCCGATGCCTATGGGCATCTCAAGCAACCTATCTACAGCGACGTATTGAACGCCCTGCAGCATGATCTTGCGATCACCTCGGATGCTGATTCCAAACCTGATCCCTGGGCGCGGGCGGAGAGTTATCCTTCAGGTGGCCTGATTCACCTGGTCACGCTCGCCAGGGAGTTGCCACCAGGATCCCATCCTGCACCAACCAGCAGCACGACGTTCGACGATAGCGACGAAGTCACCCTGTCGCTCATCGACGCGCACTGGTTGACACTCACCGGACCAGATCAGCGCGTTAAAATAGGTGATGATGATAAAAGGGCCATACACGCGCTTGGCAGTCGTGCGGAGCGAGGTTCTGAGCACAAAGCTCTGGCTCACGGGGGAGACGTCGGAGGCGGTAAAGCGAACAATCGCTCCGCATCTGCACGAAGTATGCGTCAAAACACAACGCTAACCCTTGAAGGGCGCTACTTTTTTGACTGGCCCTGGATCGATGGGGAAGGGACCAACATCTTTTTCTGGATCATTGGACCCCCTGCATTCGCTATTCTGTTCGTACTGGGACTTGCGACCATTACGGGCTATATTCGCCACGGTGGATGATGTGGATCGAACGGGAGCATGCCCCCGGATCGAACGATGGTGGGATAAAGGTCCACCTGAGTGAGACGCCACACTTGCCAATATCGACCGCTAACCGATATCGACCGCTAACCGATGTTGGCTGCTCGACGCGCGTAGCGGACCGCCTGCTTGGCTGACGCCAGCTCGACCTGGCCCATCACGCCGTAGTGATCCAGATTGACACCGCCCACACCCCGGTCCACGAGGAGTTTCATCGCCTGTACCGCCAGCGGCGGATCGCCAAAGGTCGCTTCTCGCGCGGGAATCTGAGCTTCGCAATGCAGGTCGTCACGACGCCCAGCCACGTCGTGCGCAAACGTCAACGCATCATCCGGCGACTCTGAGAGCGGAATGTCTGCCTCGGCGTTCAGTCTTGCACACCCTGAAGAGACGCGCGATAACCATTTGGCGTTTCGATCGGCGGCGGCGGAAACGTGCAACACGAGATCGCAGGAAGCAGCATCCGACAGTCGCCCCACCACCTCGATATGGCGATCGCGCAAGGTCGCGACGTATGCATCCAGCACGCGGTCTGCTCCCAACAGGTCTTCCAGCGATCCTTCCACCACACGACCACTCTCGATCGCACGGCTTAGCGTCGCACCGGCAGAGCGTGCAGCCGCCTCTGCATCCACGCCATCTCTCGTGGCTGACTGGCGACACGATTCGCAGAAACAGACCGAGTACAACGCCTCACCACCAGGTCCCAATGCGTACCGATCGGCGGAGGTCGCGAGCACGCCGGTTTCAAACGCCCGGTCCATCCCGTACAGTTCGATCGAATCGGGGGCGTAGTTCTGGCACAAATCAGTGACAAGCCCCTGGAGGAATGCTTCCACATCCAGATTGATCGGGCAGATACAGAGGTCCGACGCGTCGCCGAACGCACTTTTGGCAACCGTGACCGGAAAACGATCAGCCACGCGACCGATCCGGCGGGTGGGCAGGATGAATCGCAGTTTCATGTCTCGCTTGTGGCAGGCGGCTGCGATGGTTGCGATCGGGTTCCGCGTCTTCAACCACCTGGAGAGGATCGGTTTGATACGGGTGTTCGCGTAGTGTGAATCGTCGGGTTGAAAAAAGATACCACCACGCGAACGAAAAATCCGAGGCGACGCATCCGGGCGGGCGCGTAACTCGCACAGCGGTCCGGAGGCAGCCACCACCGAAATCCCCTGCACACCGATCTCGCCCTGAAGCACATCGAGCACATGCTCAATCCCCTCGTCTTCGAGATCCCAAGGATAGGCTATAATCTGTACGCTGAACATAACCGTCAAGATAACGTATGGGTTCGGTATGGGAAAGTCGAAATTCGGATTCTCTCCCGATCCAACCGATCGCCTATCCCCGATCCACGATCCAACCGATCTCCCGAACCCGTCGATTAAGGGCTTTCGTCCTGCCTGCGACTATTCGTATCGCAGTGCTTCCACAGGATCGAGCTTGGAAGCACGGATCGCCGGGTATAGACCGCTGACGATGCCGACACCCGCCGCCATCACCAGCGCGTAAACGATCGCTGAAGGTGGCGTATACGTCTCAAGGACGCGGGTGATCCGTTCGAGCAGCGCCGATAACCCCACACCAACCAGCACGCCGACAGCTCCGCCGATCATGCTGATGACCGCCGCCTCAATGAGAAATTGTGTCATTATATCAACCCGCCGAGCGCCAACTGCGATGCGCACGCCAATTTCGCGCGTGCGCTCCGTCACAGATACCAGCATAATGTTCATAATGCCGATCCCGCCCACGAGCAGGCTGATACCTGCAATGCTGTACAGAACCACCTCGAAAATCTGAGTCACATCCGCGACCTGCTTCTTCGCCTGCTCCTGCGTGAAGACTGTGAAATCATCGTCCGTACCCGCTCGGATGCTGTGCTGGGACCGCAGTGTGCGTTTGATCTGCGTGATGGCTGCACTGAGATTGCTCGGATTTTTCGCCTGACAGGTAATCATCGTCACGAAGCGCACGCCATAAAGCCGCTTCATCGCAGTCGATATCGGAACAATGACCTGGTTGTCCACTTCGCGGAAACCGAGGAACCCTTTTTTCTCCATCACCCCGACGACCGTGAACCCGGTCCCCTTGATTTTCACGCGGTAACCGACGGCAGAAACCTCACCAAACAGATCCTTGGCGACCTTGTGGCCGAGGACGCACACTTTTCGCTCACCACGGACATCTTCGCGTCGTATGAAGCGACCTTCCACGGTTTCATATTCATTGATCCGGTAATAGGCATCCGTGGTCCCGAGGATCTGGACGCCCTTGTTTTTCTGAAAATACTTGATCTGGGCAGCGTTTTGAATCTCAGGTGCAACCGCCTTGACCAGATCACACTGATCGAGAATCGCTTCCGCATCCTTAAGTTCCAACGCATTCGTGCGTGTCTGAACACCTCGACGCCCACGACTGGAACCGGAGACCACCATCACCTGATCGGCCCCCATCGACTCGAAACGCTTCGTGATGTCCTTCTTCGCACCTTCGAGAATCGACATGGCAGACACAACCGCACAAACGCCGATGACCACCCCAAGGGTCGCCAGAAGCGAACGCATCATATTCGTCTGCAGCCCCCGAAGCGCCATCCAGATAACGCGAAATGTAAACATGATATCTAAGAAACCCCCGGTTCAGCCGCCACAGTCGACCCGGAATCCGTCACACCAGATACCCCGGATTCCGTTCCACCGGACACCCCTGAGTCCGTCAACACCGACGCCCCGAACATCCCGCTATGAAGCATCTCGTTTCGCAGCGAAGGCGTGATCGGCGTATCCGTATCGACGACGCCATCCACCATGCGTATCAACCGCTTCGCCTGTGCAGCCACACTCATTTCGTGCGTCACGAGAATAATCGTCGTCCCCTCTTTATGCAGATCGTGAAAAATCCCCATGATCTGTTCGCCAGTCCGCGTATCAAGATTCCCCGTCGGCTCGTCCGCGAAAATCACCTTCGGATTGTTCACAATCGCCCGCGCAATCGCAACCCGCTGACGCTCACCACCAGACATCTCACTCGGCTTGTGCTTCGCACGTTTTCCAAGCTGAACACGTTCCAGCGCATCCATCGCCTTCTTATTCGTAAACGTCTCACGACCATACACAAGCGGGACAGCCACATTGTCGATCGCGGGTGTCCGGTTGATCAAATTAAACGTCTGAAACACGAACCCGATTTCGCGATTACGAATCCGAGCCAGCTCCTTGTCCGACATCTGCGTCACATCGCGGTCATTCAGGTGATACGTCCCGGACGTCGGCTTATCCAGACATCCCAGCAGGTGCATAAATGTGCTCTTTCCGCTGCCAGACGCACCCGTAATGCTCAGAAATTCGCCCGCATCGACATCGAGACTGACACCATCGAGAGCGCGCACAACCTCCGCGCCCATCTGATACACCTTCGACAAGTCCCGAACCTGTATCAGCATAGCATACTCGCACAAGACGCCCCGACGACATACATCTCAGCACAACACATCAAAGCACGATGCAACCGGATATCAATCGTCATCTTCGTCCTGTTCGCGCTTAGTCTTTCTCGGCAAAACAGTATAAACAACATCCACCTCAGAAGGACCATCCAGCACCTCGGCATACATCCCGTTGTCCAGACCGATCCGGCAGGGAACGAATTTCGGCTCGACATCCTCCGAATTTTCACCTTGTTCAGGAACATACACACCCAGAACATCCACATCATTACGCCGGATTGCCTCGTGCGGAACCAGAACAACGTCATAAGCAGCCTGAGCGGTAAACTCAACATCAGCCTGCATACCCGCCATCAGCTTACCACGATTCTCACTCGTCAATACGATATCTACGCGATATGTCACCACCGAACTGACACGGCTGCTCGGTTCAGGGTGAATCCGCTCGATAACACCCTCAAATTCCTCGTCACGAAAAGCCTCAACATGAACCTTCACTGGCGTACCAGTCGCAAGCGCAGCCGATACAAGATCATCAGAACCACCTGAAGACCCGGATCCAGACGCCGACGTTCCACCAGGACGCGCAGACTCATCTGCAATATCACGAACCACTCCGATGTCAGCCTCATCCACATGGGCACGAACGTACACCTTCGATACGTTCGCTACAATCGCAAGCATCGTACCAGCAGAAAATGTGGTCTTACCGCCCTGAATCACCTCGCCAACCTGCGTATTCATCTCAACGATCATTCCGTCCACTGGCGACACGATGTCCGTCTCAGCCAACCGCTTCTCAGCATCCTGCAACGCCGTCTCAGCCTGATCGAAAAACGCCTCCGCCTGCGTCACTTCCTGCTCGGCTAGCTCGATCGAAATCTGCGCATCCGCAAGATCAATCTCAGTCAACCGAAGACGCGCCTGCAGCTCATCATACTGCGTCGTCACACGAAGATGCTCATCCGGTGAACAAAGATCGTCCTGAATCATTTCGTCGAACTTTTTCTTCTGGAACGCGGCGTATTCAACCTGCGGACGTATCTGCTCGACACGCTGCTTCGCCTGTTCCACACCCACAGTCTGCAACCGACGCAAACGAGTCTTCGCGGAATCCAGCGTCGCACGCGTCCGATTCACCTCAGCTCTCGCCCGATCGACCGACCGCTGCTCCTCATCCTTGTTCAACCGAATCAGCAGATCGCCCTTGTGAACCATCTCGCCAGGCTGAAAATAGATTGCGATGATCTCCCCACTGGCTTCGGATTTGATCTGATGACGCGACAATGGCTCAATCTCGCCGGTCGCATTGATCGGAATCGTCAGATCACCACGCGCCAGCGTCTGGGTCTCCCCAGCCATCGAGCTGAAATCCAACTTGAACGTACTCACCCGATAGGCTCCGTAAGCTAAGATCAAGAGCACCACGAGCATGAGGGCTTTTTTCATGAATGATTACCGCCTGACATCTCCAACAGCTCCCAGAACTACAACTTATACCACGAAAACCAGTAAACAGGGCTTACATTTGGGCGCATCGACATGAATTGCAAGCAGACGCCGCAAAATCTTACAATGTTGTACGATATGTTGCACACACATACGTTGCACACACACCTGCATGAAGATCACGCGCAACACCCACGACTGGGCACACATGACACGCCTGAACACGCATCGTACGACCTCTGGTGCAGCACCTCACTCAGATGGACGCTAACCCGAGCTATGACCCTGAAAACGACCATTGCGGGAGGTCTGAAGGGAGCGGACCCCGGAAAAACGCCCCCTTACGGTCACGTCTCGGGAACAAAAACGTCAGCAATTCCAAGGTATCACGTCTAACCACACATCGTTGCCGGCTCGAACGTCATATCAAAACAGTCCGCAACCGGGCGATTCGTGATCTTCCTGCACTCAATGTTAATTCCGTCCGCAAGACCAGGATTCGCAGCGGCAGCTGCAACATACCCCTTGTCAGCAAGCTCAAGCACATAAGGCAGCGTAGCGTTCGTCAGCGCAAATGTAGAGGTACGCCCCACCGCTCCGGGCATATTCGCCACACCATAATGCACCACGTCATCCACCAGAAAGGTCGGATCGTCATGCGTCGTCGGTCGAATCGTCTCGCAACATCCACCCTGATCCACACCGACATCAACAATCACCGCGAATTGCTTCATGATCTTCAAATCATCACGCGTAATAAGCTGGGGACAAAGCGCACCTGGTATCAGAACAGCCCCCACCACAAGGTCAGCAGACCTCAGATATTTCCGGATCGCGTGGCGATCGCTGTAAACAGTCGTCACATTGGCAGCCATCACATCATCAAGATAGCGAAGACGGTCGATGTTCACATCCATGATCGTGACACGGGCACCCAGACCGGCTGCAACCTTCGCAGCATTCGTACCAACAATCCCACCACCGAGGATCACAACCTCTGCAGGTGCAACGCCAGGCACACCACCCAGCAATATCCCACGACCACTCATGGGACGTTCGAGATATTTCGCACCCTCCTGAATACTCATCTTGCCGGCGATCTCGCTCATCGGCGTCAGCAGCGGCAACCGACCATTGCTGTCCGTAATCGTCTCATACGCGATGGCGATGCAGCCTGTCTCCTGAATCCCCTCCGTCAGCTCCCGATCGGCTGCCAGGTGGAAATAGGTGAACACAACCTGACCATCCCGGATGTGCGACCATTCCTCCCGGAGCGGTTCTTTCACCTTCACAACCATCTCAGCTCGGGAAAATACCTCATCGCGGGTTGGAACGATGGTGACTCCCACCGCTTCATATTCCTCATCCGTGATACCGTACCCGGCTCCGGCACCCTTCTGGACGATGACATCATGCCCGCGACGTTTCAGCTCTTCAGCACCGACAGGAAGCAGTGCGACGCGATATTCGTGTACTTTGATCTCTGAAGGAACGCCCACAATCATGGCCAATGTCACCTATACAACATGATGGAAAATACAAGAAAACACCCGCCCGCGCGGACCCAGGGCGGAATCATACCGACCCAGTCGCGCAGAAGCAATCCGACAGGAATGCATAGCACACCCGCAAACCCGCGGATACCGAGCAAGCCCAGGAGTACATGGCAGCTATAAACAGAAACCACTGTGGTAATGAAGGACAACTGACACTGTGGAGGACACCTGCTGAAGTATGAGAACAGATGTGGAGGATAACTGTGAAGGGTGGCCTACCTCTTCAGAGGTGGGGAAGCCGACGATCAACGCTCAAACCGCAAGAAAACGCGATCCAGCACATCAACGCACACAGCCAGACCAACTTCAAATCAGCCGAGCCGACTTCAAATCAGCCAGACCAACCTCAAATCGACACGCCAGCGGTGCGTATCAGCCGATCCGGCGGCGAATTCCCCCGCCACATCTGATCGGGCGTGCAAACCGCACCTGGCCGGTCGTGCAAACCACATCCGGGAGGGTGGACAAAATTGACCCCAACGGGACTCGAACCCGTGTTACTGGCATGAAAAGCCAGTGTCCTAGGCCACTAGACGATGGGGCCGTGCAGCGGTCGGGGGAAGATATAAGCGATTCCCCCCCTTGTCCAGTAGGGATCATGCGGGGTCGGCACAGAGTTTGAGAATTTATCGATTTTCGCGATCCTCTGCCATTCGGATCGAACTTTCCGGGTTTTTCGGGACGAAATACCCGCAAAAGCCCTGGTCAACAAACCCCGAAAGGCTCGCTGGACAGGCACGATTCGCTGGGAAATCGATTCACAGGGCGATAGACTCGCAGGGCAACAGACTCGCGGGGCAATCGCCCGATCTCCAGCAATGCCGCCCGATTCTCAGACACCGCAGCTCGATACCCGTAAGCAGCTCGATGCCTGCAAATCGTCTTCGCGTGATCCATCCCCATACGCCGACGCCAGGTTGACATGCCAGACCCACCACCACGACGCTGAAGTATTCATCAAAACACCATACCACAGCCGGCGAGAAAAAATCCCGAACTCACAGCGTCCCCTGCGCCTACGACCCTGCCCCTGAGGTCCGTACTGCGGACCCTGTATGCTCGGTTTCTGCTTGTTGCGTCCCTGCTTCTTGCATCCCAATGGCATCTATCATGCCACGGACCTTGGCCAGCGTTTCGTCATACTCGTCAGTTGCGTCGCTGTCTGCGACGATTGCACCGCCGCCGTAGATTCTGACGCATCCCGAGGTGTGAACCATGGTGCGGATCGCGATATTCATGCACATCGATCCGTCCAATCCGATCCATCCGATGCTGCCACAGTACACGCTTCGCTCGTTGAGTTCCAGGGTGTCTATGATGCGCATGGCTTGTATCTTGGGGCATCCTGTGATGGATCCACCGGGCAGGCCCGCACGCAGGAGATCGGACCAGTCGCACCCCTCTCGCAGCCTCGACTCTATGGTTCCAACCAGGTGGTATACGGTTGGATGGGCCTCCAGCTCGGCGGGTGATACCACATTCACCGTGCCAGGCTTTGACACTCTTCCGATATCATTCCGCATGAGGTCTACAATCATGGTCAGTTCTGCACGGTCCTTCTCGCTGGCGAGCAATTCCACCTGTCGGGCTGCGTCCAGAACCGGGTCACCCACACGGGGTCTCGTTCCTTTGATGGGGCGTGTCATGACGTGTCCGTCGCACAGAGATACGAACAATTCGGGCGATGAGCATAGGATCGTCGCGTCGCCGCAGGGCAGGTAGGCTGAGTATGCGCCCGGGTTGCATCGCCGGAGTCGCTGGTATATCTCGATGGCTGACGCGGTTGTTGACGATGTGAACCGTTGCGTGAGATTGACCTGGTAGATGTCACCGGCTGCGATGTGTCGTTTTGCGGCTTCGACTCTATCCTCGTATTGCTGGCGAGACATGTTTGAGGTGGGTGGTTCTGTGGACGGTGCTTGATGGATCGTCGCGTGGACACCTTCTGTCAGTGCTCTCTCCAGCAGCGTCAGGCGATCTTCGATACTCAGGCGTGTCGGTCGTGTTCGTACTCGAGATCCTGCGATATCGACCGCTGCCAGCGTCCATGCTTGTTCCTGGTGGTAGAAGATTGCAACCGTGTCGTATAGAGCGAAGTGGACCTGTGGGATCAGGCATTCGCGGGGTATTGTGGAGACCACACATTCCAGCAATGCACCAGCTTCGTAGGAGACATAACCCACCCAGCCGCCGACGAACGGAAGCTCCGGGCAACTTAGAGTCGCGTCCGCCTCTCCGACACAGATTCTGAGGGTGTCAAGCCAATCTGCCTGCGAGGTGCTCATGCTGAGTGTTCTGGCTGGGTCGAACCCGAGGATCGTGAAGCGTCCACCTGGCTGCTCTGGTGCGGCACTCTCAAGGACGAACGGTTGGCGTTCGCTGGCGACGCGTTGCACCGCGTCTGCGATGGTTGGTCCTGCTGTCAGCCTTCGCAGATGTACGCCTCCTGATTGTCGGTCCCGATCTCGCTCCATTGTGCGGGGAGTATATCACACGGGTCATGTACGCCCAGTGGGCGGGCATCGCGTATCGTTGCACATGCTGAAGATCTGGGACACCACGTCTGTGGGTCAGAGGCGGAGATTACCCTGCCAGAGGTGCTTCCTGTTCTGCGATTCGCGCCTGGAGTGCAGCGAGGGATTCTTCGAGACATTTGTAGCGTGGCGACTGGAAGACGAGCAGGTCCATCCACTGGCTGAGTTCGTCGGTATCGGTTCGTTCGAGCGTTCTGGAAATACACTCGGCTGCCCTTTTCTGCTGATTTTCTGCCATGCGTCGCTCGATCGGGCATAATGCGTCGTGGTTCTCTGCGAGCGTCTCGAACCAGGATTCCAGCGAACCATCGTCAAGACGGTTGAGGTTCATCTGTCGCTGGGCGATCGAATCCATGGCTGACAGCGATTCGTCGTCGAACCTCTGGTCTGTGAGGTTTAGAACGGTCTGCACGAGGTTGCGTGTGCGACAGTCTGAGACCATTTGCGTCCATGGCGACTTTTCGTGCTGCGTGACTGACTCATCTTCCCACGATTTTAAGAAGATAATGCGCTGCCCTTTGATGACCCGCTCCATGGGACCGGTATCACCCGAGACGAAGTTCAGGCGATATTTTCGCGCCAGAGCGAACCTCAGACCGATGGAAAAGTCGCATTGTACACGCATGGTGACGGGTATTGAGAGGAATGTACCCTCAACAACGTCACATCCGCCGGAATCCAGGACTGCTATCATGCAACCCTCGCTGATCGCGCGGTCGATCAGGAATGTGCGACTTGAATCGTCAACGGCTTCGTAGGATTCGGGGAATTTTGGTTCCAGGCCAAGTGATGGGTCGCCAGCGTTTGCATTCAGCATGATCGTATCGAGCGTCTGCGTGTTTTTTGGTGGAATCGCCTGAAAATCGAGACGTTCTCCGGCGGATCGAAGGATTGCGAACGGATTTGCACCTGCATGTTCAAAATCGGTTGGATCGAGGATGAGGACGTTGGTGAGAACGCGTTTTCCACCTCGACCACTCTCTTCATTTCCGGAGTGGCAGGTGTATGAGACGCACACACGTCCTGTCGACAATCGGTAGAACGACGTGCCCGAGGCGTTTTCCGATTTGTCGCAGAGTGCTTCGTGCGATGGCGAATGCTTCGTGATTTCACGCTTCTCGACCGATGTCAACCCGGCGGAGGCTGCTACGATTCGATATCCCTGCGCCATCAGGGACGATGCGGACGTAAAGATAGCGCGATCTGCCTGCATGGTTCTTCCGCTCACTCTCTTCAGAAACTGGTCCGCATTAATCTACAACCCGGTCAGCAACCACTCGAAGGGTTCGAGAATGCCACGCGGGGCGGAGTGCAGCGGAACGGAGACGATATTATCCGCACCATCACTTCCAAACCCGATGGACCCGATCACACTGGCTGCGAAAAACGCGATGTTCTCGAAGCGTGAGTCGCACAAGTTCCACAATCGGTTGAGATTCGTTTTCGTGAAGGTAAGCGGGTTGTCGAACGCTTGTGGGCAGTAGTCGCTCTTGCAGAGGATGACCGAAATGGGGGTCTGGACCTTATGCCCAGTGCGAAGCCCAGAGAGCTGATCGATGTAGCTGAGCAGCTTGTATGCGAAGAAGTCTGCCTGGACATTTCCCATCGCGGCGACGGATGCATCGACGAGCAACATGATGGCTGCTGACTGTTGCAGGAGTCCGCGTATGGCGGTGTAGGTATAGGGCGCGTCGACTTCCGCCGCCAGCGATTCACCTGCCATATCGGGCATGACGAGATCGTACCATTTTTCCCCCTCGCGTCGGTCCGCCACCTGCGAGTAGACCCAGTTCCACTGATCGACCTCGTTGGGTGTTTTGGGCGGAAAGATTCTGGCTGCAATATGGCTCATCACGGTCTGCTGAATGTTGATAGAATAAGGCCCCTTTGGAACGGCCTCGTAGTCTCCTGCGCGGCGACTGAGCATATCCAGGAGGTACCCGAGATAGACCGTTTTCCCGACATTGCTATCACCGATGACGGTAATGACGCAGGGTTTTCGGGCCTGTACGACGGACTCGTATGTGAGCGCCATTGGCGCCGAGCAATTGGCGCAAAAGACCACATCTTCCTCGTTGTCACAATGACAAATTAAACACCGTGTGATGCTGGCTGTCGCAGCCATGGTTAAGCTCCCCTTGCGTATATTCCGTTCCCTGGCTTCTACCCGTTTGCTGCGTGCGTTATCAATCTTCGATGGACGGTACTGCATCTAAATCGAGCGCACAGCGCACCCCGACATTGTGTGTCCGCCCCAGTGCAATCTGCCCGGTGCGAAACGTGCTGGTCGCCTGGGACTCGAAGTAGGTATCAAACGCCCCCCCGCGCACGCCCATCATCGGCATCTCGCCCACGATGGGTGTCCGGTCCTCGGACATGATATGAAACTCTGTACTCACCCATTCCCAGATGTTACCGATAAGCTGCTGCGTGCAGTTTGGTGCAGCACCGCCTACATAATCGTCCACAGGCGCTGTCGTCGCGATCCCGGTACCCCAGACGTTGCAACGCGTGCAATCCATCGCGTCACCCCAAGGAAAACGTCGGAAGACGTCGGCTGAACTCTTGATCCGCCAGCTCGCCGCCATCTGCCACTCCGCCTCCGTAGGAAGACGCAGACCCGCCCAGGCAGCATAGGCAGTCGCCTCATACCAACTGATGCCAATCACGGGGTGTCGCGAACGACGTGCGTCATGACGCCCCTCTCGCCAGAATCTTGGTCCGAGCGTTCCGGAAAGATCCTGAAACTCGATCATGTGTGGCCAGATTTCTTCAGGCCAGAGATCAAGAGCATCGTACGCACCATCATCCACAAACGCCTGATAATCTTCATTGGTGACAGGGTGAATGGCGATGAAATACGGTTCTACATCAATGTCCATGTGCGCCTCGTCCGACTGCTCGTCGAGGGTCTGCGACAGGGTCGCCGCACCAGAGGGTACAAGCGCGAACCGATCTTCGAGAAGACCACACGCCTGCCTCCAGATGGCGTCCCCTTCCGGGTGGGAGGCCCACTTCTCCCGGTTACGCGCGACAATGCCATAGCGCATCTGCTGGAGCAAACGCTTCAGAGGATCATTTTCGTGCTTCAAAGGTTGCGACGCAACGAAATCCGCAAGGAGCGAATCCGGTCCGGGTGGAGGCGGTTCCACTTTTTTGGGCGCGCGAACACTGACATCGCCTTCCTGCAAACCATCCTTTTTTCGACCAAACAATGTCAATGCCATCGTGTTCCCCAGTCTCCGGTTGAATCCCCGTCTTGGTTCTCATAAGTCCCAACGCCAGTGTGAAGCCGCTTTATGGGACTCACGCCGATTCCAATTTATGGGACTCACGCCGTTTCCTAACCTATACCAGCCCTTTCATACGCCGCTTCGCATCTCTGCGGAGCTTGCGGAACTGATCTGCAACGCCCGTCGGACGGACGCCTTCTCCGTTATTATCAACCTGCTGCGCGGGTTTCGGCTTGGGCGATGCGATGTCGATATCCGGCATCTCAAAAGAATGCTCCTCACGCACTTCCTGCCCCACGCCCACCCCGTCAACCATGTTCGGCGAGGATGCCACAGCTGATTCCATCGCAGCCTCCCCACCAGCTTCAGATCCGGACCCTCCTGGCGTTGCGCTGAAGCGCGACACCAGTTCACTACGCTGCTTGACCAGCTCTCCCCGATCTCGTTCGAGTTGACTTGAGAGTACGGTCATATTTTCACGCATCGCCTCAATCTCGCTCACCTGCTGACGCAAACGAGATTCCTGCTCGCCGATTTCACGATCTCTTACAATGAACTCCTCTTCACGCTCCAGCATCCGGGAATGAAGCTCCTGAACCTCAACCTTGCTCTTGCTCAGGGATGCCTGCTCCGTCTCCAACTTGGAAATCTGCTCAGCAAACAGGACACGCTCCGCATCAAGTGCCTCACGCGATTCCCGGACCTTCGAGAATTCTTCCGTCAACGCCAGATCACGCTCTTCTATCGCCTGACCCCGTACATCAAAATCGTTCATCCGCTGGGTCATCTGTAATTCGCGTTCTTCCAAAGATGCGATCCGCCGATCCAGTTCCACCGTCCGTTTCTCTATGCGCAACCGTTGACACGCAATTTCTTCGTGGCAGGCAAACAATTGGTCGGCACGCGTCCGGATAAGATGTAAAGCACGCGCAAAATCCGCCAATGCTTCATCGGCCAATCTTCGTATCGGTTCGACCACCGGAGGTGCCGGCAGCGACTCCCATGCGTAATCTGCGTATTCTGCCTGTGTCATCCCATCTTCCCCTACCAGGTCATCCCATCATTCCATCAGCCTTCATCTGCGATGGTATATTCGGACCTTGCTCCGCTCCATCCAAGCTTGCCGCAGCTTGTTGCGGTTCGCGGTACGCTTCACCCTCGAAATGTACGATACAAATGTGGGGAAAAGCACACGATATCGGTGACATGGTGGCATCGATACCACAGACATTGTGTCGGACCACAAGCAAGGTGTCATAATAAACCGACCATTCCGTGCTGGACTGGGAAATGACCACCGGGCGCGACCCATAACAACACCTGCGTAAGAATCATGACAAATGAATCACAATCGCAATCGGACGCTGTGAACGATGTGGATGTCGCAAGCCTTATAGACATCGACGATCTGCAGACAGAGTTCTCGAACCTGATTACTTCGATCGAAGCTCGAACGTCCGAAGTAGACAATGCATTCTCCGGAGCGTGGCGCGATCTGGACGCCTGGCAGACCGGTCTCAAGCAGTTCTCAAACGCGCTTCAGGAGCGCGAATCCACACTGAAGCAACGTCATGGCGAAACGGAAGCATCCCGGAACCAGCTCGAAGAGGAATTACGCGCTCTACAGGAACGCGAAACGCAGCTTCGAGACGTAGAATCTCAAATCGCCGCCCAGCGCGCACAGATAGAAACGAAACAAGGCGAGATCACGGTCCAAAACTCCGCATTGAACGATCTTGTTGAGGTCCTCGAATCACGACAGGCGGAACTGGAAGCGCGGCAACAAGCCATCGTAGAACGTGAACAGGTCATCGCCGACCGCGAAGATCAAATCTCCCACCGCGAACACGTCGTCTCAGAGCAGACGCAAACCCTCGAGGCTGCCCGGAAATCCGCATCCTCACAAACGGAAGACATAGATGCGCAGCGAAACGAGCTTCTGGAACAACGCGCACAACTCCAGACACAGCAAACCGCGCTTGAAACGCAGCAAGCATCGCTCGAATCCCAGAGTTCAGAGCTGAAATCACAACGTGATCAGATTGAATCGCAGCGTGCGGAACTGGAATCTCAACGTGCAGAAATTGAGGCTGCTCAATCTGAACTGAAATCCGCCAGTGACGAGCTGGCAGCCACCAAAGCGGAGCTTGCGAAACAGTCTGAATCCATCGCAAGAGCGAAATCTGAAGTCGGTGAGCAAGCACAGACGGTCGAAGAACAGACCCGTGAGTTTCAGGAACAGACACAGATCTTCGAGCAGCAGAAGGTTGAGCTTGCCGAGCAGCGTGAAGAGGTCGCCACGCTGAAGCAACAGCTAAGCACCAGTGAACAAGCCCTGCACAAAGCAAATGTAGAAATCGAACGCCAGCAGCAAGCGCTGAATACGCAACAGTCAGACCTGTCCCAGGTGCAGGCTCGCCTGGAATCCGAACAGGAACGCATTGCAGAAGAATGGGAACGCATCCGAACAACGCAGTCGGAAATTCTGAGTGCAGAAACCGCCACCGAAGCATCACAAGCCGAACTTGTCGCCCTGCAAAAGCAACTCGAAGCCGAACGCATGAAGATCGAATCCGAACGAGCGGCGATCGATCAGGAGCGGGAAAGCGTCGAGGAACTTGCCGGTAAAATCCGCAACGAATCCACCGGACTCGTCTCTGCCCGGGGTGAGATGGAGAGTGTACACGCTGAAATCGCCGACGAAAAACGCCGCATCGAGGCTGATTCCGCAAAACTCAACAAGCAACGCGAATCCCTGCAGGCTGCCCAGGAAAAACTGGAAGCACAGCATCGCAAGCTGCACGAGGAACACGCAAATCTCGAAACAGAAAGAAGAGCGTGGCAATCCCGGACGACCCAGCTCGAAACCGATCAAAAGGAACTGGAAGTCCGCCGCAACCATCTGGAATCGGAGGCTGCCCGACTCAACACCGAGCGTCAGGAAGTAGCCCAGTTACGCCAGCAGATCGAAACCGAACATGAAGAGTACGCATCGAAGCGTCAGCATCTCGATGGCGACCTCAAGGCTTTGGAGCAGACGCAACAGTCTCTCAACACCGAACGTAAATCACTCGAGGTCGAACGCACTTCATTGCTCGACGAGCAGACAAAGCTCAAAGAGCAGCTCGACAATCTTGCAAAACACCGCATGCAGCTCACCAAGGATCAGGGTACATTTGAGCACGAGCGTCAACAATTCCGTGAGCAGAAGCAGACATTTAAAGCCGAAAAAAGCAGTATCGCTGCAGACCGCACAGAAGCAAACGCAGCCATTGCGGAGTTAGCGGAGCTCGAACAGCGATTACACATCGAGCGTAAAACCCTGGAAAACGATCGCAAGACCATCGAGCAGGAGCGTACCCAGCTCACTGAAAACATCGCTCATTTCGAAGAGAGACAAGACCAGTTTGACACACAGCAAACGCTCTTTGACGCCGAGTTCCAGCAGCTCAAGGAAGTACGCTCCGACCTCGAAGGCAAGGAACAGCAGCTCGCTGACGAACGAAACTCGCTCAAAATAAAGCGCAAAGAACTCAGTGCAGCAGAGGAGGCGTTTCGAACACGAGAGAACGAAATCGCAGCCGAACGCGAGCGCATCGCAGACGAACGTGGGCGACTCACTGCCCAACAGTCCGATCTCGCAGAGGGACGCAAAAAGCTGGATCAGGATCGACAGGAAACCCAGTCTCAAAAGCAGGAGCAAGAGGAATCGCGATCAGCGCTCCGCGAGGAGCAACGTCGATTCCAGAGCGACAGAAAGCTTCTGGAAGAGCAGCTTGCGCAACTCAAAGCGAAACAAACGCACATCGATACCGAACGCGACAGCCTGGCTGCTGACCGCAAGGATTTCGACGAAGCACGCCGCGCTTTCTTCGAGGAACAGGAACGCATCTCGGGCGAAGGAGATCGCCTGGGCGACGAGCGTCAACAGATTCACGGTGCTCGCGAAAAACTCGACTCCGAACGTGACAGGCTGGCCACTGAAAGGGACGTCCTTGAAGCTGCAAGGCGCGAATCCGAGCAAGCCCGACAGGAGCTTGAATCTGAACGCAACCAGCTTGCACAAAAACGCGCAGACCTCGAACAGCAGCAGCAAGCACTCCTGGCAGAACGCGACGACCTGGAAGCAAGGTCAGCCTCCGCCAAAACCCAGATGGAGGAATCGCAATCAGCACAGGCTCAACTAGGTGCTCAGCAAACCGGCATCGAAGAACAACGCCGCGAACTGGAGGAGAAGACCACCGCACTCACCGCTCAACAGGCTGAGGTAGACCGTGCAAACGAATCAATTGCCAAGCTGCAGGCAGAGCTTGAGGAGCGAGAGGCCGATGCAAAGCGGGTCAGTGAAGAAATGGCAACTGAGCGGAAAGCACTCGACGAATGGAGGGAAAATCTCGAGCAATACCGCAACTCCCTTGAAGCAAACATGAGTGCTGATGCATCGGTACAAAACAGAGAGTCGCCCCAGTCCGACGCTGCAGTGGAAGCATCCGAAGCAGCAAAGGAAGCGTCCCAGGTCGAACTCCGTGCCAACAAGGCAGCCGACGCTCTGCGACAAAAATTCATCGACAAAGCAAACGAAGTCGCAGATGTCGATATTGAAAAAGCCAAAGAACAGGCAGAAGCACAAGTCCACGCCTCAACCCACGATGCAACCAGACCCGGCAGCAAAACCCGGTCCAAATCCGACCAGCATCAAACCTCGGAAAACGTCACACCTGACGGCAATAAAACGCCTGATAACAATGAGACACCCGAAGACCAGGCTTCGTCCGATAAGACGCCAACGGCAGAAAAAACCGTCGCTGCCGGTTCAAACGACGCCACGGGTTCAAACAACGCCACCGGTCCAAAAGACGACCCACGCACCACAAACGACACCTCAAGCAACACGGGCGGAGGGATCCCACCCGAAATCGAAAAACTACTCGAAGGCGACGACGACGCCCTCCAGAAATTCCGGATGCTCCGACGCCTGAAGAGTGCGTCAGTCACCAACGATCAGATTCTCGAAATGGTCAAACAACAACAGCAAGCCGGTTCAAAACAAAGCTCGTCCGGTGCAAAACAGTGGTGGAAACGCTGGTAAGACCCAGATCAGCTCAATCCTGACCAGCCAGCGCACTCGCACCAGCCTCCACCGCCTCAACCGACGACTTCGGATCCTCCAATAATCCATTGACCGACAGAAACTCGGACACAGCATCCGCGACCACAACATGCCCAGGAGGCGTCCAATGCTGATCGTAGGTATAATAGACCTGCGTCCCACCGGCAGCCGCTTCCTGCAACACCCCCGTCAAGCTCAAAAATGGTACACCATGCTCACTGCTCCACGCCCCGACAACCGTCTCAACCGACGAAATATTCTTCAGCAGCGCAACCATGAAATCTTCACCATCCGGCAAACCCTCAGCACGCAACGCCGCAAAATCTCGTACCTTCTCCGCCGGAAGTCGATCCCAGACCAGCGGCAGAACAACATGCACCTTCGTCGGAGCAAACACAATGACCAGCCTCGCACCAGCAGAATCGCACATCTCCTTCATCTCTGCCAACACGCCCGACACCACCTTCCAGGGAGGGTTGATCCGAAACAGTTCTGCACTTTCCTTATTCTGCAATATCTGCTTCGGCGCAAATGAGTAATACTTCGCATCAGGACCGTCCGGTAAACCCACCGGCAGCCAGGACATCACATCCAGACCGGCAACATCACGATCCGCCCATATCGGACCAAACGCACCGATCAGCAATCCATCAAGCCCCTCAATGATCGGAGACTGCTTCACATAACGCTTCAATCGCTTCGAAAACCCCTCACCACCATCCCCCACAGACCCTACAGTTTCACCAGATCTCCCCGTTCCCCCTGCTTCCGCAGCTTCCGCAACTTTCCCAACTCCTGCAGCTTCCACGCTCCCGGGTTTCAGACGAAAATCATTGCCCTCATACAACATGCAAAGCACGACCTTCGCCGACATCCCCATCCCATGCTCAGAAAGCGACGCCCGATAATGCAGTGGCGAATATCCCGACATTCCCAGATTGTAGACCGCCACCCCAGATTGTCTCCCCACCAGCTCAGGCCAGACCTCACCATCCGACACACGCGACCCCTCAGCAAACGAGTCACCCAGCACCACCACGTCAAAAGCATCTCCAGCATCACGGTTCCGATAACCACGCGCATCAGACCGATATTCGCACGCCACATCCGCAAACCCACCGCGGGCGTTCGGCAGGGTACGAGACGCTTCAGGTCGATCCTTATACGACACGGTAAATGTCTCGCTCGGAGGACGGTGATAAGCAACGGAATCCCGGACATAATGCTCCTGATCCGGCGAACGGACCATAAAATCAACCAGCGCAATCGTCGGAACTCCGAAAATCAGCACCGCAATCAGCTGAAACCACCTCCGCTTATACTTGGCAGCCGGCGCCTGATCGATATACAGACCAATCACCGAGATGATCGCAAGACCGAAAAGCAACCCGAAATGGTCCCGGGAATAACGCCCCAGAAGCACATGCTTATCACGCGCAACCAGCTCCACAACATCGCTCGGCAGTATCCACGCAACCGCATTGCCAACCACCACAATCGCCAGAAATATCTTCTGCCGCAGATTCATAACGAAGTTCCAGTTCCAAAGTACATCACAATTCTAATACCACATTCACCCGATACACGGACCAGAATAACGCAAACGCCGCCCCAAAAAACGCCTCAACCGTGTCATTATAGGTCAAACCAGTCGCAGCAAAAACGGACCCCTGGACACAGTACACCTTTTTGCTAAGGAAAACACCCCAATTGCCGATATACCTCGCACGGGAAATCGATCGGATATCCGGCATCGACAGGGCATCCAGCATCGACAGGATATCCGGCATCGACAAGACATCAACGATGCACGAAACAACCATGGACCCCAATATATCTGACACCGGAGGGGAAATCGTCACCATGCTTCAAACCAAAACGACAAATATCCACAAGCTGCCAAGATTGCTCAGCGTAGGCAACGATCGTACCGCCACCGCCTTGGCGAAAGATGACAACACACTCTTCGAAACACACACCGCCCACAACTGCCTCCAGGCCATCGAAATACTGGAAGACCAGGCGCCGTTCGACGTCATACTCATCGATTCCTACCCCAGCCACACTGCACAAGACCACGCTACACAAAAGCACACCACACAAAAACACAATGCACAAGAGCGCAATGCACGACAGAGCAAGACACAAGTCTGTCAGAATGAAACCCAGACTCTGGCAGATGGTTCGCTGGATGAGTACCAGGCCAGTCTGATCGAAAAAGCAAAACGCCTCAACCCATACACAACAATCCTGCTTCCTCCCCCATCAAATGACCCCCCAATCGACCTCGTCATCCTGGCTGTTCAGCGCAGCATCCTCTCAGACCAGGCAGCGACCAGGCACGAAGAAGGTGAATACTGCGAACTCAGAAGTGCGATTGATCCAGACACAGATAACTACACACAGAAGCAAATCGTTCTCGTGGTCGACGACGACCCCTCTGCCCTCAATTACGCGGAACGCATACTGAAAAACAGCGGCTACACAGTCATCACCGCCACCAACGGCAAAGAAGCCATCAACATCATTCGAGACTGCGAGGTGCAGTTCGTTGTCACCGACTGGTGCATGCCCGAGTTGGACGGCCTTGAACTCTGCATCTGGATCCGTGGCAACGAACATATCGGCTTGGTATACGTCATGCTCATCACTGCCCATTACGACCGGCAGCGACTCCTGCAAGCCTTCGGTGCAGGCGCAGACGACTTCCTGAAAAAACCCTACGACCCGCAGGAACTCGTCATCCGGATGCAGTCAGCAGGCCGCGTCATGCGCCTTGAATCCGACCTCGCCCGCCACAACCTCGAAAATCAAAAACAAGCCGCCGAAATGGCCATTCTAAATAGTAAACTCCACGAACTCGCCACCACCGATGAACTCACTCAGCTGCTCAACAGACGACAGGGCATCAACAGGTTGCAGGACCAGTGGGAAAACGCCGCACGATACAAGCTGCCGCTCTCGGTCATTCTATTCGACATTGACCACTTCAAAAAATTCAACGACACCCACGGACACGCCGCAGGCGATGCCGTACTGGTATCGACCGCAAAACGCGTCAAAGAACTCATCAGAACCGCAGATTTTGCAGTGCGCATCGGGGGTGAAGAATTTCTGATCGTCTGCCCAAACACACCATGTGAAGGCGCCATGGTCCTCGCCGAACGACTTAGAGAGGCGATTGCGGAAGCATTTGTATCAATCGATGGTAACAACCTGTCAGCAGCCATAAGCCTCGGCGTCGCGGAACGGGACGAATCGATGGACCTCGTAGACGACCTCGTCAAAGCTGCCGACGTCGCCCTCTACGAAGCAAAAAATACCGGTCGCAACCGCACCTGTTTACACAACCCCGTCGCTGCCAAAGTCTGATCCGCGACACAGAGATCTCCGACCACACGCTACACTCGGATAGAGCTTGCCCTAAGACCGATCGCTTAACGCTTCTGCAGCGTGTACGTCCGCATATAAATCCGAAATAATCGAATCAGCCACCAACCGACCAGCGTCCGTCAATCGCACCACGTCTTCCAGGACATCCACAAGCCCCCGCCCACGCAGCATCTCCAACCGCGATCCGCACACCTGCTGAAGGTCGATCCCGGTACGCGATGCAAAAAGCCCCAGCGCAATCCCCTCATTCAACCGAAGCTGCATCATCAGCGTCTCACCCGCCAACGCCGCACCCGTCACCCGCTCCTTCTGCAACACAGCATGGCCCACCGAATCGATCATCTGAACATAACGCCCGACATCCGACACATTCTTATACCGAACCCCATCAACATAACCCGCCGCCGAGGGTCCTGCCCCGATGTACATATCATTCCGCCAGTAAATCAGATTGTGCAAACACGCCTGACCCGGGCGGGCAAAATTGCTGATTTCATATTGCGCATAACCATCGCCCCGCAACATCTCAACGGCGAGCTCGAACATATCCGCTTCCAGATTCTCATCGCACGGTGTCAATACCCCCGCACGCAGCTGCGAAGTCAAGCGCGTCCCTGCCTCATACGTCAACCCATAACAGGCGATATGGTCCACGCCAAGATCGATCGTTTTCCGCAGCGACTCTGCCCAGGTTTCCAGCGTTTGACCCGGAATACCAAAGATAAGGTCAAGATTGATCCGCCCGATCCCAAATCGCCGGGCAAGCGCAACACCAGGGGCGATGTCAGACGGACTGTGCAGACGCTCCAGCGTCTCCAGCTCAGATGGATGCCAGGACTGCCCCCCCATGGATATGCGATCCACACCGGCTGATGCGAGAATCTCCATTTTGACCTCATCGAGGGTGGCAGGGTTCGCTTCGACCGAAAATTCACGCGGCTTGTGCGTACCCGCCACATCCCCCAGCGCCGAAAACAACGCCCGAAAATCGGAAATCGGCAGCACAGTGGGCGTCCCCCCACCGATGAACATCGTCACGATATCCCCTGAATACTCCCCAGCCCGCCCCTCGATATCGGTGACAAGTCGCGCTACCAGCGGGCTTGTGGGTCGATCCATCAGCGGAACCGAGTAAAAATCACAGTACCCACACTTCGTCTCACAAAAAGGCACATGCACATAAAATCCACATTCGCTCATAACCTCATTAGACAACACCCCATCCCACACCGTCAAACAATCTCGGATACAGCAAGGCTTCAATCACGCAACTGGTCACCCGAAAGCGCAACGGGTCACCCGATATGGACTGTGGGGCCCTGAAACAGGAAAAGGGAGGGGTACATGCCCCCATCCCCCCGAATCGTCCTCAATCGTCCTCCATCCACGAATCGTCCCGGATCGCTGCCCCTCGACCAGCATGGCACCCGCCATTCCACCCTTCTTGCACTATTTCGTAAGTAGTTGTCAATAAATCGCTTACCTGAGATTCTGGGCTGCGTTTCGTCCGAAAACCGTTGAACGAATCGCGAGAAGGTTGTATACTGGACGCCCGCCCGCGGGATACTGAGATCCCGCCTGGGGTTAATCGCCCCGGCGGAAGTTGCAGTGGCAATGGATATTTGGTTGCATATCGAGGGACGCTATGAATATCAACTTGGTCATGTTTCAGGAATCCGGCGAACGGCGAGACTTCCCACTGTCGAGACCCGTCACCACCGTAGGACGCAAGGAAGATTGCGACATCCGCATCCCGCTCGCCGAAATCTCACGCCATCATGCGAAATTCACCCTCGACGACGCCATTCTCAAAATTCTCGACCTCGGAAGTGCAAACGGTACATTCGTCAACAACAAGCGGGTCAAGGAATCCAGGCTCTCTGCCGGCGATCATGTCGTCGTGGGACCGGTCGTATTCACCGTCCAGCTCGACGGAAAACCCAACGACGTCCGGGCTGTCAAAACGAAATTACGAACACTCTCAAATGCCAGCCCTCCAAGCAACAGTCCGCAGGCAGCTCCCCCTGTCGAGGAAGACCTGGACCCAATCAGTGCGCTGGAAGCATTGGCCTCAAGTGCAGATCAGACAGCGATCGACGCTTTCGATGACGATGACGGAATCCTCAACGACAGCGTCCTGTAGTAAGCTGGGAATAAGCAAGCTGGGATAAGTAAGCTGGGATATTCGTGGTGGTCGTAACAGGTTGAAAACCGGTATTGTCATCATCGGGCAGCGATGTTTGTGCTTGCATGACAACCTGATCTCAAGCTTCTCGAATCACACCAATGGTAATCTCCGCGCCTGCCGATAAAATGATATAGTGACCACACATGCCAACAGAGCAACTTCATGGAACAGCGACAATCAGCACACCCGCACCCCAAAAAAGCCTCCAAACCGCTTCCCGGTGGGGTGGTGACTGACCGTTCGCGGCGTGCAAGGTCAAATCTGGGCCGAAAACTCATCCCGCTGACAACAGTGGCCATGCTCCTGTGTGCAGTGGTGGTCTGGCAGCGCGATTCCACCGCCATAGAGGCAGAGCAGTCAAGAATGGCCGTACACGCCGTTCCCATCGAGAAATTCCTGCGTCTGCACGGTTCACTTCCGCCGCATTTCCCGCGACCTTTCTCGCCAGACGCCGAGAATCCACACCAGAAATTCCACTATCTCGATAGCAAAATGATCGCCTGGGCACAAACCGCCGACATCCCAGCCATCATCGGATACCGACAGGGATACAGCCTCATCATAAAACCCAACGGCCACGCGGTCCTCATCTACGATAAAGGCAACCTGCGCACAGAATGGATGTCGAGCAGAGAGTTCGGTCATGCCATGGACGAGCAACGCAAGGCCGCCAGCAATAAATAAACCGCCAGTTCACTATAATCACTCTAACTTCACCAAAGGGGGTTAAAATGCTCCTGATGGGCTGAAATCAGCATCTCCTGCCACTTGCGTTTATCAACGGCCTCTGTAGAATTCGTGGCTCGATAGATTTTCATAAGGTGACGAATACATATGCCAAAACAAAAAACACATAAAGGACTCGCAAAGCGCGTCCGTATCACTGCCAAGGGAAAAGTGCGATATAAAAGTTCCTTCGCAGGACACCTTATGAGCACCAAGAGCGGAAATCGCTGTCGCAAGTTGCGCAAACCGTCGTTCATCAGCGGTGCAGTTGCGAGCAGAATCAAGCGCATGCTGGGTGTCTAGTGTTCTGTCGCAGCTTGTTGCCTTTCGCAGCTTCAGCTTGTGACTCTCGCAGCTTGTGACTCTCGCAGCTTGTGACTCTCGTAGCTTGTGACTCTCGTAGCTTGCAAGTTGCCTGGCACAGCTTGTAATCTGTCACAGTCTGCTATCCGGCACGGTCTGGATGACGGGTGCGGGCGCGTCAATGCTGACAGAATGGTCAATGCTGACAGAGTACCCGTAGTCGGCGTGGCTGGTGGTCGGATGCACGTTGCTGATAAAACAGGGCGGACAGGCAGATTCGTGATCGCTGAATTCGTGGCCACTGAGTTCGTGGCCGCTGAGTTCGTGGCCGCTGGACTCGTAGACGGTGAAGTTGATAATCAGACAAGTTGATAATCAGATAATTTGATAATCAGTGGGTTGATAGCACGCAGCAGGAGTTTTCAGTAATGCCCAGAGCAAAGTACGGAGCAGCGCGTCACCGCAAGAAGCACCGCGTATTGAAGGAAGCACGCGGATACCGCGGTGGACGCAGCAAGCTCTATCGAACAGCCAAGGAAGCGATCACCCGCGCAGGCGTCTTTGCATATCGCGATCGTCGTGCGCGCAAGCGAGATTTCAGAAGCTTGTGGATTGTACGGCTCAGCGCTGCCTGTCGCGAACGTGGAATCGCCTACAGCCGTTTCATCTTCGGCCTCAAAGCCAATTCCATCACGATCAATCGAAAGATGCTCAGCGAGGTCGCCATTCACGATGCCGAAGCATTCGACGCAATCGTGGAACTGGCGAAGACCAGCCAGCCCAAGGCTGCGTAGTTTCTTTTTCCTCGCGGTTTTCCTGGCTGCCTGTTGACTCCCGGCTGCCTGTTGACAGGCGGTTGACACGGTCGGTAGCGAGATTCCATCGCACCCGATCTTCCCCGATATAAAACACACGTGGAACGACCCTGAACGGGTCAGTTCTGCGCAGCGAGCGGGGAGGCCGTGTCAGTGTTGGCGGAGATGTGAACGTAAGCACGCATGTAGCACAGCCGCCCCCGGCTGTGGCCGTTCAACGCACCACAACCGCCCCCGACTGTAACCGTTCCACCCCCGCCAAAACTCTCACGCACCCGCGTGCGGAGGTCCGGATGAATCCGCGTTGTGATATTGCTCAGCCTCGATTATCTTGCCCCCTGGTAAATGCCTACCGGACGCAAAGTGTCAGCGACAGATATGGGATAATCGTGTTGGTATGAGTAATGTAGTGAACAACAGAGCAGAATTGGACGGCAGCTCGGGCCTGGATCATTCGCAGCGGGATGCAGGATCGCACACCGGTGGCGTCGTACCCGATGCACAGGATGCTGCCGGGTTAAGCGAAGCTTCTGACAGCGGGAACAATGGACTGCGTGATGAGAGTCCAGCCGCCTTCTGCCAGCGGATGCTCGTAGGAACTTCGCGCACCTTTGCGCTATCGATTCCCGAGTTACCCACCCCAGTAGATGCCCATGTCCAGTGCGCCTACCTCGTCTGCCGGATGATCGACACACTTGAAGATCGCCCCGGTGTGAGTGAGGAGATTCGCCAGAGATTATTCACTGAATTTGCAGATCGACTTGGACCACCGGTCCGCGTGGGCGACCTTTCCACAGTATTCAGCATGTACAACGAGCAGGCGAACCTCGCGGCAGGACGCCCGTTTGAAGACCCCTGTGCAGAGCTGATGGCCCGTGGAGATCTCGTCATCCAGGAGTTGACATCATTCCCCGAACCAGCCATAGCAGCCATCCGCGATTGTGCTGTAGAGATGACGGCTGGTTTGCGTCTGACCCCGCTGACCCCGCCAAATTCACCGCAGTTCTTATTCACGCGCTGGCGAGAACTGGAGCGATACTGTCACTACGCAGCAGGCGTGGTCGGAGTCATGCTCGCACGGTTGTTCGTAGCCTGCGAAGGACGCGACCCGCGAACGCTCAACAGACACGAAATACATCGAGCGAAGCGGTATGGCCGAGGACTCCAGCTCACGAACATCATCAAGGACCACCCGTCTGATTTGACGGACGGGCGATGCTTCATGCCCAGAGAACTGGCTGCACAATTTGACCTGAAGGAGAAAGATTTGCTGTCACCAGGGCTGGACATTCGGGTCAGAACCTGGGTGGTGCGACGGGCGATGGGACACCTGGATGCGGGGTTGAACTTCTGCCTCGGCATGCCAACCAATCCGGTCGGAATGCGGGTATTTTGCGTTCAGCCAATGATGATGGCTGTCCTCACCCTGGAGCGGGTATTGTTGCACCACGATCCAACCCCGCACGATCGCCCCAAGATCACGCGTGAGCAGGTGCGCTATGTCATGGAGACAAGTCGCGAGGTCTCGACAGACGACAAGAAACTGGTCGACTGGTACTGGGAAGTCCGAGCCTCACTCGATCGGGCATTGGAGACGGTCGAAGGATCGTAAGGAAAGATAAAGCGGCTGTGCTGGTGCCCTTGAAGCACTACTTTGCCGGTGCTTTGGGCTTCTTTGGGGTAGCACCAGGCGCACCGCTGGGAACGATGAAGCACAACCCGCATCGACCGCAGCGGATTTTCTTGCCTCGGGCATTATCCGGAACCTGCAACACGGAACGGCAGGTCAGATTCGGGCACAGTAGCGTGATGGCCATTCGTTCACTTTATCTCCCGGACGGGCGTGCCAACTCACTGGCACCATTGTCTGTCGTCCCCAATTTCCATTCGTCACAATTTCCATTCGTCGGCAAATTGCCAGCCGTCCACAATTGCCAGTCCACGCCGCAGACACCCGTGACAGAGGGGTATATCGGTCCGCAAGACCTGCGGGTTTACCATTGAATCCCGGGGGATACCACTGAATCCTGAGGGGGTTACCACTGAATAATGTTTGATTCGGAGGCTTAGCCAGACGGCAGTTATCCGGACCCTCGGCAGCAGTTATCCGAACCCCCGGCAACCGTTATGCGGACTCACGGCGACGTTTTGGCTTGGTGGCGAAGAGCTTTTCCTTCTTATCGACAATGGCTTCGCTGACGACATATTTTCCGGATTTGGGGTGTTCCGGGAGGTCGAACATGGCATCGATCATGAAATTCTCCATGACCGCACGAAGCGCCCTGGCGCCGGTTTCGCGTTTGATCGCTTTTTGAGCGATGTTCTTGAGCGCACCCTTGGAAAATTCCAACTGGCAACCTTCGAACTCGAAGAATTTCTGATATTGACGCACAATCGCGTTTTTGGGTTCCGTGAGGATTTTTATCATCACTTTCTCGTTCAGCGGCGACAGCGCGGTGATGATGGGTAGACGCCCCACAAACTCGGGAATAAGCCCGTATTCGATCAAGTCTTCGGGGATGATCTGAGACAGAAGCTCGGCAGTCTCTTCCGCTCTTGTGGCGTCGTCCATGCTTTCCGAGGCACAACCAATGCTGCTCCTGCCAACGCGACGCTTTATAATATCAACCACGCCTGTAAACGTTCCGCCGCAGATGAAGAGGATGTTCGTGGTGTCGAGCTGAATGTACTGCTGCTCGGGGTGCTTTCGACCACCCTGCGGGGGTACGTTGGAGAAGGTGCCTTCCAGCATTTTCAGCAGCGCCTGCTGCACGCCCTCACCGGAGACATCCCGCGTGATGCTGACATTCTGGGTCGTTCGTCCGATTTTGTCGATTTCGTCGATATAAATAATGCCCCGCTGAGCGAGTTCCAGGTCATACTCGGCAGCCTGGAGGAGTCTCAGAAGGACATTTTCGACGTCCTCCCCGACGTATCCGGCTTCTGTGAGGGTCGTTGCATCTGCGATCGCGAAGGGGACGTTCAGGATTCTGGCGAGCGTCTTGGCCACCAGCGTCTTGCCGGAACCTGTCGGACCGACCATGAGAACGTTCGATTTATCCAGTTCGACGTCATCACCGCCCTGATCGGTGTGAGTGAGTCGCTTATAATGGTTGTGGACCGCGACGGAGATGGCGTGCTTGGCTTCTTCCTGTCCGATCACATACTGGTCGAGGAATTCGTTGATCTGACGGGGTGTGGGCGTCTGCCCGACGACGGCGCGGGCGGTGGAGGATTTTCGCAGTTCCTGCCGGATGATGTTGTGGCAAAGCTCGACGCAGCTCTTACAAATATACACATCTCGCGGACCTTCAACCATCGGGCCTGCTTCGCGCTGGCTTTTTCCACAAAAGCTACAGGAATTGTTCCGGCGTTCGCGACCGCCATTGCCACCTTTGGTACCAGACATGTTCATTCAGATCCTCTTGCACGCCTTACAGAAACTTGTCACGCCCTACAGAAACGCTACACGCCGCACAGAAACGCCGCACGTCGTACAGAAACGCTACACGCCTCACAAATCCACTGACTTGCTCAAGAAGAAAAACCATCCACCTTGCGCAAGAAAACCATCCACGGTGCTACGAGCTTCCTATCGTCACTACCGGTATGGGTGCTACAATTCATCATACCTTATTTCCGCCCTGATGTCTGTCACAAACTACCAAAATAGTGATTTCATGCACACTGGCTGGTGATTAAGTTACCGCGTCGATTTGCCATCAGACGGACGGTCGCGTTTCACTCCGAGTCCACGGAGCAATTGTGCCCGCAGTTTCTGGTACTCTTCCTCAGTCACTTCGCCGGATTCCCGCAATTCTGCCAGTTTGCCCAGATCCCACACATGTCCCGATAAATCGTCCTCATCGAACAGTCTTTTTTTGTAACGGGCGGTGATGATGGCGAGGACCACAACGACGACGAACAGCCCCCCGGACCATAGGATGGTCTCGGACCAGTCGATCTGCGGTGGTGATGCCTGTACGAGCAGTGATGTCTGTGCGAGCAGTGCGTGCATCATGGTCAGCGGTTCCGGACAGGTTTCAGGGTCGCCAGATGATGGTAGTCGCCAGAAAGTGCAGGATCAACGTCCAGCGCGGGAGTTTTCGGAAGGACGAGATTCCGTTACATATTCACTATCGCATTGCGGACAATCGGTGACGAACAAGGAGGATCATATCGTGCTGGTAGGACTCATGTCGGACAGCCACGGCGAACATATCATGGTGCGGCGGGCGATGGCGATCTTCGATCAGGTCGGTGTGGAACATGTGATTCACTGTGGTGACGTCTGCGGGCGACAGGTGTTTGAGGAGATGGTCGGACGCCCCTGCCATTTTGTCTGGGGCAATTGCGACGTTCCGGACGGGGGTACGCTCGGATTCCTCGACTCGGTCGGAATCGCGGTCCCGGATTCCGTACCGTTGCGATTCGAGCTGGATGGCAAACGGTTCGCGGTGTATCACGGTCATGAGCGTGAGGCGCTGAGCATGGAGCTGCTGGAAGACGTCGATTATGTGATGCATGGTCATACGCACGAGCGACGTGATGAGCAGATCGGCTCCATACGCATCATCAATCCGGGCGCTCTGCACCGGGCTTTTCCCAAAACGGTGGCGACCCTCGATACACAAACCGACAGACTCAACTATCACATCGTCGATGATGGTCGTTAAGCGTCATAGCGCCTGTCCCTGGAGCATGCACCGGTCATGAACTGTCGTCTCTCCACCATCTGGGTTGTGTCCGTGCTGTCCTTGTCGTCAGCCATTGTCTACACCTACTGGACGCGCAGCAGTCAACCTGATCTGTCACGCGATGTTGCATCGAAGGATGGTGCCATTCGCGTTTTGTGCTGGGCATTGGATCCAGAGATAGAGACTGCGACGATTTCGAAACTTCTCAACGAGATGCTCCGCCGATTCGATCCGGACGTGATTCTGCTCTCCGGACTCAACTCATCCGATGAAGCGGATCGTGTACTTGCGGACACCGAAGGAGACTGGCGCTCCACAGCCAGCCCCCCATTCCGTAGTGCGCAGTCCCGACTTGCCATCCTCATCCACGCGGATCTCGGTCCATCAAAACAGGTGCTTATTCAATCCAACAACGCGCGTGCGCTGGCGTACCTATTTGAGGACGAGCATGGACCTGGCGGTGCGGTGGTTTGCGTGGATGATTCGTTACTTCCAGGCCAGTAAGCGCACGACCTCATGGAGCGGGTGATGGAATGGCGTCGGGTGGTGGGCGATGACCCGGTGATTGTCGGTGGCAGAATATCACCGGAGACCACATTGAAACTGACACAACCGAACAGGGGACAGATGACGCGAAAACCGCCAGTTTCCGCCAGGTTTATCGATTGTGTTGGCGCACCCGATGCATTATCCACTCCGCCCCCTTCACGGCTGTTTGCATCTCCAGATACCATACTGGTTAATCGTTCGATGGTGGTGATGGCACCGACGCTTTCCGCTTTCAGGAACGCGCCGGTACTTGTGGATCTTCGTCCTTGAGCAGGACCAGTGTGGCTGCATCTTCGCAGGCCTGCTCCTGCACAGGAGGGACGTCAATGGGCTGACCGAAGATCGCCTGGCAGAGTGAGTCCAGATCGTCCTGGGATGGTATACGCCTGATGCTCGACGACTCGAGTTTGGCGCACCAGCGATCCACATGGGAGCGGAACAGGCCTGGACCCAGCAGTACGATCGCGGGGTGCGTCAGCCTTAAATCAGAGGTCATTCGCCGCAACGTGTCGCGATGGACGACACCAAGATTCTTCCTTTTCAACAGGGTATGGAACAGCTTCCGCGGATCGTTGATGACAGCGCTCGGCTGGCGTCGCGTCTGTAATCGCTGCAACATGGACAACGCAAGCAGCACAGCCGCCATCAGTAGAATCACCACCAGCACACCGACAAACGATCCGCCCTCGGTGAACCTTTTCTGGATGGAGTGGAGTGCGTCCTGGATCAGAAGAAGTTGTGATGTCATGGCGTGCAATCGTCCTCAACGTACTGATGATCTGCATGTCCCATGGTTGAAAGCAACTTGGCCGCCTTCGCCCGCACGACGTCGTCGGGATCCTCAGCCGCCAGATCAATGACACGCTGGAGCAGCGTTTGCAAACCCAGCTCCTCGATCACCCAGAGGGCGGAGAGCCGATGCTCACGCTGGTCATCCTGGATCATATGGATCAATGCTTCTGCAGCGTCTCGTGCGCGGAGCGGCAGGAGTGCTTTGACTGCGTTGGCTTTCACGCGATTGTTATCTGCCTCAAGCTTGGGCGCAAGGAGCTTGAAACGCTGATCGGAATCTGCAGATTCCAGGGCTTCGACCGCGTTGGCCTGAACACGTTGATCGTAATCATGAAGCGCCATCTGCATGATGCGATCCGCAGTTGCACCCTTCATTTTCGACATCAAACCGACTGCGATGCTCCTCGATTTCTCATCGGAAGCATGACCGGCTGCGTAGATCTCCAGGGCGAACGGAGCGATTCTATCTGATCGGCCGATCATGATGAGCGCACGGATGCGTTCCTCAGCCTCATCGCTCCGAAGACGCGCCTTGAGGATGCTGTCGAATCGGTCGTCGGACTGGAGGAGGTGATCGATTTCGGATTTACGCTCCTCTTCAGTCATCACATCAAAACGCAACCATGCCCGCTCGAACTGCTCTTCCACCGTCACGGGCGTTTCGTCGGATTGTGCAACCTGCTCGACCAGTTCGTCAGGTCGATACCCTGTTGGGTTTCTGCGGAATAACTCACGAGCGGCGATCGGAGAAAGAAGACTGTCTCGCCACCCGACAACACGCTGAAGAAGCCTGTCCGTCCTGGGGGATACCATGCGCGTGATATGCCACAACGCCGCCTCACGCACAGGATTGTGGTGATGGCCTAACATCTCGTGGAAGACGGTGTATTTCTGGTCGACCGGCAGGGTCGTCAAACTGACAAAACGCATCGCCCCGATCGCCTGATCCGTCGTCAACTCCTTCCAGCGATCCTTGTTCTCAAGGAGCGGAGCAAAGTTGCGTAACCAGCCACACGCACGCGCCATTTCAGGATCATATGTGATCCATGCTTCGTCGAGCAGGCGGAGCAGGAAATCCCAATCCGTGCAGGTCCCAATGCGATGAGCGGCTGCGTTGCGAAGGTCCGGATATTGCAAAGCTCGTATCGCATAGGAAGCCATCATTGGCGAAAAATGGTTCCCGAGCGATTCATTCAAAGCTCGAACGAGGTGCGTCCGGGTGATCCCTGCCTGCTTGAATAACTCTGCTTCCGTATAGGCGCCCAACCACATTGCTGCCCGCAGAATTTCGCCCCGGAAATGAGACTGCCATGACTCGATGGCTTCGTTGATCGCCTCTGCAAGATGCGCGACGATCCTGGCCATCTCACGGCGCTGAACCTGCCCCGTCGCGCTGTGCGATCTTTCAACCACATCATGGGTCATCTGCTCCAGTACGCGGGCGGCGGCGGTGGATGTTCTGGGGCATCGACGAGGCAACGCACAGGCAAGGAGATAGGCGTACTGTGTGTTTTCAGAAACACGGATGATTTCGACAGCTCCGAGTCGAGCGTCGTCTGATTCTGACGAAATCGCCTTGCGAAGTGTCGACGCCAGACCGTCCATGTTTGCAAGGAGTTGCTGTTGAAGCTCCGGGTCGAATCCACTGAAACGTCCGATAAGTGGTACAAGCTGGGTCGCATTCCCGCGCTCCAGCAGAACCCTGACTGCCACGCCCCGTATCAGCGGTTCGAGATCGGGCAACGCTTCGACCAGAACACTGTCCACTGCGAGATTCCCATCCTGGGACAACGCATCGTAGGTGGATTGAAGTCGAGGGTGAATCGCATCCATGATGGATGTATATCGGACGCTGAAGGCCTGAAAGCGCGGGTGAAATGTCGCGCCAGATGAGAGAATCCACCCACAGCCCGCAATTCACTCAGACAACAATCCACAACGACCTCAGCTTCGCCGTCAGTCTACACCCCTCAGTCTCAGCCCGTCAGTCTCAACGCGTCAGTCCCAGCCCGTCAGTCCATGTCCTGGAGATTTTTCTCGAAAATGACCAGATTCGACTGATTTCGAGCATCCCAGCGGATTCCGACGATATCGTAGTCCTGCCGGATGGCGACCATCAGCATGGGGCGGGCGATGTTGCTGCATTCGAATCGCATCATTTCGTACCCATTTTCCCGAGCCAGCGCTTGTTCGGCTGCCAACAACTGGCTGGCGACGCCAAGACGACGCGCGTCGTGAACCACGCCACACAACCAGGCATAATAGGTGGTAGGCCTGAGGTCGTACCCACAGGTGAAACCCACGGGACGCTTGTCGAGGTGTGCCACGAGGATCAGCACGCCTTTTCGCTCCTCAAAGCGTCGCTGGAAAAATTCCACTGGCTTTGAAGGCGTGAACATCTGATTGTAAAGATCGCAGATCAGGTCTATTTCACCGATTCCAACTCGCTCGATTTCTGCATTGGCCATCATGGTACTCCCTGTGTTCATTTTGTTAGATGCGACGGAACTGATGTTCGGGATTACGGTGTTCCGATCTTCGAAGCGTTCGGTGCCGGGCGGACGAATACTTCGCCGGTGACGGTGCGTTCTCCCTGGGTTACCTTGATTGTGTAGGTTCCGGACGGGACGAATTTGAGTTGTCCCAGCCAGACGTCCGGATTTGGAAACCGGTCCTTTTCGTCCGGTAAGAGATCCCACATCACACGGTTCAGCCCCCTCTCGTTGGTGCCTGTCAGCTTGCGGATTTCTCGCCCGTCGGCGTTTGAAATCGTGATCGAGACCGAATCGCGATCGTAATCTCGAAGCCAATAGGTGATACCAGCACCGCTGGGCGGATTGTCGGCTGTGAACATGCGATCGCCCCAGAATCCCCACGCGTCGAGGTAGAGGATTGGTTTCGCGTCGCGGATGGCGAAGAGGTGCAGGGGTGAATCCATCACAGATTGTGTGAGCTGCGAGAGTGGGGATGCATCGTCAAGGATGTATACACTGCGTCCGTGCGTTCCGGCGATGAGGTCATTTTCGCGCGGCTGCTGGGCGAGGTCGTCTACGGATACTGTGGGCAGCGTGTCGCCATTGAGTTTCACCCAGTGCTTGCCGCGATCGATTGATACATGGATTGCGTGTTCGGACCCTGCGTAGAGGACATTCGCATTGTGGACATCTTCGCGGATGACTTTGACGGGTGCATCTTCCGGCAGGTTTCCGGTGATGTTCTGCCAGGAAGTTCCGCCGTCGGTCGTCATGAGAACGAGCGGGGTCATCCGGTCGCTGCGGTGACCGTCGATGGCGGCGTAGGCTGTTTCTGCGTCGTGATGGGATGGTTCAATTTTGGAGACGTAGTACCCTGAAACCTGGGGTGGCGTCATGTTACGCCAGGATGCACCGCCATCGTTTGTGATGTGGATGAGGCCATCGTCTGTTCCGGCGAATATGAGTCCTTTTTGCAGTCTAGACTCAGCCAGCGACACGACGGTTCCATGGGTCTCCGCCTCTGAACCGATGGTGAGGATTTCGTCGATGTCGCGGTCGGAAAGATCGGGGCTGATGATCTTCCAGTACTCGCCGCGCCCGGTGAGTTTGAAGACGTGGTTTCCGCCGAGGTATAGCACGGTGTGGTCGTGCGGGGAGATGAAGAAGGGTGCGTTCCAGTTGAATCTGAATCCCGGTTGACCTTCCTTGGCTGAGGGGTAAATGCTCTTTCGGACGCCGGTATCGAGGTGGATGCGGGCGAGGTGGCCTCCCTGGGATTCTGCGTAGACGATGTTGGGATCGACCGGATCGAATGCGACGCCGAATCCATCGCCACCATGGATAAACGTCCAGTCGCTATTGCTGATCCCGGCGTTGGATTCTCCTGGTGAGAATGTGCGAATGCGCGTTTTTGTGCGGCTGGGACCGATCCACGAACCATTGTCCTGCAATCCGCCGCCGACGCGGTATGGGTCGGAGTTGTCTACGGCGATGTTGTAGAACTGGCCGGCTGCTATGTGGTTGATGAAATCCCAGGTTTTTCCGCGATCGTATGACGTGTAAATGCCTCCGTCGGAACCGAGCAGAAGGTGGTCGCTGTCGTCTGGATCGATGACCATGGCGTGCATATCGACGTGGGGTTTGGATGCTCCTCCTGCCCGGAAATGCCTTCCACCGTCATCGGAAACCGCCAGTCCCCAGCCAAGCTGATAGATGCGCTGGTCGTCGCCGGGATCGATGCGAATTTTCGAAAAGTAGAAAGGCCGCATCGCCATTTCGTTGATCCGTGTCCAGGTTTCGCCCCGATCGTCTGTGCGGAATACGCCGCCACTTTTGCTGCGGTTGTCGTAGGGATTCACGCCCCACCCGCCCTCGTTGGATTCTATCACTGCGAATAGAACGCTCGAATCTTTTGCGTAGATGTCCAACCCGATGCGACCGGTAGACCCGGGAAGCCCGCCACTGAGTTTCTTCCATGAATCGCCCGCGTCGTCGGAACGATAGAGACCCCCCTCCGCCCCACCGCTCTGGAAGCTGTAGGCTGTGCGTTGACGCATGTACATGGCGGCGTAGATGGTGTCAGGGTTCGAGGGGTCGAGCAGCACATCGCAGGCGCCAGTGTTCTCGTCGATCTGCAAGACTGGCGTCCAGGATGCCCCGCGATCCGTCGTCTTAAAGACACCGCGCATCTTGTTTGGTCCCCAGAGATGTCCAAGGGCAGCCACATAGCAGACGTCCGGGTTCTTCGGATGGACAGCCAATCTCGGAATATCGTGCGAATCGGCTAGTCCGACGTGCTCGAAGGTCGATCCACCGTCCGTCGAAACATACACGCCATTGCCCCAGGATGAACTGTTTCGATTGTTTCCCTCGCCGGTACCGACCCAGACGATTTTTGCCTTACCCTTTTTGATCAGCTCATCGCGATCGGTCGTGTCGAATGCGTCGCTCAGCTCGCTGCGCCATCCGGACCAGTCGGCTGGTGCATCCGCCACCGCGACCGAACCGATGCAGGATGTCGCTTCCTTATCAAAGACTGGAGAAAATGTGGTACCGCCGTTTGTGGTTTTGAATAATCCGCCGGTTGCAAATGCAACAAAGAACGTTCTCATGTTGCCGGGGGCGATAGCGATGTCTGCCACCCTTCCGGACATGTTGGCTGGTCCGATGGATCGCCATTTGAGTGCTTTTAGATCATCGACGTCAAGGATGCGAGCCGATGCACGTTGCACGGTATTCGCTGTGGAGGTCGTCTGTACCCCTGCCTTCACGCCCTCTTGCTGGGCGGTCGCTTTTCCCGGTCCTGCGCATCCTGTCAGCAGAAGCGTTAATGCCATCATGAGTCGACAACCATATCTATTATTCATCAAACCTGCTCCCCATGGAATGCTCGCGGAATCGATGCCGGATGTTAGCAAATTGTCGATTGGATGTATATGTGAGGTACCCCCGGGGTCGATCTGGACTTATACAGTGTCACATGCTGACACTCCATCCATGCATGCTACACGCTGTTCGGAGGACGTCTTGTGCAACACTCCGGGGCTAGCGTGGACGCAGACCTGCCTCACCAGTCACTGAGAAAGCGGCTTGGATTTCCTGGCAGATACATTGAATTTCGAGATGGGCTTTGACGATACGAAATCCGATGTTATAGTGGTGCATTGCGTGGGCAGGGTTCAGGCTCACAGCGACGTAAGTCCATGCGTTGCAACAATTTAGGGTGGATAGCTCAGTTGGTAGAGCAACGGACTGAAAATCCGTGTGTCGGCGGTTCAAGTCCGCCTCTACCCAGTGCATTGTGGCGGATTATCAAAATTTTCGCCTGATTTGCGTTCTTTGTCCTGTTTTCGATCAGGTGCAGCTTTTTTCTACCAGGTGCATCATTTTCCTATCAGATGCATTCTGTTCCTGCCAGATGCACCCTGTTCTCATCAGATGCATTCTGGCTTCGACGCAGGCGATTCGGCCATGCCACGACTGTTCTCAGCACCGTCATCCTGCCGCACCGTCATCTCTCCCGCACCGTCATCCTCCTGCACAGAATACCACGCTTGACCTCATGTCACGTTTGGCCTCCAATTTGACCAGTCTGTATGCAGGCGCTGGAATCGCACGGATGGTCGCATCTGCGTGCCCGGTGATCCTTCGGCGATCGGAAAATTCTGGGCGATATGTGAAGTGTAGTCATCGGCGAAACACTCGGATACATTGATACCGTCATACCGGACCCTGTTGCCACTGCCGTTATCCGAAGGAGATCATTGATGAACCGACGTTTTCTGACATTTGCCTTGCTTCTGGTTGTTTCCGGCTGGATGGGGGCCGCTGCCCAGAGTGAAACACATCCCTTTTCCGTTCACGATATGCTGAGCATGGACCGTATCAGCGATCCACAGGTTTCACCCGGCAAGTCGCGGATCGTCTTCGTGCGGCGCACCACCGATCTTGAGGCGAACCGTGGTCGTACCGATCTTTGGCTTGTGAATCTGGACGGACTTGGGATGCGAAGACTCACCTCGCATGAGGCTGGCGACTGGAACCCGCGATGGTCCCCCGATGGGAAGACGATCTGGTTTCTATCCACCCGCTCTGGCACGTCGCAGGTGTGGCGTATACCAGCCGATGGCGGTGAGGCTGAGCAGTTCACGGATCTTCCGCTCGACATTGGCGCCCTGGCGATGTCTCCGACGGGGTCGCACATTGCGATCTCGATGGACGTGTTTCCGGATACGAAATCTCCCGAGGAGACGAAAACCCGCCTGGATGAGATCGCGTCGAGCAAGACCACCGGTCGCATCTATGATGGTCTGTTCATTCGTCATTGGGACACCTGGAAGGATGGGCGGCGATCGCACATCTTCGTGATGTCGACCATGGGCAGTGCAAACGGGTTGTATTCCTCACAGATCCAGGTGTCGGGGCGGGTCGGACTCGAGGTCTTGAGCAAGGCAGCCGGTGGGACGCTCGTGGATGTCATGCAGGGGATGGACGCGGACTGTCCGACGAAACCGTTCGGGGGCACGGAGGACTTCACCTTCTCACCCGAAGGGCGATCGATCGTGTTCACCGCGCGCGATGTTGGCAGGGAGGAAGCCTGGTCCACCGATTTCGACCTATACGCAGTCCCGATCGATGCTTCCGAACCGCCTCGCTGCCTGACCGAAAAAAATCAGGCATGGGATGCTTCACCGGTGTTCTCGCCGGATGGTAAATGGCTTGCATACCTCGCGATGGAACGACCGCGATACGAGTCTGACCGGTTCCGAATCATCCTGCGTCCGTGGGAGGAGTCGCGTGGAAGCAGGCAGGAGAACCGGAAGACACGCGTCCTGACGCAGAACTGGGATCGCTCGGTGCGGTCCTTCACCTGGTCGGGGAATGGGCGGACCATCGCAGCCACCGCCTCCCATCTTGGCAACGCATCCCTGTTCGCGATCGACGTTGCGACCGGAGATGTCGCAAAACCGTTGTCGATGTGGGGCTCGGTTGGTGCGGTGACCACGGATGATGATCGTGTCGTGTACGGATTCGACGACCTTAAGTCGCCCGTCGAGTTTCGCTGGATCAGCTTCGATGGCGAACAGTCCGGAATCATCACCACCATCAATGCCGATAAAATCAAAGCGACCCGGATGGGAGATTATGAACAGTTCCAGTTCAAGGGCTGGAACGATGAGACTGTGCATGGATACGTCGTCAAACCGGTCGATTTTGACCCGAAAAAGAAGTACCCGGTAGCCTTCCTTATCCATGGCGGCCCTCAGGGGTCATTCGGAAATCACTTCCACTATCGCTGGAACCCCCAGACCTACGCCGGTGCGGGCTATGCTGCCATCATGATCGACTTCCACGGTTCGACGGGTTATGGCCAGGCGTTCTGCGACTCGATTCAGGGCGACTGGGGCGGAAAACCACTCATCGACCTGAAAAAAGGGTTGGCTGCTGCCCTCAAGAAATATGGCTGGCTTGACGGAGACCGCGTCTCAGCCCTTGGTGCGTCGTTCGGCGGGTATATGATTAACTGGATCGAGGGGAACTGGTCGGACCGCTTCCGCTGTCTGGTCAATCACGACGGAAACCTCGACGAACGGATGGCCTACTACAACACGGAAGAGCTATGGTTTCCAGAGAGGGACCACATGGGCACGCCCTGGGACAATCCGGAACACTTCGAGAAGCACAACCCGGTCAATTTTGTGAAAAACTGGAAGACGCCGATGCTGGTGATTCACGGGGCGCTCGACTACCGCGTCGTCGACACGCAGGGCATTGCGACGTTCAACGCACTGCAACGCCGCAACATCCCGAGCAAGCTGCTCTATTTCCCTGATGAAAACCACTGGGTCCTGAAACCAGCCAACAGCATCCAATGGCACGAAACGGTCATCGAATGGCTGGACCAATGGACGAAGAACTAACGAACACAGGTTGATCCACAAAAACTGTCCAGGATTCGTAGCGGAAACCGGGAGCGACTTCGCAACCTGGGATGCCCCCGGGGTCGTGCATCAAATTCGAGACCGGTCAGCCTACCCGTCCGGATCAACGGGGGTGAATCACTTTATGACTGATTTGGCATTCTTTGTTCGCCGCTTTCGGTGTATAGATCTCAAGAATGTCTGAGGGTCCGTATCGCAAACGTGCGATAATGATAAAGATGCCGGTGTCGAGCGCGGTGCCTCAGGTCGTTGGGGCAATTCCGGCAATGTGGGAGTCGAGTTATTTTGTTACAGGGAGTTTTTGTATGACAATTCGTAAGTATAGTGGCGTTTCGTGTGCAATTCTGATGGCGTTGCTGCTCGCATTCCAAACAGGATGTCCATCCGTACGGGGTGGTCGCGATGTTGGAGGCGGTAACGGTGGTGGTGGCGACGTTGGCGGCGGCGACGTTGGAGGCGGTGACGTTGGCGGCGGCGACGTTGGTGGCGGTGACGTTGGTGGCGACGACGGCGGCGGCGACGTTGGTGGCGACGACGGCGGCGGCGACGTTGGTGGCGACGACGGTGGTGGTGGCGACGTTGGCGGCGACGACGGTTCGCAAGTGACCCTGACACCGGTCAAGACGAACATAGACGTCCACAATGGCGGTCGCATCGCTGTCGGTGACGATCTACTCGTGTACGGTTACGGTGGATTCGCTGGTGTCGATTACATCATCCCATCCGAAGGAGATACCGAAGGCCGAAACCTGCCCGATGGTGACAGTTTTGTGGCGGGTTCTTTTGCTGTATCCGGAAAGAAGATTGCGCTTGTGAGCAACTTCCTGGTCACGATCTTCGACACGACGACCGAAACCGCAACAGCCATCGGCGAAAATCAGATCCGTCTCGTCAACACACCCTCAGGGATTTACTCACAGGGTCACATCATGGCAGATGGTCCGTACATCGCCTGTCGGAACGATTCAGGCAGCAATGATGGTAGCCTGGTTGCTGTCATTGACGTGAGTGGCGATGTGCCAATGGTCATTTACTTCACCACCAACCCGGAAAACAATGTCGATCACATTGCGGTGGATGGTTCTGCCGGTCAGGTAGCAGCCTCAGCCGGCAACGTCTTCTACATCTACGACATCAATAATCCAACAGCAGCACCTGCCGTGTACGACACAACAGATTCCGGTGGCATTGGCGACAACATCTTCACTCTTGATGGTGGATATATCTTCTACGAAGATGCTGAAGCGTTTGGCAACGCCAGGTTCCTGGACGTCGCTGACGGCAGCATCACCACATTGACACAGAACCCCGCCACTGGCGAACAGTGTCACAACGCGGACACCTATGTGTACTTTGTCGATCGCGATTCCGAGGATTCGAACGGTGGCGATGCGCGAAGTGGTGTTGGCGCAGTACCAGCAGCAGACGCGTCGCTTGCGGGTGATACTCAAATAGACGGATCAACCACAAACAACGGATTCCTCGGTTGGAGTCAAGCCTGCTCAGTGACGCCGGATGGTGCATATGCATATATCTCCGGCATGGGATCCATCGGTTCGGGCGAGTTCCTGCAGGTGAGTACCGGCGGTGCATTCTCGCTGATTGCAGACCCAGATGGGTCGAGCCAGTACGGACTGCCCGGAACGGATGTCGCCACGAGTGCAACGCTTGTCGGTTTCAAAACAGGCGATGGAACGACCGCTGGCAGCTCAACGAAGGTTGGCTACATCATTCTCGGCAATTGAGCATGACACGATAGGACAGCAGCTGCTCACCCTGTATCATATGGGTTGGCGGTGACCTGCCTCTGGAATACCAGGCGACGCAGCGTCGATCAGGCGCTCGTCGCTTGTTTTATTTTCAAGGGAAGGACAAGTGGAGGATATTGTGGTGAAACGAACGGGACTGGTGCTGGATGACGCGTTCCAGGGGCATCTGACCGGTCCAGGACACCCGGAGCGACCTGAGCGGCTGCAACGCATTGCTGAGGTGTTTGAGGCGAAGGGGATCGTTGAGAGATCTCAGCGGATCACACCAGTCGCAATGACGCCCGAGGCTGTTTGCGGCGGGCATGGGGCTGGATATGTGGAGCGATTGCGAACCGCATGTGCGCAGGGTACACCATATATCGACTCGCCTGACAGCGTAATCTGCAGGGAAAGCTTCGATCTCGCGTTGCTGGCAGCCGGGTCAGTGGTCTCAGCCGTGGATCGTGTCATGGCTGGCGAGATGGCGAATGCGTTTTGCGCGGTGCGACCGCCCGGGCATCACGCGGAGCGGGACGAATCGATGGGGTTCTGCCTCTTCGGGAATATCGCACTGGCTGTCCACCATTTACGCGAGAAGCATGGTGTCGGGAAGGTGCTGATTCTGGACTGGGATGTGCATCACGGAAACGGGACGCAGCATCTGCTGGAGGACGATCCTGAGGCGATGTTCATCAGCATCCACGGACATCCGGAGGTTGTGTATCCGGGAACGGGGTACGCTGAAGAACGCGGGACGGGGGCAGGAATCGGCGCCACGCTCAACGTCCCAATGCAACCGCACAGTGGAGACAAAGCGTATCGCGAAGCGTTCGACCGTCACATTCGCGGCGTGCTTGAATCCTTTGAGGCTGACTTCGTATTGCTCAGCGCCGGGTTCGACGCACATCGACTCGATCCCCTCGCACCGCTGGATCTTGAGACCGAATCCTATGGCTGGATGACGGATTTGCTGCTCGATGTGGCTGACGAGCATTGCGGAGGAAAACTGGTCAGCGTACTTGAGGGTGGGTACGACCTCGATGCGCTGGGGGACTCGGCTGCACTGCATGTTTCACTGCTCATGGATCGGTCAGCCAGGGGCGGGGCGGAGTGAATGGGCAGGGGCGGTGTGTGGTTGAACACTGGCGGGCAAGCCGCCAGTGGCACGCGGCGGTTGAACTATGGCGGGCAAGCCACCAGTGGCACGCAGCCACCGGATCATCTGGATTGCACATGGTCCGAACAGCGGCCCCTACATCGGTTCTGAGGGGATGGATTTTCCGTGTGGATCGTGCTTGGGATCGGTCAGTTGCTCGCGGAGTTCTTCACGCAGCTCGGGGGTGATGTAGTGCTCCATGCGGTTGGCTGGCTCGTGGAGGTGGTCGCTGGCGAGATGGAAATGCTTCGCCAGGTACGATTCCCAGAGGCGATGCGCCCCGACGAGCTGCGATGCTGCCAGCTTACCGCTGTCTGTGAGGCGATAGACTACATCGCGACCATCCATCATCCGCACAATTTCGTTCTGTCGCAGGAGCTTCCGGAGGGCGCGGGTCGGCAGTGATCCCCCGCCCACAACGGTCAAAACCTCGTCACGCCTCATCGATCGCCCGGACTCACCGTTCATCTCCTCCCAGCGATAGAGCAACCCAAGAACATCCTGCCGAACGATCCGCGAGGACAGCTTCATGCGGTGATACCACTTGGCAAGCAGGCCTTGCTCGGGCGCGAGGAAAATCGCAACAAACAGGACGAATCCGACGACCACCGCCATCATCGCGGAAGTATTCGCCACAGCATCGACGCCGACCCATCCCGGACCATAGCACGCAAGCAGATGACCCGTCACTGCGGAAAAACACGCGATCAACTGGCTCAGCAGGATCATCACGCCGAGACGATCGGTCAGCAGATGAGCAGTGGCAGCCGGGACGATCAGCATGGCGATCACAAGAATCGAACCGACGGATTCAAAATTGGCAACGGTCGTGACAGCCACCATCACCATCAACGCATAGTGCATCAGCGTCGCATTGATACCGAGCGTCGTTGCGAGATCCGGATCGAAGGAGGAGATTTTCAGCTCCTTGTAGAATAATCCCACGAACAGGATATTCAACACAAACACACAAGCGAGATTTCGTGCAGCGGGCGGGACATCTTCAAATTGTGCATCGAGGGCAATTTGTACAATGTTACCATACAACACGCAGCCAGGATCGAGATCAACATGGTCGGCCACCTGTCGAATCAGGACGAGTCCGATCGCGAACAGGATGCTGAACACGACGCCCATGGCAGCCCCATGCTCGACCTTGCCATACCGCGTGATGACCTGCGTAAGCAGTGCAGTGATCACGCCGACGATGACCGCACCCGCAAACATCGGCCACGCTGCCCGACTACTCGTAATGAGAAACGCAATCGCAAGACCCGGCAATACCGCATGTGAAATCGCATCACCCATGAGGCTGAGTCGGCGGAGGACGAGATAGTTCCCAAGCAGTGCACACGAACAGGCACTGAGCGTACCAACAAACAAAATCCAGCCGTCAATCGCCCAGTCCCATTCCATCAGGCAGGAACTCCCTTCGAGCGTGATTCATCCGCCTTGTGCGGTGATGGCGGAATGGTGGATTCCTGTTCAAGCTCCCTCTCAAGCTCTTCGACAACATCCCCCGCAAGCACATGCTCGATCTCATCAGCATCACGATCGACGTGCGACGGAGCAATGTCGGCATATCGGATGAGGTACAGCTCCCATAGACGATGATTTCGCAAAATACGCCTCGATTCACGCCGACCGGTTTCGGTAAGCTTCAGCGTATTCGGCCCAATCTGCGAGACCAGTCCCAGCCGCGATCCGCGCGCGATGAGTCGATCGAGATGCCGGCGCGACCAGAACCGTTTCGCATGAACATCCGCGATCGGAATCGCAACCTCAGCCGCAAGATCCTCCTCACACTCAGCAAGGGCACGCAGCAGGTTTTGATGTGCGACACGGTGCGACAGCGACCATCGGCGATACACACCCGCCAGTACCCCCCTATGCGGCGAAAATATCATGCTGAATGCAAAAACGACCCCCGTGGAGATGACGATGATCGCACCGGTTGGCAGTCGCGGCAACAAGGCACTCAGCACAGAACCCATCCATCCGCTGAACGCTCCGATCCCCCCCGCAATGACCGTCATCAGCAGCAGGCTATCCGTCCAGAATCTCGCAGCAGCCGCAGGTATAATAAGCAGTGCGACGATCATAATCAGACCAACTGCCTGCAAACCCGTCACTGTCGTCAGAACAACAAGCCCCATCATCAGCACATCGATCCAGAAAACCGGACGCCCCATCGATGACGCAAACGTCTGATCGAAGCAGACCAGGCGAAATTCCTTGAACATGACCGCACAACACGCGATCACCGCGAAGGCTGTCCCGCCGATCAGCATGGCGTCGCGATGAAGCATCGCAGCCGCCTTACCATAAATAAAACTCTGCAAACCAGACTCACCACCGGTGTTCATCTGCTGAATGATGCTGAACAGGACCATCCCAATACCAAAGAAAACACTCAACACAATTCCAATAGCAGCATCTTCGCGAATACGAGACACCCGCCGCATTCCGATCACCGCCAACACACCCAGCGTCCCGGAAACCGCCGCACCAAAAAGCAGCCAGCCAAGGTTTTTATGTCCGACGACCATGAACGCAATGGCGATCCCGGGAAGGGTCGCGTGACTCAGCGCATCACCGAGCATGGCGCGTTTGCGGAGGTAGGCGAACGTACCGATCACTCCGGCAGCCGCACCCAGCAAAGTCGCACCAATCACAACGATCCGCGTATTGTAATCACGCAGCGTCAACGCACGAAATATCTTATCCCAACTAGGAAAGCTCACGGAATTGTCAGTGATACCGCCCGAAGCGAGCATACCTGATACGGGCACACCTGAAGCAATCACGCTGCTGAAGCCGACACGATGCCCATCCGCAGCATCAGCGATCGGCGTACATCCGAGCAGGGCAACCCAGACCGCCGCCCACACCATCCGCAATCGATTCGCACGGCGGTTCACCACTATCTCGCTCCCGCACCAGCCACCGCCTGAGCAGCCTTGTCGAGCAGTGTCAGTCGCCCGCCATACGTCTTATGCAGATTCTCGGCGGTGAAGACCTTCTCGGTAGGACCAGCCGCCACGATCCGCATATTCAGCAATACAACATCGTCGAAATAATCCGGAACCGTCTGCAAATCATGATGCACCACCAGAACCGTCCGATTCTTCGCACTCAACGCACGCAGCAGCACAACAATCGCAGCCTCAGTCGCAGCATCAACCCCGGCAAACGGTTCGTCCATGAAGTAAATCTGAGCATCCTGAGCAAGCGCCCGCGCCAAAAACACACGCTGCTGCTGACCGCCGGAGAGCTTCGATATCTGCCGATGCGCATAATCCGCCATCCCCACCTGATCCAGACATTCGAGTGCCGCATACTTGTCACGCTTACGCGGCGGCAGACACCACGGAATGCGTCCATACCGCCCCATCGTCACAACATCGAGCGCGGAGGCAGGAAAGTCCCAGTCCACACTCTCCCGCTGCGGAACATACCCAACGATCCCCCGCTGCTGACGATACGACTTACCATAAAATCGAACACTCCCCGATGCACGCGGCACAAGATCGAGACAGGCTTTGATGAGCGTACTCTTGCCAGCTCCGTTCGGACCGACAACTCCAATCAACCGCCCGCCGGTGGCAGTGAAGTCGATATCCCAGAGAACGGGCTTGCGATGATACGCCACCGTCATATCGTGGATCGACAGCGGACTCTCCGCATCGTGATCGTCGTTCCTCGCCTCAATCTTAGATCCCGCAAACCGTCCGGACACGACAGCATCCTCCTGATATATACCTTGAATATCACCTACCGACGCATCGACAGCTTCCCCGACATACCACGCTCCGGCGCATCACCACCCAGCGCCCGGGCGATCACCGTCACATTGTGATCGATCATCCCGATATACGTCCCTTCATAACTCCCAGGCGCACCCATGGCATCGGAAAAGAGACTCCCACCAATCACGATTTCATGCCCACGAGACCGCGCCCCCTCAATCAGCGACTCCACATTTTTCCGCGATACTGACGTCTCCACAAAGACAGCCTTCACATCTCTCACCACGATCAAATCCACAATCCCAATCAGATCATCAATCCCCGCCTCAGATTCCGTACTGATCCCCTGAATCCCCTGAACATCCATCCCATACGCCCGACCCATATAATTGAACGCATCATGGGCAGTCACCAGCACGCGACTCCGCTCCGGAATACTCGATAGCACGCGGCGAGCATACGCATCCAATGCATCAAGCTTCTTCGCATATCGCTGATAATTGCCCCTGTAATAATCACCATTGACCGAATCAAAATCCGCCATCGCCCGCGCGACCGACGCCGCACACTTCTTCCACAACGACACATCCATCCACAAATGCGGATCAAAATGACCGGCAAATTCCGGCGGCTCCAGCAGCAGCTTCTCATCGATCGATTCCGTCACGGCATGAACAGGACGCTTCCGCCCCACCTTGATGAGCGCATCCGAAAGCTTCCCCTCAAGCATCAGACCGCTGTAAAACACAATATCCGCCCGGATCAGCTTCCCAATATCAGCACGCGTCGCCTGGTACAGATGCGGATCAACGCCAGTCCCCATAATCCCCACCACGTCGCCCTTCTCACCCACAACATGACGCACAATGTCCGCCACCATCCCCGTCGTACACACCACCTTGAACGCCCGCCCGCCCGCAGAATCCTCCCCAATCGCGCGAGAAGAACCACCAAGGCAACCGGCAATCGCAACCACCACCACAAAACCTGGAACCCAGCACCGGCATCGCTTGTATTTCAACACATCAGCCCTTTCCGAGTACCGCAATCTATGGACCATGTAATCCACAGACCCTGTAATCCATGGACCATGCAATCCATATTGTATCATAAGCTACATTTCTTTGCACAGAGTACTTATCGGCAGGATTTTGTCAATGTTTGACACTTGAACTTCAAAATGTTTGACACCTGAACATCAAAATGAGCAATCACCCAGCCTAGGGCGTTGCAACGAGGGGCGACACGAGGCTATAGTACCCGCCACATGGCAGAAAAAACGCCCAATCAACCCAGACGACAGGCCCGCTCTTCTGCAAGCTCAACGAACGCATTCAAGCGCATCAGAGACGACCACGCGAGGGAGCTGGCAGAAGATTACGTCGAACTCATCGACGACCTCATCACCCAGACAGGCGAAGCACGCGCAGTCGATATCGCAGCAAAACTCGGCGTAAGTCACGTCACTGTCGCAAACACCATCCGCCGCCTCAAACGCGACAGCCTCGTCACCGCAGAACCCTACAGGTCAATATTTCTGACCCCCAAAGGCAAACGCCTCGCTACCGCCGCAAGAGAGCGACATACACTCATACTTGAATTCCTGATCGCCATCGGCGTCCCGCCCAATGACGCAGAAGCAGACGCCGAAGGCATCGAGCACCACCTCTCCCCCCCCACCCTCAAAGCAATCGTCAGCTTCCTCAAAAAACACCCAAAACCGTGATTCAACCAAAAACGCGCAAAAACGGCCAATCCAAACGGAAATCGCCCGCAAAACCGAACCCCACAGAGACAAATACCCGAACAGCTACAATATGATGCTGATACGAGAACCCACATCACAGTGGCGACAACGCCACTGCGCATTTTCACTCGTAGAACTCGTCATTGTCATCGTGATTATCGGAATCATCGCTGCAGTCGCGGTCCCTCGCATCTCCGTCGCTGGAAACAATGCTGGCGATACTGTCCTCGAAGCCGACCTCCTCGTGCTCAGATCAGCCATCGATATGTACGCCGCTGAGCATGGCGGCACTTATCCAGACAAGAAAGGCAAATTCGCAAAACAGATGACGCGGTACACAGACATCGATGGCGATGACAGCACCACCAGAACCGCCACCCATATATTCGGACCCTACATCGCAAGAATGCCCCCGCTACCAGTTGGCAAGAATCAGGGCAAAACCGCCGCCATCGACGGCAACAAACCCGGTGCAAAGAACAATGGTGGGTGGTGGTACGACGAAGATACCGGCGAAATCCGCGCCAACCTGAAGAACGGACAAAAAGATACAAATGGCGTACGCTACAACAGATATTGATCCACGCCTGTCAGTCATACCACTACACAATCCCACAACCACTCCCCCCCATCCGCAGCAGATTAAGCAAAATCAATAGCTGGACCGACACTTGGGTTGGGGGGATACTGTGTACATATGAACGCAGAAAAACTCCATTCAATCATCCTGGCACCCCAGCCACGCGGCGATGCCCCTCAATCACGAGGCAAGGCCCCTCAACCACAAGGCTATGCATCTCAGCCACGCGGCTGTGCATCTCAGCCACGCGGCTGTGCATCTCAGCCACGCGGCAAGGCGGATCCTCATCAACGGTCCCAAAACCCCCGTAACAGCCTCAAAAGCGGGTTTTCACTCGTAGAGCTTGTCGTCTCCATCGCGATCCTCATCGTCATGATGGCATTGGCTGGGCAGATATTCACGCTCTCCATCGAATCCACAAATCAGGCCAGCGCACTCATTGACACCTCTCAAGCCATACGAAACCTCGAGTTGACCCTTCGCAACGACCTGGCCGGCATCGATCCACAACGATCCATGCTCATCATCCGCACCCAGCCAGTGGATGCATACTGGACCCGCGCAGCACAGGAATCAGACACATCCGATAACGGTGGCGACGAAAACCCAATCACGGGATACATCTTCGAGAACGACCCCGAACGCTACGACCCCACCACAGAATTACCCGTTCAGCCACGGGCGGACATGCTCCTCTTCTTCACCAGCAACCCTGCACGAAGCTCCCTCGAACCGAAAATTCGATCCAACCTCGCCATGGTCGTCTACGGACACGCAAACCTCGGCGACCTTTCAACCGACCCTGCCAATCCATGGGCATCCCCGCCCCTGGAGTTTCCCGACCGCAATATCCTCGGGTCTGGCGTTGAGCAATTTTTCCAGATCGATGGCGAGGATGCACCTTTCCACCGCTGGCTGCCGGCTGAGGAATGGCACCTCGCACGCCGCGCCATCGCAATCATCGACGCCCCGGGAAATTTCGTCCTCAACCTGTTAGACCCCTTGCTGGCGCTCACAGTGGGCGATCTACCCTCCAGCCCACACGAACAAAACGTCAGCGACACTTTAATCACAGGCGAACTCGACTTCATCCGCAACCCTGATGACCAAAACGGCGTCCCCGTACCGTCGTTCTACCAGGACAGTGTCCTGAACATGGAGGCAACGAACCAGCAGATTTCAGACTGGCTGAGAAGAAGCCAGCTCGATCCACAGCCCCCCGTATCGCTGAGAACCCGGCTAGGCCACTACTTCCTCCCGAACTGTGCATCCTTCAAGGTCGAGTGGGCGCTCTCAGACCCATCGCTCAGAGGCCAGAAAGAGATCATCTGGGTCGATCCACTCATCCCGGTTTTAACGGGTGGTGCAAACATCCCCATCGTGGAGCTTCTCGAGGAATTGGACAACAATTCACAAGGCCAAGGCATCGACATACTACTGGGCAAGATGCGCAGCCTGTTCGGCCCACCAACAACGGAGCGGGTTGGAAGGCAGGCAGTCCTGGGTCAGCCCCACGTGGTCGACAACCAAACCCACATATTCTTCCCAAGAGACCCAGCCAACCCGGACGCCATACCCGGCGATCCGGACCCCTTTTTCCCCGTCGCGATTCGCATCACCATCGACCTTTTCGACAGCGCAGGCACCATGGACAGACCACAACGACACGTCATGATCCTGCCCATAGGCCAAAATTAGCTTCCAATTGCTGAAGATGGACATAACATGGACCGATCGGGCCGATTTTCCTGATTATGAACACCAAAAACCATGATTTTTAGGTGTTGACGGGCTTTTTGAGTGTTGACTGACACCTTGGTGTGCCCGAACAATAGGGGTGCCAACGAAATGGCAGGTCCAGATAACCGGCCTGCTCGCTCGCTCTGATCGCAGGAAGGAAGCTGTTGGAAGCTGATTGGAAGCTGAAAAAGGACATTTGGACACCGTGATGCGTAGATATACAGAACAATTGGAGTGGAACCGCTTCCCACTGAGCAACGCGAAGCCGCGTCGCCGGGCGACCGTCCTCGTGATGGTCGTCGCCCTGCTGGGGATGTTGTTCGTCGTCGGTGCCTCGCTTCTGTCCACGGTGACATTCGAGAGCAAGTCGCTACAAGGTGCAGCCCGCGCCAGTCAGCAGGAGTTGCTCATCGACCGCCTCATGGGCGAAGTCAACACCGAACTCGTGAAGAACTTCCTCGGAAACGACGGTCTGCCCTACAACAACGACATGACGCAGTCGGGCGTGGACCCGATCGGCCGCGACACCTATGGCGAGCAGGCTGGCGTCAATCCGCTCATCGCGTCGATCGATCCGTTCGAAGGTCCTGCATTTAATCAGACCGCATGGTACTTTTTCGCATCCTCAGATCTGGAGCTTACGCGCAATTCCACACCACGCATCGACGCACTCGGTTCTGGTCTCAACGCGATACAGCTCGTACACGTGGACAATCCACTCGGTGATCCCCACGCTCTTAGCGGACTCAATACCATCTTTGGACAGGCAGAGCAGGAAGACGAATTTATCGAGGCCGAAACTCGATTGACCGGAAGTGACCCTCAAATCATCCGCCGCGATGCAGATGGCGATGGCGTCTGGGACTGCTACACCTACCGCCTCGACCCGAAACGCTACCCGGTCTCGATGCGTCGCGAGTTGTCTGCCTCCATGCGTGAGGACAACGACAATATCGAGAGCAGCAACGATTTATTCTACGGAATCCGCACGATCCCGCATGGTGGGATGGTCAATATCAACCAGGCCCACAACACGCTCATCGCTCAGATCATCGATGGGGATCCTGTGACCGGTGAAGGCGACCAACTCGGCGGTCCGTACTTCGCGGAGGTCGAAGAATCGACCCTGCGTAGAAGGTTTCTGCTGCCGCCGCGTGAACTGCCGATCTCACAGATGCAGAATCGCCCGATAGATGTTGACAGCGATCTCGAACCAATCGGCGGCGATCTGGCGAAGACTCTTTACGGCTCATTTTTTGATGGCGGCGTCACCGGTGCCGACGCGATCAACTTCCTGGGCGGTGACGAGGAGTTGTCGCCTAGATGGTGGCCTATCTCGACCGGTAGCAACGGCGACCTGGACGGAATGGGTACAGAACTCACCAACACCTGGATCCCATGGGTCGATGCAAACGGGATCAACGATCCCACCAATGGCAACTACGACTACCGGCACCTCATGACAACCACAAGCCACGACGACCAGTTCCTCAGAATGGGACG
>JAJRYY010000174.1 GCA_024275565.1 Planctomycetota bacterium
GCGTCAACAACAAGATCAAAGTCATCAAACGCATCGCCTACGGCTTCCACGATCTCGAATACTTCGCACTCAAAGTCAAACAGGCATTGCCAGGAAAATACGCCAGTAACTAATTCGGAGGAGAACCTTAAAACTTAACTTTTCAAGGAGTATGTGGATGAATTCCGTTTCCTGTAAGACGTTGTGGGTACTGGGGTTGACGATGATGGTTGCGGTATTGCCTGGTTGCATGTCCGTGAGCGGTGGGACTACCACGCCGCCTGCGGATGACATGGTTGGCAATGACGACATGGCTGGCAATGACGATGTGGGCGGTTCAGACGACGTGGCTGGAAATGACGACGTGGGGGGTCCGGACGACGCTGGCAACCCGACAGAGGTAGAGCGTCTTGCATTCAGCGCAGAGGCAGGTTTTAGCGTTATTTCAGCGTTTGTATTGGCAACCGGGGATTTCAATCAGGACGGGTTTGCCGATGTTGTCACCGCCGCTGCCACGAATCCCGACAAGGGGACGATTTATCTATTGGCCAACGATGGCAGTGGTGCGTTTCCCTTGGAGGCAATCATTTCCGGAGGAAACGACGTGCTCGATGTGGCGCAAATCAAATCAGCCGATCTTGACGGAGACGGTGATCTGGACCTTGTGGTGGCTGACAGTGGTGACCATGACGGTGATACAGTTCTTACAGCAGGTGGGATATGGGTTTTTGTCAATGATGGTGGTACCTTCACAAGCCAGGGCGGTTTGATTTCGGTATCGACGGATCGCCCCACAGAGGTGGAAATCGGAGACGTCAACAATGACGGAACCCTGGACCTGCTGGTCATGGATTCGGAAGTGGATACTGACCAGCTCGACATCCTGCTCGGTGCCGGCGGTGCCAGGTTTGGGACGCCATCGACGATGGATCTGCCTGCGAATTCAAGCGATATTGCACTGGCTGACATGGATGCCGACGGAAATCTGGATATCATCCTGAGCTTAACATCCGACTCCTCGGGGACAGGATTGAATCAGGCAGCCGTTCTGTATGGTGCTGGCGATGCGAGTTTCGGAAGCCAGCTAACGGTTGATACGGTACTCGCTCCTCGTTTGGTCGACTCGGCTGACATCAATGGCGACGGAGATTTGGACCTGGTCATTGGCGATTCCTTCGGAACGGTCAATATCTTTCTCGCAAACGGCGATCGTTCGTTCGATACATTGCTTACCATTGAAGACGCTCCGGGGAACATTTTTGAAATCGTCGATATGGACGGCGACGGCAATCTCGATATCGTCTCCAAATCCGTTGCGTCCGATCCTCCGGTCATTCTCTACGGCGACGGTACGGGTGCGTTTAAGGAGATTCAGAATTTCGGGTTTGACCCGATGGGAGGCGTTGTGGAGTTCGACGTGATCGACCTCAACAACGATGGTCTGCCTGATATCGTGACGGTGGGAGCGTTGCTTGTTGTGAGCGGGACAACCGTTACCAACACCACCGTCAACGTCATACTGCAAACCGCAACGGGCGGGCAATAGTACCGGATAATCGACCAGATTTGGTCAAGGGAAGCTCAATACGCCGGAATCCTGTGGGACGGGCCATAACCTGCCCCACAGGATTCCCTGACGTACAGACGGGTTGAGACGTGCGATTTGAGTGTCCACACCACACATCTGAGCGGTCCACGCCACACGCCTGAGCGGTCAATACCACACGTCTGAGCGGTTCACGCCACGCATTTGAGTGGTTCACACCACACATTCGGAGTTATCGGGCCACGCCACAGAATCTGGGGAGCTGTTGCTTATGCTCGCGGGTTCACTTTCCGATGGCAGGGACTGGTCGGCGGCGTCCCCAGGGTGGTGGATGCACGCCACAATCTACGCGTCGTTCCATGCTGTCAAATGCATGCGTCGCGTGTCCGGAGCGCGTCAATGCCCACGGTTTCTCCAAAACTGTCACCAACACAGGATGCCCGTCCCGTTGTACGAGCACCTGCGGTTTCACCCATCACCGCGAGTACCCCACCTTCTTCCTCAACCCGTGATTCAACGAGTTCTGCCGATGGTGTGGCCAAAACTTTTGACCAAGTGGCGAGAGAACTGTACCACCAGATCAACTATGCACACGACATCCTCGCCTCCTCCAATGCCATCGCAGACTGCCTGAAACCGATCGACAGCGACGGTCTGGACGCTGCCTTCGCGCAGGTAAATTCCGAGCTGACGCGCGTGGCTGGCGCGGTGGCGGATGGCTGCCAGGCATCGCTGACCGCCTGCAACCGTACTCAGAAGGTGCTGGTGGATTCGATCGGTGCGTTTGGACGATTACACACAACATTCGGGCAGTTACACACAGCCAGCCAGAACATCGAAACCGTGGCGGACACGATTGAAGGGTTCGCGGGTCAGACGGCGCTTCTGGCATTGAATGCACGGATAGAAGCAGCCAGGGCTGGTGAGCATGGGCTGGGGTTCGCGGTCGTCAGTGAGGAAGTCGGAAAACTGGCAAAGCTCATCCGGGCAGAGTCCGACTCGATTCAGCTGGCTGTTCGCGAGATTGCAACCTTCGTCACAGAAGCCAACACCCTGATCAACGAAGAGACACATCGCAACAAGGACCAGGAATCCGCGGTTCGAGACATGATCGTCACGAACGAGCAGCTCCTGAAGGATGGAGAAACGCTTCCCCGCGTGGTGGATCAGCTCGATCAATTTCTCGACCCGCTGGAAAAAGCACGCGAAGCAATCGGTCACAACCAGATGGTCAAGGTGTCCGCAGAGAATATCGACCGCAACCTGCAGAGCATCCATACCGCAGCCCGCAAGGTGGTACCATCCACCCGGTCCGCCACCGGTACACCCGGAAAATCTACCGGAAAACCCGGAGTTTCGACGGGTTCCATGGAACATTTCGTGGATCATTTTGCCGAGCAATTGACGCGCGGAGACCAGGTTCCAATTGGGACAGTGCTCGACAAGCTCATGGCAGCCGGACATTCGCCGGTCGTATGCCTGGACGCCGTCGGTAAGGCGGTGCAGGTAGCGAACATGCGCCAGAAATACAAGCACGTCTCGGTGGGCGACTACTATTTGAACTTCCTCGCCATCGAAGCTGCCCTCGAACATCTTGATGGAAAAATCGACAAGCAACCTAAATCTGGAATGAAGGTGGTCATCGGAAATGCACGCGGCGACTATCACAGCCTCGGTCGGGAGATGGTGGGGACATTCCTCCGGGCCTCGGGGATCGAGGTGATCGATGTGGGACTCGGCGCGGAAGTGTCCACATTCGTGGAGGCTGTCTGCCGAAGTGACGCCAGGGTCGTCGGGGTCTCGTCTCTGCTGATCGAATCTGCGAAGGAAATAATCAAGATTCGGGCATCGCTGGACGCACGCGGTAAACGGGATGTGAAAATTGTGGCGGGCGGAGCGTGCTTCGTGGTGGATCGAGATTTCTACTCAGAAGTCCATGCGGACTATGTGGCCACCGCTGCCAGCGATATGGTCAGCCTCGTCGAGCGCGTATACCAGCATGGACCTTTTTCAGGAGGGCCAGGAGAATGAATTCGATCCAGCGTGTTCTCGCGGCGCTCACCTTTGGAAAGTCCGCCCATGGTGTTCCAGACCGCGTCCCCGTACTCCCTGTACCGTTGATGCAGGGTGCCCTCGTGCATGGTTGCACGGTCAGCGAATATTTTAATATGCCCGCGTCCAGGATCGCCGAAACCCAAGTCCGCATCAATGAAATGTATGACGGAATCCCCGACGGGGTGGCGGGGTTTCCAAACGTGATTCAGGACGTCACCGCGTTTGGCGTGGGTCTCGATTACCATTACGAGAACAGCACGCCAGCCGTCGGGCGAATGTTGCTATCAGATTTCCAGGACATCCAGTCCCTGACCTGCCCGAATCCCATGGATTCACGAGAACTGAGCAAAACCCGAGACATTATCAGCAAACTGGCAGGTAGCATTGGGTCGGAAAAAGTGGTCATCGGAGCGGCGATCGCACCGTTCAGCCTGCCAAGCATGTTGATGGGTACGTCCAAATGGATGCGACTCCTCTTCACACCCACGTTGCGTGCAAAATACTACAATCAGATCATCGATGTATGCACTGAGTTCGTTCGGAAATGGGTCCAGATCCAATTTGATGCGGGGGCACATGTGGTGGTGCTTGCGGACGGGATGGCATCTGCCTCGATGATCCCCAGAGACGTGTTCGAAAAATTCGCCCTGCCGGTGATTAAAGATACAATCACCGGGGTGAAAGGGATGGTGGCGTATGAGGCTGTCGGACGGGCAGAGCCTTTTATGGATTTATACGCCGAAATGGGTGCTGTGGCATTTCTGATTGGCGAAGAAGACGACATCGGAACATGTAAGCGCATGTTGGCAGGACGGGCGGGATTGATTGGCAATATCAACAACATGAAAATGCGTCGCTGGACGCCGGCGAGGATCGAACTCAACGCCAAGGCAGCCATCAACGCCGGTGCAAAAGGATACGGGTTCTGCCTCGGAAATCAGGGTCCGGAGATTCCGTTCGATGTGGGATTGGACGCGATCGGTGCGCTGATCCATGCCGTCGAAAAATACGGGTATTACGAAGGTGCAAAACGCAAGCAGGAAAACCTGGTTGAAACGGGTGTATGACAGTAAGATTACGGTATCAGGTGGCCCACCTCTTCAGAGGTGGGGGAGCCGATGACGAACAGGATCACCCGCGCAATTGCATCACACACCCAGCGTAACTTCTCATCGAATCCCCCATGCCTGAGGACATCGGCCACTCTGCCCCGCGCAACCTGACACGTTTGACACTCAGTGTTCCGCACGTCTAATCTTGTAAGAGTTCTAAGGATAGACCCATGAACGCATGATCGAGGGCGTCGACCAGGAAGTCGGCATCGTCGCGTGTGATACACATGGGGGGTGTAATACGCAGGACATTGCCGTGCAGTCCGCCCTTGCCCAGAAGTAGTCCCAGATCCCTGGTGGCTTCCATCACATCAGTTGTGGCTGCCGTCGCTGGGGCTTTGGATACGCGATCTTCGACCAGCTCTACGCCAAGGAGTAGTCCCTTCCCGCGAACATCACCAATCATGGGATGCTTTTCCATGAGCTCGAGCAGCCGGCCCTTCAGATAGCCACCAACCTCGTGGGCGTTCTGCTGAATGTTCTCTTCGTCGATCACTTCGAGCGTCGTCTTGCCCTGGATCATGGAGACCGGATTTCCGCCAAATGTGTTGAAGTGGAGACGCTGGGACATGGGTTCGGCGATATCGGGTCGGGTCGTGCAGGCGCCCAGGGCTGCTCCGTTGCCAATGCCCTTGGCCAGCGTGACGATATCCGGAACGACCCCATCATTCTCAAAGCCCCAGAAGTGCTCGCCCGTCCGCCCCCATCCGGTCTGCACCTCGTCGGAGATACACAATCCGCCATATTTTCGGACAATTTCATACACAATGCCGAAAAACTCGGGCGGTGGCATGACGACCCCGCCGACACCCTGGATGGGTTCGGCGATGAAGGCTGCAACCTTACCGGACGTCTCATACTGAATTTTCTGTTCGAGATCGCGCGCACACCGCAAGTCGCAGGATGGGTACTCAAGCCCGAATGGGCACCGATAACAATACCCGGGTGCGGTATGATGGACGCCGAAACTTTGCGGCAGTGGATACTTCCAGGTCGATTGCGCCGTCAAACCCATGGTCGCCTGCGATCCGCCGTGGTAGGCATTTCGGAGGGCGATCACGTCAAAAACGCCGGTCTTCATCCTGGCGGTCATGATGGCCATCTCGTTGGCTTCTGATCCGGAATTGGTGAAATAGGTCACCTTGAGATCGCTGCCCTCGGGGAAATGCTCGGCGAGCGCGCGGGCGTACTGCCCGATGGTGGGGTGGATGTAGAGCGTTGTGGTGTGACACAGCTTGCCGACCTGCTCGCGCACGCGCTCGGTGACTTTGGGGTGACAGTGTCCGATAGAAACCGTGACAATTCCACCGAATGCATCGAGATACTGCCGACCCGTCTCGTCCCAGACGTATTGCATATGCCCTTCGACGATGGGGAGCGGTTTTCTGTAGTACGTCAAAATGGCGGGTGAAAGATATTCGGACCTCTGGCGGAGCATCTCTTCGCGTGACGGACCGTTATAGGTCGTTGGCGTATGGTCGGTGGCTGGCGGCGTTGGGGGGATGTCTCGCTGCATCGATGTTGCTCCTCCGGAGGTATCGCATATCGGACGCTTGTTCAGCAAACCGACCGCTTGTTCAGCATATCGGACGCTTGTTCCGCTGACCGGGTGCTTGTCCCGTATATCGGACGCCTGTTCCGCTGACCAGTCGCTTGTTCTGCGGACCGGGCGTTGGCATCGTATATCGGACGCCATGGTAACCGAGGGCGGTGCGCCTTCCAAGCGATGGAGGTCCAGTATTTTGGGTCACCCCTGCGCAGCGTGTTTTGCCGCTACGCAATGCAAGCTGAGTGTTAAGGGGACGTTTCTGGAGAACGATAGAAGGTGCAGTGGACTGAAGTTGACGTTGAGCGGTGCGCGCTTGTTGCGCGTGCTCCTGCGTACATGGAGACTATAGGACGTGCGTATCAGGTTGCCCAATTTTAAGAGTCTTCTCGGTGGCGATGAGATTCCTCGCTGGATCGGACTATCGCTGTCGGCGCTCCTTGTGATGGGGATGGGCCTGGTTGCGTATGTCGGCGTCCGAGAAGGCAAACGCAATCTGGAGGTGGAGGTGGCCTCTGCGCGGTCCGGGACGCTGAAAATGCTGTCTTCAATGCTGGAATCGGTATCGTGGGATAATGAGCGTGAAGCTGCGCAGAGCGTCCTGCGTTCTTGTGCCCAGGCTTTTTCATGCTCAGCGCTGCGTGTCGTGGATTCAGCCGGCCTGGTAGAGGCGTCCATTTTCGTTGAAGAGATCGGGACTCTGGGCAGACCCTTCGATGTGGCTGATTCTGAAGAATTGACCTTTCGAATGCCCGTTGCCTCATCGACCAACATAGCATCACCCAGCGTTGCTGTCCCCGAAACCGCACCCACCTCTCCGGTGCGGTTCGTTGAGGGTGTCTGGAAGTCGCGTTCCATGACGGGAATCAACCATTCATCGACGGCTTCGATCCTTTCCATCTTCGTGGTCACCGGGGCGAGTTTTCTGCTTGTATACCGAAAAATGCGGCGTCATTTTCTGAATATGGCCAGGATTTCATCGCAACTGGTTTCCCGGGGTGAAGTGATTTCTCAGGATATACAGTTGTTGCGTCTGGCGGATGATCAGAACTCGGTTGCGTACCAGCAAGATCTGGTCAGCCAGTGGAATACGCTTGTGGACCTTGTTGCAGACTTGTCCCGGGACGCGCGTCGCAACGCCGCCACCGAAGAGTTGAAGGTTGCGTTGACCAAATCGAATCGAGGGCAACTGGGCGATCTTCTGAACGTCATTCCAGACGGCGTGATGCATGTGACGGGTGGAAGCAAACTGCCCTATGTCAACGGTATGGCGAAGCGTCTTCTGGGGCTGCCGGATGACATGGAGGACAAGGTCGCACTCTCGTCTCTGAGTCCATCGGACACCGGGGCGAAGCTGTTGCACCCCGTGATGAACTCGATCGGTGCCGACGGATCGATACGGGCTTTGTCTGAGGACGTGGAGATTGAGCGTATCGGAACAACCTACCGCGTCAAGGTGCTCCCGTTTGGAAAGCAGCTTCCCTATTCGTCTGGCGTGGTCGTCATTTCGGATATCACCCAGCAGGTTCGCGCGGACCGGGCGGTTGAGGAGTTCGTCTCTCAGGTCACACACGAATTGCGTACACCACTGACAAATATCAGTGCTTACGCTGAAACGCTTTCGAGCGGCGTGTTCGACGATCCGCAACTGATCACTGAATGTTATAACGTTATCACCAAAGAAACTCGCCGGCTCGGTCGCCTGATCGAGGACATCCTCAGCGTCGCGCAGCTCGACAGCGGAGGGATGCGCTATGAGATCAGCCGCGTTGACTTACGCACCCTGGTTTCCGAATCGGTACGCGATTATCGCGGGCTGGCGGACGAATCGCAGGTTGATGTGCAGGTGTCTGTACCTTCCAAACTACCGGAATACCACGGTGACCGGGACAAGCTCTCCATTGTGTTGAACAACCTGCTCGGTAACGCGTTGAAGTATACACCGAAGGGGGGCATGGTCCATGTGGGATGCCAGGGGACCGAAAAGGAGATCCTGATCAGCGTGAAAGACACGGGCATTGGGATCGGACCGGAAGACCATGACAGGATATTCGAAAAGTTTCAGCGTGGATCGTCGGCTGAGATTGATGAGATCCAGGGAACGGGGATTGGCCTGACGACTGCCCGGGAGATCGCACGGGGACATGGTGGCGAGATTGAAGTCATCAGCGCACCAGGCGAGGGGTCGACCTTCATCGTCCATCTTCCTTTGAATCATATTCCAAACGGATCGATTGGGCATGTTGCAGATGAAGTCCAGAACGCGGAAGCAAACGTCAGCCTGGAAACAGGCGGTGCATCGGGCATGGACAAAGTCGCAACAGAATCACCCGTTGCTGATGAAGCATTAAGCACAACCGCCACAAAAGAGAACAGCACTACCCCGGAGACATTGTAATGGCACGGATACTCGTCGTGGAAGACGACGCGCACATCCTGAGACTACTATCACTATGGTTGTCGCGTAATGGTCATACCGTGCTGGAGGCAACCAACGGTGTGAATGCCCAGGAGTTGCTGGTCACGGATCCGGTGGATCTATTGATCACCGACATCAACATGCCAGGAATGAACGGGATCGAACTGATTCGGTGGTTTCGAGGGACGTTTGAATCATCTGCCCCCGTCATCATGTTGAGTTCGCGTTGCGATCAAGACTCGATTGCAACAGATATGGAAGGCACGGGCGTACGGATTTATCCGAAGCCCTTCTCCCCCTCCCGACTGATGGCGGTCATCGAGGAACTGCTCACAGCAAAATGCCCCTCACCACCGTTGCAGTATTCTACCCATGATATCAACACCGGTGAAACGAGCTAAAGCAGGAGCGTCACCATGCCAACACAAAGCATAGAACAGGAACGCGATGGTGCGCTCCAGGAGCAGGTCCATGCGACCTTCTCCCCGCTGGAAGGCGAAATAAAGCGCCTGCTGATTTCGAGTTCTGAACGCAGTACGCTTGGACAGGCGTTGGACCGCGCCAAAGATCAGCAGCTTAAGACGCTACGGGAGCATGATGGAATGGCTTCCGAATTGCTCTGCACCTACGACCAGCTCGGAATCGTGTTCGAGATGACTCGAGGCCTGATGACGATGCGGCAGGAGGACGATGTTCTCCAGCAGTTCATCGACAACCTTGGGATCATCTACCCCGATGCGCAGCTGGCGGTCGCTCGCATCACGGGCCACCGCAGAGTAACCAGTTTCGGTGAGTCTGATATTCCTGACTGGGTCATGGAACACCTGCCATCATGTGTGGAATCGGGTCGTGTATGTGCTGTACATTCCAATCACCAGATAGGAAAAGCCACAGATGGTGCCGCTCTGTTTGCAGATTCGGCTGTACTGACGCCAATTTCCTGTGGCGGGCATGCAGCGTACATCATCATACTTTGTCGCTCGAACAAACACGCCACGCATGAGCACTTCAGATCTGTAGACATGCTCCTGCTTGATTCCCTGTGTATGTTTTGCGGCGACCTGATCAACAATTTTCGACTGGTGAAGGAGCTCCAGGGGGTGGCGATGGACACGGTGCGGACACTGGTCAATGCGGTGGACCAGAAAGACCCATACACCTCCGGTCATTCTAACCGTGTGGGATATTACGCCAAGCTTCTGGCCATTCTGCTGGAATTCGAAGAGGACGATCTACGGGCATTGGAGTGGTCGGCGTTGATGCACGATGTCGGAAAGATCGGTATCCGCGATGATGTTCTCAAAAAAGAAGGCAAGCTCACCGACGAAGAATTTGAACACATCAAAGAGCATCCGGTACGAGGCTACCTGGTCGTCCGTGAAAACCCGCAAATGCGAGACGCCCTGGATGGCGTCCTGCACCATCACGAGCGATACGACGGTAAGGGATATCCGGACGGATTGAAGGGCGAAGACATCCCGCTTCAGGCCCGCGTCATCCAGATTGCTGACATCTTCGACGCCCTCACCACGACACGGTCCTATCGAAGCAAATTCGATTGGCGCCGGGCGATCTCGATCATGGAAGAGGAAGCGGGGACCGTCGTGGACCCCAGGCTTTGTCGCATATTTGCAGCCGAAATCCGGCGACTGGCGAAGTTGTTTCCCGAAGCCTTCGAGGTCATCGGGACCGCCAATGCAAAATTGCACCTGACCCCTGCCATCGGACCGTCCGCATGAGGAGCGATTAGATCATGATGTCGACACTGATGTTGCCGTGGTTTCCGACCATTCTCGCGTCGGCCGTGGGAGCCCGACTGGTAGGCCATCAGCGAGCGAGCTGGCTTGGTCTGGCGTGTGCGATTTTCTGGGTGATTCTGGTGCAAACCGCAACCGGTCGAGCCATCTGGGATGACGCCGCCATGGCCGCCGCCGTCATCGCGGGATCCGCTGCCATCGTGGGCATGGCGGACTGGTCCGCCCGCTTCGGCGAACTGAATCATGTATCAGAATCGAATATCGAGTCGCATGAGGACTCCGAGCAAGATCGATCGCATCTGGTCGGTGCTGTGTCAGAATTCGATGACTGGCTCGAATCGCATCGACATATTGCAGACATCTGGCCTTGCTTCGACGAATTCCTCAGACATCTCCTGAATCATCACTGTGGAGCTCGTCATGTGCGAACGTACCGCATCCTGAGCGAGGGCGAGGTGATGCTCCCGTTGCATGCGCTTGAGCGGGGACGACTGGAGGATCTTCCATCCGCGCGGTCCGGAATCCTGGGGCATGTCGCGACAACGGGAAGACCCTATTACATCGACGATGACCACCATGGAGCGCTCGTCTCAAAACTTGCGCAACAATCGCCGAATCCGCCGATTTGGTGCTTCGCGATGAGACAGGGAGGACGCACGATAGGCCTGGTCTCTGTGCGTGAACTGGATCGCAACATCACGCGTGATTCGCTTCACGCGATGGAGGCGATCGTGTCGCAATTCTGGGGGATGCTCGCTGAAGTATGCAGAGGACGGTCGGCTGTCACCACAGATACCGGATCGGGCATGATGACCCGTGAGGCGTTCCTGAATGAGGCGAATCAGATCGCCAAATTATCCTATACCGCGGGTGAACCCGTAACGATCGTTGTGATTGCCATGGAAGGTCTGCGGCCACTGATGGACGACGGTCGGTGGGCTCTTTGTGACGAAATCGTACGCGAAGTGAGCACCATGATCCAACATCGCGTGCGACCGAACGATCTCATTGGTCGATTCGACGATGCCCGGTTCATGCTGCTGCTACGCTGTGTTGACTCAGAGCTGGCGTCAATGATCGCATACCAGATATCCGAGCAATTCTCCGAACTGACATTCGAAGTCAGCACCAGCGATAAAGTGCACCTCCGCTGCGGCGTGTCGGGCAGTGGTGTCTCGCGCAGGACGATCGCCGAAATGCTCAGCTGCGCAGTACATCTTTGCCATCAAGCACGCGAAGAATCTGTCCATCTTGTGTCCGATGTGACACAGACCGTGGTCCCGAAGGAGGAGTCAGCCGGCCCTATCGGTGAAACGGTCGCTCCGAAGGGAGTGGATACGTGAAGATCGAACGAACAACTGCCGGATCAGTGGAAATCGTCGCACCCCAGGAACCCATTGTGGAAACCGGCGCAGAAGAGCTTTCAGAAATACTGCAGGCGTGCATCCAAGGCGTGAACCCGCGCGTGGTATTGGCGATGAAAGAAGTGGGGTATCTCGACAGCCTGGCGTTGGAGGGACTCGTCGACGCCGCCGATCAACTCGCCGCACGCAGTCTCCAGTTGAAAATGGCGGCTGTAACGCCCACCTGCCGGGAGATTTTCGAATTGACCGGATTATCCGGTCGTTTTCAGCTATTCGACAACATTGAGGACGCGATCCGGAGTTATCGCTAAACCATGATCAGCAAAAACCTCAAACTTGGTGAGCAGCTCGTCGCCGACCAGGTCATCACGACCGAACAGCTCCACGAAGCCCTTGCAAAACAACGCGAGGGTGGCGGACGCCTGGGGTCAAACCTGGTCGATATCGGCGCGATCACATCCACCGCGCTCGTCAATGCGCTTTCCAAGGGACTGGATGTCAATTGCTGTGTCTTGCGCCACGGACTGATCGATCCCAAAACCGCCAAGTCGATTCCGAAAGATGAATCTGAGCGACTTAGAGCGCTGCCCATGTTTTGCGTCAACGGTGAGATGACCATCGCCATGGTCGACCCACAGTCCCTGCCAACTCTGGACCGACTGCGCACCCTCACCGATTGCAGAATTCGCCCGGTCCTCGCACTCGAAGCCAACATCGAGGAATTTCAGCAGAAATATCTCACCAAAGAGGTCACCGTCAACTCCTTCATGGCGTCCATCGAAGAAAGCGATGTCCAGATCGAAGAGATCGAATCCGTCGATGACGGCAGTGTCACGGATCTGGACCAGCTCGTCGAAGGAAGCCCAGTCGTCAACCTGGTCAACCTGGCGGTCCTCACTGCCTTACGCGATGGCGCCAGTGATATCCACATCGAACCCGATCGAAAAGCAACACACATTCGCTACAGAATCGACGGTCACCTTCGCGAACTCTTCAAACCACCCAAAGGGATGCACGCAGCCATCGTCTCGCGTATCAAAGTGATCGGACGCATGGACATTTCAGAGAAACGCCTTCCCCAGGAAGGACGTGTACACCTTGTCGCTGACGGGAAGGAGGTTGACCTCCGCGTATCCAGCATGCCAACCGTGCTGGGCGAAAAAATCGTGATAAGAATACTGGACAAGAGCAACCTCAGCTTTGAACTGGAAGATCTCGGCGTACGCGGCGAAGACCTGACGGACATCACCCGAATGCTCAACTGCCCCTACGGACTCATGCTCGTCACAGGACCAACCGGAAGCGGAAAAACCACCACACTCTACTCAGCCCTGGAACTCCTCAACGACTCCACCAAAAACATCGTCACTGTCGAAGACCCTGTCGAATATCAACTGGAGATGATCACACAAATACAGGTCAACGCCGGCGTCGGTCTAACCTTCCCAAGAGCACTGCGATCCATACTGCGCCAAGATCCTGACATTGTCATGATCGGTGAAATGCGCGACGCCGACACCGCCAGAACCGCGATCCAGGCAGCCCTCACAGGACACCTCGTCTTATCAACATTGCACACAAATGACTGCCCCAGCGGCGTCGCTCGATTGCTCGATATGGGCATCGAACCATTCCTGATCGCATCAAGTGTCATAGGATTTGTCGCTCAACGACTCCCTCGAAAAACATGCCCTTCCTGCAAAACGTCATACTACCCACCTGCAGATCTGCTCAAATCAGTCGGATGGGAACACCGTACGAGCGAATTGTTCCAACGATCGGAAGGATGCAGAAGCTGTGGCATGACAGGCTTCAAAGGTCGGGTAGGAATCTATGAGGTCATGCCGCTCGACGACACACTCGCAGAACTGATCCAGAACTCAGCAGCGGAAACCGAACTGCGCGAATACCTCACCAGCGTTGGCTGGAAAAGCCTGCGAGACAAAGCGCTCGACGTCGTCGAACGCGGAGAATCAACACTCGAAGAGGTACTCCGCGTCACACGCTCAGAACGACTCTCGCTCAAAGATGAAGCCAACCTCGAACCCGCGATCGAAAAGGAGGCTTTGACATGCTCGTAGAATTCGAGGCAGTCGACCGGGCAGGGCAGTCGCTCCAGGACACCATCGAAGCAGATGATGTCCGGTCCGCAGTGGATCAGCTCAGAAAACGCGATCTGATCGTCACCAGAGCAGCACCCACCGGGAGTGGATCAATCTCTCGATCCAAACCTAAGGAGAAGAAGACTGAATTCTCCAAAGTACGCATGAAGGGAAAGGATCTGACGATGTTCACGCGTCAGATGGCGATGCTCCTCAAAGCAGGCAGCTCAGTCGTCCCCGCATTGCAATCTGTCGCACAACACTTCACAAAACCTCCTCTCAAGAAGTTGATCGAACGCATCGCAGCAGACCTCGAAGAAGGGGCAACGCTCGCAACCGCCATACGAAAGTATCCCGACATCTTCAACTCATCATACTGCGCCATCATCGCAGCCGGAGAAGCAAGCGCACAATTGACAGAAATGTTCACACGCCTGGCAAACATCGTCGGGGAACGGCGTGCGATGCGAAACAAGGTCATCGGCGCAATGGCCTATCCAGTCCTGCTGACCGGGTTGTCGTCCGGTATCATCATGGTCCTCCTCTTCTTCGTACTCCCAAGATTCTCGATCATGTTTGAAACCCTGAACGTACCACTCCCAACCACAACCGAGATGCTCCTCGGATTGTCTGCAAACCTCAGAGAACACTGGATTGCATTCGTCTCAGGATTCCTCGCCATTTCTGTCGCGACCACCTTGGCTGTCACAAAACCCGCCGCACGAAGCGTCATTGGCGAAATCGCAATGCGCATCCCGATGCTCGGGGGGTTGCTCTCAGGACTGATCCAGGGCGAAATGTTTCGCGTCATGGGCATGCTGGTAGAAGCAAAAGTGGGCTTGCTGGACGCCATCGACCTCGCCAGAGGCATTACCACCAATGGAAAATATCAGAAACTCTTTAAGGATATGGAAAGCGAGGTCACGACGGGGGGATCGGTCAGTGACGCACTCGAAAATTCCGGCCTCATTCAACCATACGTCTGCCACGCAGTCCGTACCGGCGAAGGAACCGGACAACTCGGAGCCTCACTCACATACGTCGCAGACGTCCTCGACGAAGACAACGGAGAACTCATCAATACCGTCACCAAACTCATGGAACCCATGATCCTGATCGTGATGGGTGTCGTGGTCGGAACCGTCTCACTCTCACTCTTCACGCCAATGTTCGACATGGCAACGGCTGCGGGTGGATAGGAGAAAAGCATATGCTCGCCAAACTCCAGCAAAAACTCTCACAACGCGCACGCCTCACACCCATTGGCATGGACATCGGACCACGCCACGTCACAGCTGCACAGCTTGAGCAACAAGGTGATCGATGGAAAATACTCCGCGTCACATCACTAAAGCGACGCGAAGTGGAGGAGGGAACCACCGTCGTAGGAGGGTTCGCACGACGCCTTGGTGAAACCATGCGACAAGCGGGATACCAGGGAAAAAACGTCATCGCAGGGTTGAGCATCCCGGAACTGAAACTACACCCGCTCGATATTCCAACACGCGGCGACCTCGCGGAACATGACAAATTCTGCGAAGCAGTCAATTGGGAAATGGACCGTGTCGGTGGAATCGAAGCAGGACTGGCCTCAACAAGCCACTGGCGACTCCCCGATTCCGACACCAACAAAACAACAGCAATCGGCGCAGCAGCAGACAAGGAAACCATCAACCAAACCCTGCAAATGGTCACGGCTGCGAATATGAACTGTGAGATGATCGATGCAACCGCATGCGGACTGACACGACTCGGATCCATACTCCGACGAGGACGCCCAGATGAAACAAACACAGTCTGGGCGATTCTCGACATCGGCCACAGAATGTCACGACTCACACTCTGCCTCGGCGAAGCCCCAGTCCTCGTAAGAACACTCGGACACGGTAGCCAAAACTGGACCGAACGCATCGCAAACTCACTGGGACTCTCAGAAGAAGCAGCCGAAGTCCACAAAATCGACCACGGAATTGCCATTGAAAAGGAAGTTCCCGATCCCGATTCAGAATCCACACAACCGGAAATCTCGGAAATGATTCTGGACATCCTGCGACCAGAAATCGACTGCATCGTAAACGAAATCGAACGCTCATACGAATACATCATGCGATGCTATCCCGAACGCGCTGCTTCGGGATTGTTTGTCGTCGGCGGTGGTGCAGATCTGAAAGGCCTATGCAGAAACCTGACCGAGCGACTCGGCGTCACGGTCGAACGCATCGAACACGCTATGAAAAAACCCGGATGCATGATGACCGTCGCAGCCAATATTCACCAGTCACTAAGCCCATTCGCCGCAGCGATTGGACTCGCGATAGAACCTGACAAGGCGGAACATACAGAAGCATAAAGCTGCACAAAACAATATCTGGAACAATGGCATGATCAACATCAACCTCATAGACCCGAAAATCATATCAGCCCGTCGACGCATACGTCGCATGCGAGGCTGGCTGACGCTAATCGTGCTAACCATGCTCGTCGGAACGGTACCTGCCGGTGTTGAATATGCACGGGAGAGAAAACTTCGCACACTCACCACCGAACAGCAAAGCCTCGTCAAACAGTTGCAATCCGGAAAAACGCAACTCGACAAAATCGATGCAGACGTACGTACGCTCGAATCCCAGATCGCACGCGCCGACACATTACGCACAAAACGCTCCTGGTCCAGACTGCTGGGAAATATCGGACGCCTCATGCCGGAACAAATGTGGCTGGAATCCATCGCCACCGACCCGGTGCGACCCAGACGCGGCAGCCTGGACCTCCGACCCAAAAAAGAAAAGAAAAAAAAGACCGCCACCAAAAAACCAGTCTCGGAAGAATCAAAAATCATACGCCTGGAAGCTTCGGAAGGGTTGATCCTCGAAGGCTACACACAGCAACACAGACATCTGTACAAATTCATCGAAAACCTGAAACAGGCCAACTACTTCTCCAACATCGAATTGACCAGGGCTGCGGAAGAACCGGTACTCTCCGCAAAAGCAGTCCGCTTCAAAATCGTCTGCCGCTGGTAGGAGCAAGCTGCCATGATAAAAATAGAACGATCACTACTTCTGGTTGATGGCATCGGCGCAGCGATCTGGATAGCGATCCTGTGCGTGATCGGAGGGTTCACGCTGGGAAAACCGGAAACCGCATCTGCAACAGTCTACACCCTGGCGACACAGGTCGAACAGATGCGATCTGATATGGGACGCATGCAATCGGTATTGGACGCGCGTACCCGCCAACATCGCCAACTCGTCACACAAACCAGCAAACAGGGAAAACTTCCACAACGATCACCAATCGAGAAAGGACTGGGAACCTTCACGACACTCGGAAACGCAACCAACGTGAATCTTATCAGCATCGAACCTGTTTCCACAGTCCTCTACCCAGGCGTACTCGAAGAGCGGTTCCAGATCAGTGCGGAAGGCACATTTGAAGACTACCTCCAGTTCCTGCAGGCCTTCGAACGATGCCACATCTGGGCGGATCTGACCTATCTGGAGGTCGGAAAAGGAACAGAAGCATTGACATCAACACAGTCCAGACGCCGAAGCGAAATGACGCTGAGCTTTTATTCGGCGCTATCACCCGACGAGGAAACAAGCCATTAACAACGTATCACGCACCAAAAAAATCATCTACGGGCTGGTGCTCACAGGCGGCGGCATGGCCCTCCTCCTGGACCGCATCTCCTCAGGGGCAACCTCGCCACAAAATGCCACCGCAGCCACAGAAGCACAATTTGCGTTCGGCAACCCAGACCCCAATGAGGACACCCTGTCCGTCATCGCATCGCCCTTCCCAAGAGACCTCCCGGACATCAACCTCATCACCGCGCGAGACGTGTTCGCACCATCGTCCAGCACCAGGGAAATGATGCTGGGCGAGGACAAAGTCAAAACCGGTATCAAAATACCCGACCAATCGTCCACCGATAATTTTGAAGCGTCCCATAAACTGTCAGGCGTCCTCATCAGCGGAGGCATTTCCTTCGCCATCATCGATGGCAGCTGGTTGCAGGTCGGTGACGAGATAAGCGGATGCACAATCCAGAGCATCGCTGGAAACAAAGTCACCTTCAATTGCACCGACGGAACGGCGACATTATCGGTGGCAACAAAAAAATGAAAATCATCCAGAAATACCAAGTTAAGACCCTGTGGATCCGGGTCGATGAGAGTGCGGCGTAAGGGAACCAACACTATAATAAATGCTCAGCAAGGAAACAACGTGATGCTTACAAAACTCTCAAATCGTATGTCAAAGCGAGCTGGTTTCAGTCTCGTCGAACTCGTCATCGTCATCGTGATTATCGGCGTCATCGCCGCGATCGCAGTACCACGCATCAGCCGAGGTGCTGCTGGCGCTGGCGCGAGCGGATTACGTGGGGATCTCTATGTCTTGCGAAACGCGATCGACCTCTTCGCTGCTGAACACAATGGCCAGTATCCTTCCGCGGCAACTTTCGAACTCGAACTGACAACATACTCCGATATCACTGGAGCAACATCCGCAACCAAAACCGGCAACTTCATCTACGGACCCTATCTAATCGCTGTCCCGGCACTAAAGGTCGGTTCAGGAACAAACAACGGACTCGGCGCAAAGGGAGTCGGTACCACAGCCAGCTCATCCGTAGGGTGGATCTACGACGAAACCACAGGTCTCATCAAGGCAAACTCGGTCGATGCCCAGGATGAAAAACTTGTCAATTTCGACACCTACTAGCACAACATTCGCGACAGTTTCCGAGCATTGTTGACCGCCGTCCGGGTTATGACCCGGTCGGCGGTCTTCATTATCAGTCAGGAACGATATCGTAGTCTCACAACGGGAACACCATATCCGGAGACCGGCCATGACGCGCACAATACACCCAAAACCGCGACATGCATTCACCCTCATCGAGACCGTGCTCGCAATGACAATCGGGGTCATTGTTATCGGAACCGTCACAGCCTCAATACAAACCATGACCATCCACGGGGCAAAGCTCCTCGAAGTCGACAAAACCAGGAGCAACGCTTCCGTATCGCTCTTTCAGGTCCGCAGCGAACTCCGGCTTGCAACACAAACCAGCGCATTCAGCAACAACGCAATAACATTCACACATCCGGACGTCACAGGAGACAGCCTCCCGGACATCATCAACTATCAATGGTCCGGCACGCCAGGAGACCCACTCACCAGATCCGTGAACGCAGGAACAACACAAATCCTAATCGACTCAGTCAGCAACCTCGTCTTCAGCTACGCAGCGACCATCGCACCAGACGATACTGCAGCAAGCGATGTCGAAAGCGACGAAGTACTATTCTTCGCAATCGATGACGCCAGCGCAATAAACCAGCATATCCTCAACTCCACATCTGCAACGGGACAATATTTCAAACCAATACTGCCGCCAGACGCCACTTCATGGAAAGTAACACGCATCTTCGTCTATGTGCAACCATCATTTTTCAACTTCCCGGGCACGATACAGATGATTCTACATACCGCCGATCCCACAGGGTTACCCTTGAACGACAAACTGAATGTGGCCAACATCACATACGCAGACACTACAGCAAACACGGCCGTGTGGGTAGAAAAAGCAGTGCCCACACCCCACTCATTCCAACCAGAACAAGGAGCCTGCATCACACTGGAACAAAAAATCCCAGTGGGATCTGCAACAGTCCAATTTCAGACTAGTAACCCTGACCCAGGCAACCTCCACAGACTTAGAAACGATGGCAGTGGATGGTACAAGAGACCAGGATCATCACTCTGGATGTACGCCTATGGAACCTACATGACGCCTGGCACTGGCACCAGAACATATTCCGGAACTCTAACAAGCGTCAGAATCCACGCAACATACGACATCTCCGGATCAACAGACCGCCTCGAAAACGCAACCGATTGCATAAATCGACCACGCTTCTCAAACCTCACAATTCCCCTGGATATGGAGATAAACGGTGCAACGCCAGGCGTTTAGCTATATCGAAGCGGTCATCTCCGTGGTCATCCTAAGCTCAGCCGTCATCAGCGGCCTCGGCGTATTCGGATCATACATAAAAGGCATCAACACAACAGAAGAAATCACACGAGCCCAGTCCCTGGCTTCGGAACTCCTCGCAGAAATCGTCTCAAAACCATTTGAAGATACGGTCGCCAGCGAGGGCAGTTTTGGACTCGAAGCTGGCGAAACGGAAAGAATCGATTTCGACGACGTCGACGATTACGACACATGGATAGAGAGACCACCGCAAAATCTCAACGGAGTCATCATGGACGGATCAGTAGGTTACACACGCTCAGTAAGAATCACGAATATGGACGTTGCAACCATGTCGATAGTCACCACAAATGGCTCCTCTTCGGTTAAAAAAATCGAGGTGTCCGTCTATAAAAATAGCAAAATAAGAGCAAGTTTGATCGCTATCAGAACACGCAACGGATCAACGAATTAATATGACTCCGGAAAATAGAAACCCAGGAAAATGGCGCAGACGGGCGGCGGGCATGTACCTCATGACATTCATGACCGGTACACTCATCATGGGATCCGCAACAGCACTCGTCAGCATGCAGATGGCGCAACGACGCATCACCAGAAACATCGCTGACGCAGTACAAACCGAATACTACGCACAGGCAGGACTCGAATGGGAAACCAACAACCTCAGCAACCAACCAACATGGAGAACATCACGAACCAGCGGAGCAAGCACCTCTACCAGCCTGGGCGACGCTCAGATCACCACAACACTCACTGACACCATCGACGGCGACTTCACCGATGATGACACACAACCCGCCCTCCTGACAGTCACAGCCACATACAACGGAAGCAGTGTCACATACACATCAAACGTAACACCCGAACCCCACGAAGCCCTCGAACACAATGTCCACTCATTCAATTCCATCGATATGGGCCAAACCGTGACCATAGAAGGCCACATCTACGCGGAAGGCGGATTGTTCGCACTCGCCGGTACGAACGCAACAGGGACAGCAAAATTCACCGCACTCGATACAGCCACTGTCCTGACACCAGGACTCACCGTCAGACGAATCAAAAAAAGCCCACCACAACCCATCGTAGGGCTCAGCGATTACATCGCAATGGCAACATCAGTCACCCCGAACGGTTCTACCGAATATATCATCGACAGTGCAGTATTCTCAGCGACCAACGGCTGGAAAACCACCGCAAACCCGGACGGCATCTACCACATCGACTGCGCAGGGAAAAAACTCACACTCAACAACATCGTCGTGCAAGGAACACTCATCATCACAAACACAGGCGGGAATGAGATCCACATCACCGGATACGGACGATTCGGGCAGGGAGCAGGCGGCCTGCCCGCACTTCTTATCGATGCTCCAACGTCCACAGTCAAGGTCGATATCCAGAGCGCAATCGACGAAACTCAGATCTCAATCGACGCCAACGAAGATGGTGACCAACTCGACGTATTGGAAAGCGGGTTCTTCGACATCGCCTGGATGAACACATCTCTCGTAGAGATAGGCGGCGTGACTGTCATAGATGGATCGCTCATCACAAACGACATCATTCTGCGTGGTACAACGGTCGTCCGAAACAACACAGCACAGGATGATTCACTCATACCAGGATTCACAGACAACCTCCTGCACCCTGTTGAAGGATCTGTCCGGGAAGTGAGATAAACCCATGAACACACGCAAGAAACATCCAATATGTTCCAGACACGCCCATCCCGCGTTCAGCCTCACAGAAATCATCCTGGTCACAGTCATCATCTCCATCATCGCAACCATCGCCGCACCCAGGATGGAAGGCTTCAACAACAACCAGGCAATCAACGCCCTGACCCGTAAAATCTCACTGGACTTCGCCCTCGCAAGAAGTGAAGCAATCAAACGTCGCGCAAACGTCACTGTCAGCTTTGACACAACAGGGCAATTCTACGAATTCGTCGGCATCACCGACATCACAAGACCCGACGGCACGACGGGAAACTACCGCGTCAATCTGGGGGAAGAACATGGTTTCCGCGCACGGATCAAAATCGTAGAGTTCGGCCTGGCCAAGGTGCAAAGTGTCACCTTCGACGCCTTCGGAAGAGCTGACAACACCGGTGGCGTCCTGGTCGTATGCGGCGACACATCAAGCGCAGTCGTCATGGACCAGGCAAGTGGAACGCCAGCAGTAACCGATACCGGCACCTACGACTCCGTGATCCTCGCAGACCCCTTCGGCATCGCCGCCAACAACGCCCAGCAGTCTCCATAACAAACCCAAACCAGCACGAAACCTCACCAACCACCGCGAAAACTCACCAACCAACGACCCACCTCACCAGCCACCGTGACACCTCACCAGCCAGCGACCCACCTCACGAACAAGAGTGGCCCACCTCTTCAGAGGTGGGGAACCCGAAGATCAACGGTCAAGCAAACAGAAAACGCAACACAAGCACAGCATAGGGCACATCCCGAACGCAACAGTTCCGACGAAAACCATTCAAATAATGACAATGCCCGATCTTTTGGCATCACACCACCGAACCAGCTTCTCCTGTCCATAAGAGATGACGCAGGCCGATTCTCGCGCAAACCGCGTCACGACAATCACTTATCGGCACCAGCCCGCCAGGTCACACCACGCCCATTTCGATTGACTTTACAACTCCAAACGGGTACAAGTGGGGCTGGATGGTACGCAGGGGTGTCAACGTTTGCTTCTCTTACCGACGGTCCGGTGAGACACACGCCAGCACCTGTAAACAAAAGCGTCTGTAAGCAAATCATTCGGATCGGGGCCAATCCCCACAATGTGTACCCATTATCAATGTCCATGAACAGAAGCGCGAATGCAGTCAAGCGAGTTGACTGTTGCACCGACGCTTCACCAAAACTATTTCTCTGGTCGAGTTGTCACAATGAACGAAAACAACGCTCCTAAAGAGCCAACCCACACGCCAACACCAGCAACAACACCCGTCGATACCGCACCAGAACCAGCAACACCCACACCTGACCCAGCAACACCCGACCCAGCAACACCAGCGGCCGAAACGCCAGCACCAGCAGCAGAGACGCCAACGCCAGAGGTGTCTACCCCTGTGACAGCTCCTGCAGAAGCAGCCCAGACAGAGTCAGCCCAGACAGAGTCAGCCCAGACAGAGTCAGCCCAGACAGAGTCAGCCCAGACAGAAGCAGCCCCGACAGAAGCAGCTCCTCAGAATCCAGCACCAGTCGCAACTGCGGAAACGCCCAGCACCACAACGCCGGACGACAAATCACAAAACAACGCGTCACAAGACAAAAAACCGCAAGACAGGAAACCCCAGGACAGGAAACCCCAGGACAGGAAACCCCAGGACAGGAAACCCCAGGACAGGAAAGTCCGCCCCGAGAAGAAGCAGCCAGCAGACGTCCCCCCCTTCGGCGCCCTGCTCACAGTCAAGGTCAAAGGCATCCAGGACGGATTCCTCATGTTTGATGCAGGATTATCGGTCCCAGCCGCCCTCTCCCTCGCAAACGCAGGCGCCATCGCAAACGCAAACAACAACGAACCCCCCGCCGAGGGAACCCAGATGGCAGTCGTGGTGGACCGCTACGACGAATCCAGAAAATTCATCCGGGTCCTCGCCAAAGAAGAGGAAGAGGAACTCACCGAAATATTAGGAACCGTTCGCGCAGGAGACATCATCGAGGGACGCGTCAGTGGCCTCATCAAGGGAGGACTCGAAGTCAAATTCGAAACCATCCGCGGATTCATGCCAGCATCCCATGTAAACACCTCACGCATGAAAGACATCTCAGTCCTCCTCAACGAAGTCATCAAATGCGAAGTCATAGAACTCGACCGAAGAAATAAAAAAATCCTCGTAAGCCGAAAAAATGTCCAGGAACGCGAGCGAAAAGACGCCCGTAAAAACCTCATCCTCACCATCAAGGTCGGCGACGTCCGAAAAGGTCGCATCATAAACCTCACAGAATACGGAGCATTCGTAGACATGGGCGGCGTACACGGACTCCTGCACGTCTCCGACATGCGATGGGCGCCCGTCGCAAAAGCCGAAGAGGTCGTATCCGTCGGCGACGAAATCGAGGTCAAGGTTCTCCGCGTCAACACAGAACGAAGACGCGTATCCCTCGGAATGAAGCAGCTGACCCCGGACCCATGGAAATCCGTCGCGGAAAAATTCCCCGTAGACTCCGTCTCAAAATTTGAAATCGTAAAACTCGCCGAATTTGGTGCATTCGCAAAAATCACAGACGACATCAACGGACTCATACCACTCAGCGAAATGTCATGGAATCGACGACCCATGAAGGCAGACGAAGTCGTCAAGGTCGGCCAGGAAATCGAAGCAAAGGTCATCGGTATCGACACAAAGCGACATCGCCTAAGCCTCAGCATCCGTCAGACTGGCGATGACCCATGGAAGGGCGTCGAAGAACGATTTGAACCCGGAAAAACTGTCACTGGAAAAGTTTCACGCCTGCTTGATTTCGGAGCCATCGTAGAATTGGAGGGTGGAATCGAGGGCATGATCCACATTTCCGAGCTGGACCAGCATCGCGTCAACAAACCGGGCGACGTCGTCACAATCGGTGGAGACGTCGAAACAAAGGTCCTCGGCGTGGATCTCGGGAAGCGAAAAATATCGCTTTCGCGCAAAGCTCTGCTTGAACCCGTCGTGGCAGCAACTCCGGCGGTCCAGAAGAAAAAACGCACAAAACCCCTCCGGGGCGGCCTGGATGCACATTTTGACTGGTAAACCATGTTTGACCGGTAACCCCAAATTAACTGGCAAGCCCAAATTGACTGGCAAGTAACGATCCGGCTGATAACATGCACAAGCACCCATTGCCGATTGGTGTCGTCGTATTGTGTGGCGGTGCGTTGTGTGGCGGCGTGCTGATCTGACAGCGACATCCTGCATGAGTGATCTGGCGATCAATCATCCATCCGGAGCAATAAAGCGTGAAATTTGGCCTCATCGATCGCGTCCTCGAAGTCGAACCCGGCAAGCGGATCGTAGCCGTCAAGGCTGTCACCCTGGGCGAGGAGTACCTGGCGGAGCATTTTCCGACATTTCCGGTGCTCCCCGGCGTCTTCATGCTCGAAGCCATGGTCGAGGCAGCACGCTGGCTGGTCCACGCCACGGACGATTTTGCACACAGTGTCGTGTTGCTAAAGCGAGCGCGCGGCATTACATATAAGAGCTTCGTGGCGCCGGGACAGCTATTGCGCGTGGAAATCACCTGTACCCGGTTGGATCCTGCGACTGAACATTCCTCGGAGGCTTGCGGTTCTATGGGAATCGGCGAGTTCAAGGGAACAGGACACTGCGGCGAAACGGAGGTGGTCAAGGGGCGGTTTTCCTTGAACCTCTACAATCTGGCGGACCAGCGAGCTGGTGGTGCAGAGGCAGACCGCCTGATCGTCGAGCAGGCCAGAGCAAAGTGGTCCCTCATCAAGGGGCAGAGTACCTGAGAAGACAGAGTACCTGAGAAGACAGAGTACCTGAGAAGACAGAGTACCTGAGAAACAGAGTACCTGAGAAACAGAGTACCTGAGAAACAGAGTACCTGAGAAACAGAGTACCTCAGAAGCAGAGTACCTGATGTAGCAGTATGCACGATGTAGCGGTGTGCGTGATGAAGCAGTGTGCATGATGAAGCGATGCGCATGATAAGGCGTTGCTCCCGATAAGGCAGTTGTTTCCCGGAAGCGTTGTTGACAACGGATGGGTTGGCGCCCCATACGGCGGGTCTATAAAATAGTGCAAGCGGGCAGGTTAGGTTAAGCATTCCAAGCAGTGGAGGTCGGCATTCATGGGACTTAGTCGTGACGAAGTCATGGGACGTGTGGAGGAAGTGCTCGTGGACGCCTTGGGCGTCGATCCGGAAGAGGTCACGCAGAGCGCAACGCTCACAGAGGACCTCGGAGCCGAGAGCATCGATTTTCTCGACATCGTCTTCCGACTCGAAAAAACGTTCGAAATCAAAATCTCAAAGGGTGAATTGTTCCCGGACGACATACTCAGCAATCCGGACAACGTGGTCGATGGGAAGATGACAGCCGAGGGGCTTGCGTCTCTAAAATCATCGATGCCCCACGCTGACTTCTCAGAGTTCGAGGCAAACCCGGATGTCTCCAAGGTCTCCGATCTGTTCACCGTAAACACAATTGTCAATTACGTTGAGAACAAGCTGAACACCGCCAATGCTGCGTAGCGGCTTTTCTCTTCTGGGGAGGTTTTTCTTTTCTGGGGCGTAGCGAGGATCGTTCAGGTGTGCGATCTTAACGCTTAATATACGACGTTGACCTGCTGATACTTGGCGTCATACCAATCCGTCTGAGGACGGTTATCGCGACACGAATTCATGCGCTGGATCTGGATCGATAAATTCTGCGAGTTTGAAAGCGGGGTTCGCGGCGTGGCCGTCAAGAATGTGTCGCTGGCGGAAGAACTCTTGAAGGACCACTTCCCGGGTTACCCCGTCTTCCCGCCAACGCTCATGATCGAGGGGATGGCGCAGACAGCCGGAATCCTCGTGGGACAGGCGAGGGGGTTCCGCGAAAACGTCATTCTTGCAAAAATCCGCAATGCGTCCTTTGATGACTACGCACACCCTGGCGACCAGATCCGATATGAGGCGAACATCGACTCCATCGACGAACACGCTGCCGCGACGAGCGGCGAAATATTTATCGTAACCCAGCAGGCAACGCCTGATCGAGAAACATCACCGGATCGAGAGGCGACGCCTGATCGGAAAATAGGACAGGTAGATTTGATGTTTTCCCACGTAAACGAACGCAACGCACCGGAAGGCCTGCCAGAGCACAACTTCGTCTTCACGCCTGAGTTCATGCGACTCTTCGAAGCCATTGGTTCTTCCGGAAACGCATCCCATGGAGATCGATCATGACCTCCCCTCAACAACACTCCGGCCCTCAACAACACTCCGGCCCCCAACAGCACTCCGGATCCCAACGAAGCTCCGAGCGGCGCGTCGTCATCACGGGTCTTGGCGTTGCATCCCCGATCGGCATTGGGGCGGAGGCTTTCTGGGATGCACTCATGGCTGGGCAAAGCGGCATCGCGCCCATCGCCGCTTTCGACGCCTCCACGCTCCCCGCCTCGATCGGCGGCGAACTACCACCCCACAAAATCACGGACTATGTTCCGAGAACGTACCGAAAAAGTGTCAAGCTCATGTCACGCGACATCGCCATCGCACTGGTCGCAGCCCACGAAGCATGCAAGGATGCCCGCCTGCCGACCAAGTGCATGATCGACCGGAAGGTTCTCGAAGGCGACACCATCGACCCGACTCGATTCGGTGCCAACATCGGGGCAGGTCTGATCTGCCCGGACCTCGACGAACTGGGGGCGGCTTTCATCACCGCAGCCGACGAGGACAAGAATTTCGACCTGAACCGCTGGGGAAGCGAGGGCATGAGCAACCTGACACCGCTCTGGTTGCTGAAATTCCTGCCAAATATGCTCGCATGCCACGTCACCATTGTGCATGACGCACAGGCGTTTTCAAACACCATCACCTGCGCCGAAGCATCAAGCCACCTCGCCATCGGAGAAGCGTTCCGCAACATCGCTCGCGGGGCAATGGACGTCTGCATCTGCGGTGGTGCAGAATGCAAAACAAACCCCATGGGCGTCGCACGCTCAGCCCTCAAAAACCGACTCGTCACCAGCAGCGACGTCAGCCCCGAAGAAGCGTGTCGACCATTCGCAACCGATCATGCGGACCCATCCATGGGCGGCACCATCGCATCCGAAGGCGGCGGACTCGTCATTCTCGAATCACTCGAACACGCACAAAACCGAGGCGCACGCATCTACGCCGAACTCTCAGGATTCGGAGCAGCCTGCAACACCCAAAGCTGGTCAACACCAGACCCCACCGGCGCCCCCTTGGTACTGGCGATACAGAACGCAATCAAAGACGCTCAGATATCAGCAGCCGACATCGATCTCGTGGGCACCTTCGGTTGCGGCGTCGTAGAGCAGGACAAAGCGGAAATGGCTGCCCTCAACAGCGTGTTCGCCGGCGACAAATCCAGTCAGACCGGACGCCCCGGACGATCTGCTATCGCGATCAAAGGCGCGGTGGGAAACAACGGTGCGGGCAGTGGAGCGTTGGACTTCTGTGCCACAGTCCTGGCACTATACAACAACACGATCCCACCCTCGTCTAATACGGAACCGCACGGCGAAACAATGCCCTTCGCCTTTGCGACTGACCAACCCATCGACGCAAGAGTACAGAACGCCGTCAGCGTCGCATACGCCCTCGGCGGTGGACAAAATGCAGCATTGATTATCAAACGTTATTCGGAGCAACAGGCGTGAGGCAACGTGTCGTCATCACTGGAATGGGCTGGATCACACCGCTTGGCGATGACATCGAGCAGGTGTGGAAGAAAATGCTCGAAGGGGCGCACGGCGTCGGTACAACCACCCTCTTCAACGCAACCACATTCCCAACCCATTTTTCCGCGGAAATAAAATCATTCTCCCTTGAAAACTATCTCGGAAAAGATGCAGAAAAACACGCAGACGCAAGTCGAAACGCAAAATTCGCTCTCGCGGCCGCTGACAACGCATGGAAAAACGCCGGACTCGATCTCTGGACAGCCCTGGACCCTTCCCGCGTAGGCGTCTACCTCGGTGGCGGCGAAGGACCGGTCGATTTCGAAAACTTTGTCGCAGCCGCCGTCGCAGGAATGCACGCGGGAAAAGAGAATAACACAGGCAGACTCGACGGGGCAGCCTGGGGCAAAGTCGCAATGAAACGACTCAACCATATCTGCGAGCTGGAGCAGGAACCAAACATGGCAGCCGGTCACATGGCCGTCCAGTTCAACGCAGCCGGACCCAACATGAACACCCTGACAGCCTGCGCCGCAAGCACCCAGGCGATCGGCGAAGCAACATCCATCATCCGACGCGGAGACGCCGACGTCATCCTCTCCGGCGGCACACACAGCATGATCCACCCGCTCGGCGTCACAGGTTTCAACCGATTGACCGCCCTCTCTACCCGAAACGACGCTCCCGAAAAAGCATCACGACCCTTCGATCGTACGCGAGATGGATTCGTCCTCGGCGAAGGCAGCGGCATCGTCGTCCTCGAATCACTCGACCACGCAACAGAACGCGGGGCAAAAATGCTCGGCGAAATCATCGGCTACGGATCAACCGCAGATGCTTTCCGCGTCACCGACATCCACGAAGAAGGTCGCGGACCGATCGCAGCCATGAACATCGCATTCAATGAAGCAGGACTGAAACCCCAGGACATCAACTACATCTCTGCCCATGGCACCAGCACCAGCGAAAACGACAAAATCGAAACCCGCTCCATCCGAAGCGTCTTCGGTGAGCACGCAGCAAATATCCCCATCAGCAGCATCAAAAGCATGATCGGCCACCTCATAGCAGCCGCAGGTGCGGTCGAACTGATCGTCTGCCTGCTCAGCATCCGCGACGGAGTCGTCCCGCCGACAATAAATTACGGCGAGACAGATCCAGTTTGCGACCTGGATTACGTCCCGAATAAATCCCGCAAAACCCCCGTCCGACACGCACTCTCCAACAGCTTCGGTTTCGGTGGCCAAAACGACACACTAATCGTCACAAAATACGAATAGCACCGCTCGGTGTCCCGCCTCGGATTTGTATCCAAGCCGCGACCCTGAAGGCGACCAATGCGGGAGACCTGAAGGGAGCGGACACTACCGAACCCGTCATTATTGAACTCGGCGACGCTCTGACCAAGGCAGTGTGTCCCATGCTCTGACCAAGGCAGTGTGGCCCATGTCTTCAGACATGGGGGAGCCGATGATCACATGCACTGCGTGTCGAACTCATCATGCTTATGCATAATGCAACCATGAGCATGTAGGGCAGGCTATTGCCTGCCATCGCAAATAGCCGATGAGTAACTCCGCCGGGGACTTGTAACGGGGACGCAGCTAGTTTTAGGAGTTCATACAGGACCAGGGTGGTGTTCTATCATCCTCGAATGACGAGTTCCGGGGTTCACTTCCAGAGTCGTGACCCTGAAGGCGACCGATGACAGAGACCAATTAATGGCGACCAATGAAGGAGACATCATGGTGCGGACACCACCGAACTCGTAATCGTAGCCGTAACGCTGCCCTATGGCTGTCGCGTGAAGGATGGTGGCCCGACAAGTTCCTTCTGTGGCGGCAGATCCGGTTCGGGCCGATTCCGAAATGTCTCATAGCTCTGCGTGTGCATACTTGTCAGACCTAGGGGATTTCCCCTAATAAACATATGTGTCACTTGCGACGCGGTTTGCATCGGTTCGTGCGTGGTGACGATAATATCAGCGATTTTGCCCGGTTCCAGCGAGCCGAGGCGATCGTCGATACCGAGAATTTCGGCGGCACCGAGCGTCAGTGCATAAATCGCCCGCTCCGGCGGCAATCCGTGCGCGACGGCTAGACCTGCGTTTATTGACAAATCATAGGCGTTTTCCGCACTGCTGGAGGCAAAACACCACTTTACGCCAGCTTTTTCAAGTGCTGCTGCACACTGGTAGACGGAGTCCCAGGGTTCAAACCTGCCTGGCATGCTGGTGACGCGGGAAAGGATGACTGGAATATCCTTTTCTGCCAAAATATCGGCGATTTTCCAGGACTGGGTTGCTCCGGAGAGAATCAGATTGAAGTCGTGTTTTTCGGCGAAATCGATGACGTCCAGCATGTGTTTGTAGTCATGACTAGCGACGATTATAGATTTTGCGCCAGAATTATAAGGAATCATGGCTTCGAGGCGGAGATCGGTCCTCGGCGAGAGGTCCGGATTCGTCTCGCCAGCCCGTTTTGCATTTGCGTAATTTTTGGCGAGCGTAAGGAATTCTCCCAGGCTTCTCATCTGTTCCTTGTGTTCTTTTTTTCGCTTCTTCTTTGCTTCCGCGTCACCGTTGAGGTGGACTGGTAAGCTGGGGACGGAGAGGTGGATCGCTACGGCTTCGTCGAGGATCATGTCGTCTGCGGTCCATCCGTCGAGTTGGATGAGGGTGCTCTGGCCTGAGATCAGCCCGCCTGAGGGTGTCGCGAGCTGGGTGGTGATGCCCGAGGTTCTGGCGATCTGGATGTGTGCGCTGTGGGGGTGGATGGCTGACGCTGTTTTCAGCTCGGGAGCGAAGGTTGCGATGTCGAAATTGTCGCGTGTTGCCCGGAGGGATCCGATTTCGCGGAGTCCGAGCGTTCCACCGCCGTCGATGAGACCGGGGTAGACGTGCAGACCGGTCGCGTTGATGACGCCAGCGTCTGGCGGGATGTTGATGTCGGTTCCGACGGATTCGATGGTGCCGTTGCGGATGATGACGGTGCCACGTTCGATGGGTGGTCTGCTGATGGGGTGGACGGTTCCGCCCACGATGGCGTACAGGCGACTGGGCGAGGTGGGGATCGAGCGGTCGGCGGATTTTGTCCAGTCGAGGGCTGGTGCGGGTACGACCGGTCGATGCCCGGGAAGCTGTGGCAGTTGTGAAAGCTCCGGATGCTCGAAGTACAGTTCTCCTTCGATGAATGTGTAGAGGTTTTTGGCGTAGGCGTTTAGCGGGTGTCCGTTGAAGATTGCGAGATCGGCGTCTTTTCCGAGTTCGATGCTTCCGACACGGTGGTCGATGCCGAGCTGTATTGCGGGGTTGAGTGTGACGAGTCGCAGTGTTTCGATTTCGCCGAGTCGCCCCCATTTCATGCTCTTGGCTGCTTCGAGGTTGAGGTATCGGATGGTGTTTGCTGAGTCTGAGTTTATGGATACGTTGATGCCGTGTCGTGTCATCATGGCTGCGTTGTGGGGGATTGCTACGTAGGCTTCGATTTTGTAGGCCCAGAAGTTTGAAAATGTTGAGGCTGATGCTCCGTGGCGGGCGATTTCCGGGGCGATACGGTATCCTTCGAGTACGTGCTGCAGGACGGCGATTCGGATTCCGAAATCTTCTGCGGTGTGGATGAGTCGCATGATTTCGTCGCTTCGGTAGCAATGGGTGTGGACCCAGATATCTCCTTTTAGCACGTCTGCCATTGCTTCGCGTCGGAGGTCTCGTCGTGGTTGCAGAACGTCTTCACCTGCTGCGAGTTGCGTTCGGTATTTCGCCCAGGCGTTTTCGTACTGCCTTCCTGAGAGGAGTGCGTCGCGGATGACGGCTTCCACGCCCATGCGTCCGTTCGGGAATCGCTTTCCGAATGCGTTGGTCCAGTTTGATTGCTTGACGTTTTCGCCGAGTGCCCATTTCATCGATCGTGGAGCATCGTGGACCATCATTTCATCGACGGGGTGGAGGTATTTGAATTTGAAGACGACGTTCTGTCCGCCGATGGGGTTGGATGATCCGTGCATGGTGTGCGCGGTGGTTGTACCGCCCGCGAGCGCCCGGTAGAGTCCGACGGAGTCGTTTCGGACCAGGTCCGCGATGCGTACTTCGGCGGTGACGGAGAGCGTTCCCTCATTGATGCCGTCGATGGCCATGTGCGAGTGGGCGTCGATCATGCCTGGCATGACGTAGAGTCCGGTGGCGTCGATGATGTGTGTGTCGGGCGGTGGAGTGAGGCCTGCACCGATGGCTGCGATCTTTCCATCTTCGACGAGGATCGACGTGTTTTTCATGGTCGGGCTGGAGACGGGGATGACTGTCGCGTTGCGAATGAAGACGTTTCCGCCGGTCTGGACTGTGATTTTGCGATCCGCCAGAATCTCGCATCGCCATGTCGGGCCGTCGTCCCCGGTGGTATCGAGGTTGCCGGTCTCATCGTCGCCCGGGCTTCCTGCATCTACGATGTCGGCGTGATCGGGGTCGCCTGGTTCTCCGCCCGTGTCGTCTGCATCTTCCTCGTCAGTATCTTCCTCGTCAGTATCTCCCTCGTCAGTATCTCCCGCACCTGCGTATCCCTCGTCGATTCCATCTTCGTCGATGTCATCATCGTCATTGCCATCTTCGTCGGTGTCATCCGCGTCTTTGTCCTTCGTGTCGTCATCGTTCTGGTTGTATTCAAATTTTCGACCGTCTACGAAGGTGTAGCGCACTTTCGCTTTTTTGTCGCTGATGGGTTTTGTGAAGAGTGACATGTTTGCGAGGCGACCGGGTGTGATGCTCCCGATCTGATTGTCAAGATCGAACATATCAGCCGGCACCGTCGTCAGCGCCCGCACGGCTGCCTCCTCCGGAAGCCCCCGCTCGATCACCAGTCGCAAACTCTTCAGGAATGCGTCGGGTGTTTTGAATTCGTGCGTACTGAGTGCGAAGGGGATACCCGCTTCGTGCAGGCGAATGACGTTTGTGACCTGCTCTTCCCAGAGGCGTCTTCGTTCTTTACGCAGTTTTAGAGGTTCGTAGATTCTGGGTGTGTCTTTGGAATCTGAGGTGTTACTTCCGGGTTCGCTTTCTGACGGTTGCGACTCGGATTGAGGTGTGTCCTTGTTTTTGGATTTCTCCTTGTTCTTGGATTTCTTTGTGGCGGGATCAGCCTTCTTTTTCTTTCCGTATTCCGGTTCGTCGTCAAATTTCAGGCTGACGATGAGGGGTATGTGTTCCTGCTTGATGCGTTCGGTCAATTTGTATGCATTTTTCGCACCGCTGACCATCACGCGTGCGTCGAATTCCTTCGCCAGGTTGATTGCGCGGTGGATCGCATGCTCTGCGTTCGCTTGAAATATGAGCGGCGTTTCTCCGAAGAGAACGCGTCGAAGGGGTGCGTAGGCTGGGTCGTGTGGGGGGCGGGCTGCCTTGTTCGGATGTCGTCCATAGAATCGCCCTTCTTCGATGGCCCATTGGGTGTCCAGCATGACCTGTCGAAACTGCGCGAAGACGCCCAGGATCGATCCGGGATATTTTCCGGGTTCTCCGGTGCGGAATGAGGCATGCTGCCCCAGGTCGGTAGCCAATATGGTACGGCGCAAGGGTGCCCCTGAGAGGTCGAAGGCTGCGCTCGTGCCTCCAAAGATTCCATGGCGTGGTGCAGCGATTGCGGTCGTGAACCCTGCCTTTCGGAAGGCGTCGAGGTCTTCTTTTTTCGGTGCGAAATGCTCCTCTGATCTGAACTGTGGATTGATTCCGCGTCGATTTGCGAGACGTGTCTGCGTGATCGCTCGTTGCTTCGGATCTGGATTTTCGTCCTCGAAGCGCTTCCGCTCCTCTTCGTCGCGTGGTGCGTCCGGGATCCCCAGGTATGCATGGGCGGAGATGAAACCGGGATACGCGTATAGACCTGATGCATCGAGCAACTCTGCATTTTCGGGGATCGTGACGTCGAGACCATAATCAACGATGCGTCCGTTCTCGATCAGGATCGTACCGCCGTCGATCCGGGGTTCGCCGGGGCGCAAGATCGTTGCGTTTGTGATGGCGATCGGCGGCTGGTAGCTGAAGGAATCTGCGTGTGCGATGGATAAGCTGACCATTGCGACGACAAGGGCCATCGCCCGGATGGACCTCATTCCTGAGCGGATGTGGGGCATTTTGTGGTCTCCTGCGTTGAGAATCGGGTGCGGCTGCCTGTGTGTCTGGTGAAGCATCTGTCGGATGAGAATGTGTCGGTCCGGCTGCGCACATGCTTCCCGGCTGCGCATATGCTTCGTGGTGAAATCTAGTCCTATCCTGTCGGATTGTCGAATATGCGAGATTGGTGCGTGTTGCTCCTCAAGATCCGGAGATAGAAAAGGTGTGCCACCAGGATAATCCCTGATAGGATGGGTGCATGCCTATACTCGTGCGAAACATCCGATTGAACCTCGATGAGCCTGAGATCGTTCTGCTTGATCGACTTGCGAGGCGGCTTCGCGTACCCGCTGAGGCGATCCGTACCTATTCGTCTGTTCGGCGATCGCTTGATGCTCGGCGTGCTGGTGAAATTCACTGGATCTATCATGTTGAAGTGGCGCTGAATGGTGGTTTGGCGGATGAAAAAATTGCGCTTGGGCGTGCGGGTGTGAAGAATGCTGTTCTGCTTGCGATGCGCCCTGTTGAAGCGGTGACGCCCGGTGATGAGCCGCTGGAGGAACAGCCGGTGGTGGTTGGTTTTGGACCTGCGGGTATGTTTGCTGCGCTGCGACTGGTGGAATATGGTCATCGCCCGATCGTGCTGGAGCGTGGTGTGGATGTGCGACGACGCCACAAGGATATTCTGCAGACGTTTTATCGCGACCATGTCTTCAACCCGCAGTCGAACCTGCTCTATGGTGAGGGGGGTGCTGGGACGTATAGCGATGGGAAGTTGTATACGAGGACGAGCGATCCTCTGAAGGATACGGTGCTTCATTGGCTTTATCGCTTCGGTGCGGATCCGTCGATCCTTGTGGATGCTCGTCCGCACATTGGAAGCGATCGTCTGCCTACGATTTGTCGCCGCATCCGCGAACACATTATCGAGCGTGGCGGGGAGGTCCGTTTCGAGTCGCAACTTCAGGATGTGCGAATCGAAGAGGGAGTCCTCACGGGGATCAGGATCAACGATGCGTGGCGAAAGACCGGTCCTGTGTTGCTCGCGACTGGGCATTCCGCCCGGGATACGATGCGGATGCTCTATGAGCGTGGCGTGGGGTTCGAGCCGCGTCCGTTTCAGATCGGCGTTCGGATCGAACACCCGCAGGAACTCGTGAACCGGTGGCAGTATAGCTCCGACTGCGACCATCCCAAGCTCCCGCCTGCGGAGTACCATGTTGTCGCGAAAGGTGCGGGTGGAAATCAAAAAGATTGCTACAGCTTCTGCATGTGCCCAGGGGGTGTGATTCTGCCGACGAATGAAGACCATGGGCTGATCGCCACGAACGGAGCAAGCCGGTCGAAACGTGGGAGCAAATTCGCGAACAGTGGGCTGGTGATGACGATTCCGCCTCAGGGTCTCGGGGGTGATGCCCTTGCAGGGCTGGTGATGCAGAGGAAGTGGGAAGCGAAAGCGTATGAGGCGACGGGTGGCACGTACCGCGTCCCTGCACAGCGTGCTTCAGATATGATCCTCGGAAAAAAGTCCGACGGTCGCCTGGAGACGAGCTATCCGTTCGGGGGAGAGTGGTGCGACATCCGCGAACTGCTTCCGCCCGAGTGTGCTGTGGCGATAGCGAAGGCGCTCGATATTCTGCAGAAGAAGATGCCGGGGTTCGGCGGGGGGGATGCGATTGTGACAGCTCCGGAGACACGGGCCAGCTCTCCGGTGCGGATCCCGAGAGATCCTGATCGCCGGACAGCCTTGAACGTCGATCAGCTTTATCCCTGCGGGGAAGGTGCCGGTTATGCGGGTGGGATCGTTAGTGCAGCCGTGGACGGAATTAAATCTGCAAATGCGCTGATACAACGTTACCGCCAGCCCCGATAGCGGTTTTCGGATGTGATGTCGAGGCGACCAGAACTTACAACAATCCACAACACGGGTCTGCTCACGAGCTGTGAAGAAGCTATGATAGGTCCGTGTGGTCACCTACCTGATGAACATAGGAGGACTCAAGCTTGTATGCGGTTGAGCTGGACAATGTCACAAAACGCTACGGTCAGCAGTTGGCTGTCGATGATCTTTCCCTGCGGGTTCCGACCGGGTCGGTGTATGGTTTTATCGGACCCAACGGATCCGGGAAATCCACAACGCTGCGGATGATTATGCGGATCATCTATCCCAACACCGGCGACATCCGCGTCCTCGGCGGGGCGCTCGTCGGAGCCGGTCAGAACGCCGATCGTGTCGGATATCTTCCGGAAGAACGTGGTCTTTATAAGATCATGCGGGTCAACGAAATTCTTCGCTTTTTCGCGGAGCTGAAAGGTTGTTCTGTCTCCAGCAAGGACATTCAGGACTGGCTGGATCGGATGCAACTCAGCGACTGCGGGAACAAGAAGATCGACGCGCTCTCCAAGGGGATGGCGCAGAAAATCCAGTTCATCGGCGCGGTCATTGGCAATCCCGAACTGATTATTCTCGATGAACCGTTCACGGGACTCGATCCGGTCAATGCCAACCTCCTCCGCGACATCATCCTCGAACTGCAGCGGGACGGCGCGACCATTATCCTCAGCACGCACGATATGAGCGTTGCGGAAAAAATGTGCGATGGGATATTCATGATTTTCAAGGGCAAAAAAGTGCTCGACGGATCGCTCAACGAGATACAGGCCACTTATGGCGACGACACGGTGCGTGTCCGGATCGATACGAATGGTACTCCGATTGGCGCTGCTCCGTCTGACGGCGTCCAGATGGACGGCATGCAGGTTGACTGTGTTCAGATTGACGGTGTGCCCGGTGTCGCGAGTGTCAGTGATTTTGGTCAATATCAGGAGCTGCGGATCGAGCAGAAGGCTGACACTCAGGATGTGCTTGCGAACCTTATGAAACTGGGACGGGTCAGACATTTTGAACTGGCCAGGCCATCCCTGCATGACATTTTCATTCGCATCGCCGGACCGGAGGGAGCGGAAGCTCAGGAGAAGTCGATGGGAAGCGGGTCGAGGGGTAGCGGGTCGATGGGAAGCGACAGTACTGACGACGCCGGCGACCTGCAGGAGGTGTCTCGTGCATAAGGTACTGATCGTCGCAAAACGTGAATATCTGGCAGCCGTCAAGAGCAAGGCGTTCATTCTGACCATGACGATGATGCCGTTGCTCATGGTTGGCGGACTGATTCTCGAAAAAGTGATGCGAAATCGAAGCGACGTGTCCGTCAAGCGTATCGCGGTCATCGATCGGTCGGGTGAGATTTTTGACACGCTCAACATCGCCGCCCAGCAGCGGAATGCCAACGACATTTTCGAGGAACTATCTGATCCTGCAGGGTCTGATGCGGATGCGGACGATGCGACCGGGTCCGAAACTGCGGAGAAAAAGGCGCCAAGACAAATCGCTCCGACCTACGTTCTCGAACGTGTCGAACCGGCTGAGGATCGGACGACCCAGCTATTTGAGCTTTCCAATCGTGTGCGAAAGGGTGAGCTGTTTGCCTTCATAGATATCGGTCCGAACGTACTCGACACGGGCAACAACGCTTCCTCCGGAGACAGTGCTACAAAAGATGGTGCTACAAAAGATGGTGCTACAAAAGATGGTGCTACAGGTGGCGGCGTGGAGGATGGCGGTGTTGAGGATGGCGGTGTTGAGGAAGACGCGACGGCTGCGGTTCGGTATTTTTCCAACACGCCCACCTACCGCAACATTCGTCGCTGGTTGAGGGTTCCGCTGACCAGTGCGATTCACGCGTGGCGGTTCAGGGAAGCCGGGCTTGACCCTTCGACGGTGCAATGGGCATTGAAATCGACGCAGGTGGACAATCTCGAGCTGCTACGCCGCGATGAGACCAGTGGTGAGATTGTGAAAGCTGAGAAAATCAGCGACGTCACGAGTTTCATCATCCCGATGATTATGATGATGATGCTCTTCGCCGTCATCATGACCGGAGCAGCCCCTCTGATTCAAAGTGTGCTCGAGGAAAAAACGCAGCGGATCGCGGAAGTCCTGCTGGCGATGGTGACGCCGTTCCAGTGGATGCTTGGCAAACTGCTCGGAAGCGTGGCTGTCTCACTGACCATCGTAACGGTCTACTTCATCGGAGGTGCCATATTCGCCGATCGCCATGACGCGCTGCAAATGGTCCCATTCCATCTGATCGGGTGGTTCGCTGCCTATCAGGTCATTGCGGTCCTCATGTTCGGTTCGATTTTCATTGGTATCGGGGCTGCCTGCTCCGATCATCGTGAAGCCCAAAGCGCCGTCATGCCGGTCATGATTCTCATCGTGATCCCCATGATGGTCTGGCCGAACGTGATCCGCGAACCTTCCAGCACCTTCGCATTGGCCCTCTCACTATTTCCCCCCACGACCCCGATGCTCATGCTGGTCCGTCAATCGGTTCCCCCCGGAATCCCCTTGTGGCAGCCCATTTTGGGGCTTATCCTCTCGCTTTTAACGACGATTCTGTTTATCTTCGCAGCCTCCAGGGTGTTCCGCGTGGGCATTCTTATGCAGGGCAAAGGTGCGGGGTTCAAAGACATGTTGCGATGGGTGCTTAAAGGATGATTTTTGTGCGACACAACACTGCTGGTAACTGGTGCATGGGTGGTTGGGACATGAGTAGCTGGGATGTTGTTGGCTGGAATGCTGGTGGTTGGGATGTTGGTGGCTGGATGCGGCGTTGTTGCGTGGGTTTCATGCTGTTGGCGATCTGTGCAGTCGCCCAGGGCGGGGATGTCGCCCAGGCAGGGGATGATGTGGCGTCTGGAAGAGTGATGCCTGCAAGCGCAACGCAGGAAAACGCTCTACCATCAGCCGACAGTGTCCTCGACAAATACGTCTGGAGTACTGGTGGAACGCAGGGATGGGCTCGTCAGCGTGATCGGATCGCGAAGTATGCCTTGAACATCGTGGATATGGACGTCAGAGTCGACATCACCGAATATGCCAAGGCTCCCAATCTCTCCTATCGGGAGTTCAAGTCCAAGGGGACGCAGGGATGGGCTGACGGTTTCGATGGTACACTTTGCTGGGAAACGCATCCGGCGAACGGACCGAGGATCAAAAGTGGCGACGAACGGACGTACGAAATCCGCCGAAGCTCATTCCATCAACCGCTCATGTGGCGAGACCTGTACGAATCAACAGAGATGGCTGGTGTGGGACAGATTGAACAATACCAATGCTACCAGATCCGTCTGACGCCGCCCGAGGGTGACCCGGATGTCTGGCATATCGAGAAGGATACCTACCTCCTTCGTGGCCTGGAAACGACCGTTCCGACCATCTCCGGCCCGGTGCAGGTCAAAGCGATTCTTGAGGATTATCGCGAAGTTGGCGGCATCCTCTATGCCCACAAGATTCGCCAGCAGGTCTTCATCCGCAAGGACGCTCGAAACGTCGTGATCCGAAAAATGACAATCGAATTGCAGTCGATCCAGCAGAACACCGGAATCCCCGACAGCCGCTTCACCCCCCCGAAAACGATCCTCGACCTCGTGAAGGAATAACGCCCCACCGCTCCCCGGCAGGCCTGCAGAGTCGGACTATCGCCCACCGCTTGCAGCAGATGTCCGAATCGCATGGACGATGCGCATGGCATCGACTGTCTCCGGAACATCGTGTACACGAACCATCTGCACGCCAGACAGTGCAGCCACTGTGGCACTCGCCAGAGAAGCAGATACACGCGACCGCTCGTCAGGACAGTCCGTCAACCTGCCCAGAAAAGACTTACGCGACGCCCCCAGCAGCACCGGAAGCCCCTCCGCAACGTACACCCCCAGGTGACCCATCAGCGATACATTCTGTTCAAGCGTTTTTCCAAAACCGATCCCAGGGTCGATCGCGATTTTGTCGCGCGACAATCCACCAGCCACCAGCGCATCGACGCGATCGCGCAAAAATGCAAGCACATGCTCAACGATATCCACACCCTGCCCGACATCCAGGTTTTTCTGCATCGTCCTGGGCTTACCACGCATGTGCATGAGGATGGCATGTGCGCCCGTCTCGCGTGCGAGCGCGAGCATGTCGGGGTCGTCGCGGAATGCGGAAATGTCGTTGATGATGTCAGCCCCACCCTCGATCGCAAAGGCTGCTACCTTGACCAGACGCGTATCGATCGAAATGGGCGTGTGCGGATTTCGCCGGCGGATTTCCGGGAGGACGTCTCGCAACCGCCTGATCTGCTCGTCGGCAGACACCGGTTCTGATCCTGGACGCGTCGATTCAGCTCCAATATCGATGATTCCGACGCCATCAGCCACCATCTGATCGGCGCGGGCGGTCGCATGTTCAGGATCGAGACATTCTCCGCCATCGGAAAACGAATCGGGCGTCACGTTCAGCACGCCCATCACGATGGGCACACCCGCGAAATCTAGGGTCCCGTGGGCCGTCGACCAGGACGGCGGCGCACTCTGAGGCAGTGTCATCTCAGGCGGCGTCGTCTCAGGCGGCGTCGTCTCAGGCGGCGTCGTCTCAGGCGGCGTCGTCTCAGGCGGCGTCGTCTCAGGCGGCGTCGTCACGGGTGGTGTCGTCTCAGGTAGCGTCGTCCGGGATTGCTTCATGGGTGACGGACTTACCTCACGGACTAACGTACGATAGCGGGTGCACTCAGCGTACGACATGCAACAGGTGTAACGGACGACTTGGCGACAGGTGCAGCGGACGACATCGCAATTACACGGGTGAAACCGTCAATCAGACGCTACACCTGAACAGCATGCGTTAACTTGGTTGTGGCATGGGTCCACCGCCAAGATCCACTTCAGGATCGGGATCGGCAGACACCGGCCGCGCCTGCCCCACCGTTGGCGGTGTGGCATCGTCCAGCAGATCGGTCACAGAGGGCTTGTTGAGCGTTTCGCCGCGTATCAACATATTGACCTCGTCGGCAGAGAGCGTCTCGTATTTCAACAATGCCTTCGCGATGGCTTCACCGGCATCTCGATACTCGTCGATGATTTTCCGGGTCTGCCGATAAGCGTCATCGACGATCTTTTTGACCGCCACGTCGATCTTGGCAGCCGTCTCCTCGGAGTATTGTCGCGGCGTTGCATCCGTCCACGCACCCTGCTCTTCGCCATAAAAGACGAATCCAAGCTCCTCGTTCATACCCCACTGAGTCACCATGTTACGCGCAATTTCTGTCGCCTGCTTGATGTCGGAAGATGCACCACTGCTGATCTCATGGCAGTAAACTTCTTCCGCAATTCGACCCCCCAGGGTCACCCGCAGCGTAGCCGTCAGAAACGCCTCACTGTAAACCATGCGGTCGCGATCGGGGAGCGAAAAGGTGGCTCCGCCCATCGGGCCGCGCGGAATGATGCTCACCTTGTGCAACGGATCAGAATGCTTCTCGAGCGCTTGAACAAGAGCGTGACCCGCTTCGTGATACGCAACGGTCACCTGATCGCGCTCATCCACAACGCGACTCTTCTGAGCACGACCCCAGCGAACCTTGTCACGCGCTTCATCCAGGTCCTCCTGCTCGACATACTCCTTGTCCGTCATGGTCGCAATCAACGCCGCCTCGTTGATGATGGCAGCCAGGTCCGCACCGCTGAACGTCGGCGTCCCACGCGCGACCTGACGGAGATCGACCGTCGGTCCCATCTTGATCTTGCGGGCGTGGACCTTGAGAATTTCATAACGCCCCTGAACATCCGGCAGAGACACATTGACCTGACGATCGAACCGGCCCGGACGGATCAACGCCGGATCAAGCACATCAACCCGGTTGGTAGCTGCCACAACAATGACCTGATCCGAGGTCTCAAAACCATCCATTTCGACCAGAATGGCATTCAGGGTCTGCTCACGCTCATCATGCCCCCCACCACCGAAATTTCCGCCACGACGACGACCGACAGCATCAATCTCATCGAGGAAAATGATACATGGGGAATTTTCCTTAGCCTGCTTGAAAAGGTCGCGAACCCGGGAAGCACCCACGCCGACGAACATCTCGACGAAATCAGAACCACTGATCGAAAAGAACGGAACATCCGCTTCACCGGCAATGGCTTTGGCGAGCAGCGTCTTGCCGCATCCGGGCAGTCCAATCAGCAGCACCCCACGCGGAATCCGCCCGCCGAGGCGTTGAAATTTCTTCGGATTCTTGAGGAATTCAATGAGTTCCCGGACCTCGTCCTTGGCTTCGGCGATCCCGGCGACGTCCGAAAACGTGACGCTGGTATGCTCCTTGCTGAGCACGCGATGGCGCGATCGGCCAAAATTGCCGAACATCCCCCCCGGCCCGCCGCCTGCACCACGAAGCTGACGAAAAACGACAAAGTACAGAAACGCGAAAATAAGCAACCAGGGCAACATGCTCAGCAGAATCGCGACAAACATGCTGTCCTGCTCTTTTGTCAGCTTCGCCCCCGATGCTCGAAGCCAGTCGACAAATTCCTTGTCCAGAATCGTACCGGGAATCATCACCTTGAATTTCTGCGGCGTATCGACCGGATCGCCCTGCACTTCCTTGCGCGTCCCGAGGATCATCCGATCGTGGAGGATGATTTCCTCCAGCGAACCGTTGTCCACATAGGTGTAGAACTGGTCGAGCGTGATTTCCTCACGCGCCTCCATGCTCTGGTTCAGAACCACCACCAGCATGATCGCCAAACCCACAAACACCAGCCAGCTCATCACCCCGCGAGACATCTTGGGGCTTGGATCACCACCGGAACGCGGACTCACGCTTGGTTTATTATCAGACTTTTTATCAGACTGTTGTCCGTCGTTGTCGCTCATCTATTGGTCACTCATCCTATGCCAACCGTCACAGCACTCTATACCACCCGACACAGCAGCCATTCCATACCACGCGTCGCAGCCACGTCGTTCACGCCATCCGCACTAATCGATCACGTCATCCGTACAAAACGTTCACGTCATCCGTACTGAAATCGACGATCGGGGGGACCATCCTGATGTCATATTCCCCAAATCGTCCATGACTTTCCCTCAACGCCCATCCTGGACTTTCCCTCGACCACCGTCCTATAATGATAGCCGCATTACCAGTCCTTTTCCATCCGCTCCACAATCAGCTCAGCCATCCCGTCCAAACCACGCAACATTCCCGTCTCAAACGTCTCTCCGACGGGTTCTATGTAATTTGATGTAAAAGATTCCCGGCTACGCTCGCGTATCATCTCACCGCTTCGCATATCCTTCCACCGCCAGCTCAGCACGAGGGTGGCGACCATCTCCCGGGGCAGATCCGTATTAAAGTCATTCCCGACAATCTGCTGCTGCACCGTCAGAATCTCGCCGCTGAGCACGGTATCCGCCCGTGATCGCTCAGAAATGCGATAGGGGGTGTCCATTTCGATGCGTTTCACCAGCGCCTCGGTCAACTGGAACTCCAGACCCCGTCGAAACTCCTTCGATTGCAGCATCTCCACATGCACCGTCTGGATGTCGCTGCGGAACGGCCTATCGGTCGAATATCCGCAACCGCTACCAAGCGTCATCAGGAGCATGGCGACGAAAATCGGGCAAAGCACAGGAAGGCGGTATTTTCTGTGGTTCTCATGAAACATTACACGCCACCTCCCGTATTTCCGGTCTCACCACCTGCATCACTCCCAGCATCACCCCCGCTGCCAGCATCAATCCCACTACCTGCATCGACCCCACTGCCAGCACCGACTCCACTGCCTGTATCGACCTCGAATTCGATCTCATCGCCTGACACGCTCTCATCGCCTGACCCGCTCTCATCGCCTGACCCGCTGCCCATCGATCGCAAGCGGGCCAACGACCGGCTGGCTGCGATGGACTCAGGCCAATGGGTCACGGTCGATTTGAAATACAATTTTGCAGCACGCACCTGACCTGTGCGATGGTAGTAGTCTCCAATTTCGTATTCCTTGGCTGCCCGCTTTTCGCTGATGTCATTCAGAATGAGGCCAATGCCCTCCTGCTCAGCCAATCCGGAATACTGCGTCTGGTACACCTTGTATCGCTCCTCAGCCTCCACCAGCGGTGCATCGTCAAAGAGTACGCCAGCGAACCCCGCCAAGGCAGCGTCGGCACTTCTACGCAGCGCATATCGGGCGTATCGACTGTTGGGGAATGTCTCCAGAAGTCTCGCGTATTCGATCTCCGCGAGCAAAAAATCCGCTTCACGCATGAAGTAGTCTGCCTTGGTCTTCAGCGACAGTTCCGCAAGCGTTGTTTCGGGGAAGCTGATGGAGATTTTGTCGAGGATGTCCAGCCCGAGGTCGTCGGCTTTGAACAACCGCATGCCCCACGTCTTCCGCTTCACACCGCTGAGATACACCTCTGCGATGTTGAACAATTCGTCCAGGGCTGACCGCGCGACCTGCGTCCCACGATATTCCTCCACCAGCGGATCGAGGATTTCGTAGGCGACGTGGTAGTTTCCGAGGGCTTTTTCGACCCGGGCGCTGAGGAGCATGGCGTCGCCCCAGAGCGGGTTGTCGCCATACCGTTTGATCCACTGGGTCAGCGATTTTTTCGCTTTTCTATATTCACCGTTTGAAAACAGACGCCGGGCGATCGCCAGACTGCCTTCGGACGTTTCGGGGTCCGGAGCAGCCAACACCTTCCACTCCCCGGATTCCCGGTCGAGCTGTAGTCGCTCTGCCCGCTCGGTGACACCGGACGAATCGCCACCCCCAGCCCCATCCTGCGCGACTGCGGGCGGACCCGACACTGCGAGGAAGGCTACGACCGCGACTGTCACCATTCCATGTCGTTGAATGACACATGCCAACCAATGAGAGATAATACGATCCATCCTCTGAGCTATCCTTTGCATCGAGTACATGGTCCGCACAGCGGACCCTACACGCTCCCCTTTGCATCGAGAAGCAGGGCGCCATGCCCAAGCCGAAAGTGCGGGCATGTTTCCGTACCACACAGCCCATGGCCAAGCGTTAAGTGAACGCAATATTGGCGAATACAACACATGCTAATAGTATACCGATCGCGACCACCTGTACGAAGCCAATGGCGACCGTGGATACTACGCGCCGGGGAAAAAACCAGCGTGCTCGAGCGCCGGGGAAAAAACCAGCGTGCTCGATCGAAGCGAATCACACGCCCCATCACCCATATCGGTCCAAATACCAACGCCATGAAAACCACCTGTGCGGCATTCCTCGTCGGATCGGGATAATCGTAAAACACATTCCACAGGTTCAGCGTCCCAATCGTGCCGATCGCCGCGATGATCGTCAACCCGATCATCACCGACCTCGTTGTCACAATCAAGCCCGACATCAAACCCGGATCACAGCCTTCCGCATCAGCATTGATCCATCGGAACAGACGCGGTGCGCACAGCAGATTGACGCATGCGACCAGCAACGGGATACACGCAAATGTTGCCATGGACCCGATCAATCGCAGCCAGCCGGGCCAACTCCAGGTATCTTCAACGAAATGCTGCCGGACAGTCAACCCCTTGGGTATGACAGGCTGAGACTTCCTCCAGCCACCCTCGCCCCAAAGAATATTGGGCGTTCCCGCCGAAGCGCGTCCGCCATGGGTCCCGCCTCCAAACCCAAATCCGCGATGGTAGGACCGACTTGCAAAGCTATACACGCCAGTGATGGTGTCAACGTTCAAGAGCTTTGGACTACGCGGAAAACCGCGTGAATCCTGTGGAACGTCAACGACAGGTACGGCTGAGTCGGTAGGATCAATCGGGTCAGCAGATGCGAATATCCACTCGGAACGGTGTACGACTCGAGACGATCCAGAACTGTATAATGCGAGAAATACCGTGCCTGTCATCAACCACATGACCATACTACGCAGGGACGGAGTCTGATTATGTCCGAGTGCAGCCCAGACAATATCGCCAGATCCACCAATCGGAAGCCACATTCTCCACCAAGGCGGAACAATCACCGATCCCCCGACGTTTTTCCGCTCGGTCCCACACTCAGGACAGCGAATGCTATCCACGCACCCGCGAAGATTGTACCCACAGTTGGAGCAGAACAAACGACAAAAAACTTTCCCACGCAAGCCACAATCTTCGTGAAAACAGGGTTTTCCAGCCAGTCCACCCATAGCAACCGTCATTCTACGATCGTTCGCCCATGGATGGCAACCGCCAGATGCCGCATCTTCCGGTCTGTTTCCCAGCTTCCCTGCTTCCGTCAGTTTCCAGTTCGAAGCTCGGTACCTCGGCTGCTTAACCAGAAGGTGAGCAGGAAGCCCGCCGCTATCAATACGCCAGCCAGCAGGATATTCGCCGGCGTCATATCGTCGTAAGCCCGGTCCGCCCACTGATCGCGGATTTCCAGAACGATCGCCTCCGCCGAAGCTCCTGCCTCGATCGAAATCCCACTGGATTCGGCAAATTGCACCAGCTCCTCGGTCGATCGCTTCTCCAGCGCGTCATTTGAGGGGATTTTCCCGAATGGCCACAGCCCGACGACCGAGCCGAGCAAAACGCCCAACAGCAACCCCACCGTCACCCTTGGGCGACGATGGAGGAGGTATTTCAGGAGATTCGAGAGCGCGACAATGCCAGCAACCGCCCCGATTCCGACCGGAATGACGATCCACAGGGCAGATTTGAGGGCGTCCATGTCCTGCGTCTGAAGTGCCTGTTTGAGATCGTGGACGGCTCCTATGACCCGGTCGTACTGATCCATGACCAGGAGCATGTAGGAACCGGAGATCCCCGGCAGGACCATGGTGGTCGAACCCACGACGCCGGAAACGAGGTCCATGCCGGTGTTATGGGGCAGGCCTCCGCCGGTTTTGAGCATGACAACGGCGATCATAAGCCCAAAACCCGCGATGGTCGCGACAATGACGTCCAGTCGGACGGGTTTCAGCGATTTCGCCAGCAAAGGTGCCCCACCGAGCGTCATCCCGATAAACAGGGCATACATGGCGATGGGATAGTGGAACAGGAGGTCGAGGATGACGCCCGCGAGGAGCAGGATGCTCGCGATGGCTCCGATGCCCACTTTTGCGAGGAACAGGATTGGCCGGCGACGAAAGCGGAAGGCAGTGAGGTCCGCCACGCTATCAATAAACTCGGTATACAAACCCATTGCGAGGATCATGGTTCCGCCGGATACTCCGGGGATCAGGTTGGCGATGCCCATCAGAACGCCGCCCGTGACGGTTTTGATCGTGCGGGGTGGTGGCATGTCGGTGGGGTCATCCACATCCACGGTTGACGGAATACCCCCGGTTGGGTTTGCGTCTCTGTTTGGCATATCTGCTCCTCGTTAGCGCGTGGCTGACGACTAACGTATCCGCCGAACCGGAGATCGTCCACGTCAATCGATCACGACTTATCTGGGCGGAGCGACGCATGCCGGACGAAACTCCGTCATTGGACGCATCATGTCATCAGAACGTGGCGACATTGAAAAATCGGAACTTCTGAGAATCGCCCGGAACGCGGTCGAACGCGCCCTCTCCCCAGACCAGTCAGCCGCCAGTCCAGGCAAGTCAATCACCAGTCCGGACCAGTCAGCCGCCGATCCAGGCCTGTCCATCGAAAGCTCGATCGGTGGTGCGTTCGTGACGATCCGAAATGCGGGAAAACTGCGCGGGTGCATGGGTACTTTTACGCCAATGGGATCGACCAGCGAAACGATCGAACATGCAGCCACAATCGCCTCGCGCGATCCCCGGTTCGTGAAAGCACCCATCCTTGCGGAAGAACTGCCGCACCTGCACCTCGAGCTGTCACTCCTGAGCCGGCTGACGCGTGTGCCCGATGCGTCCGCCGTGCAGATTGGTACACATGGGATCTACATCCGCCGGGACAAGAACTCCGGATGCTTCCTGCCGAACGTTGCAACCGAACGCCAATGGGATGCTGTCGCGTTCCTGGAGAATTGATGCGTGATGAAGGCTGGCCTTGAGAAGGATGCGTGGAAACAATCGGATACAGAGATATGGGTCTTCAGTGCAGAGGTCATTGAGGAGTGATCGAAGCATTTTTTGAGTATTGTGTAAAAATATGTCGGAGGGGGGAGGGCGTGATTATGAATCCGTGGGTTGTTTGTAATGGGTACACTGAGCAGCATCGTGTAGACTGTATGGCGGAGGTAGCATCATGTTCACGCTTATGACCACAAATCCGGAAATGTCGCAACTTCTGTCGATCTCTTCACTGGGAGCGCTGTATGTCGTCTGCCTGATCGTCGCTGGCGGGCTGGTGGTGATCTCGACCGTTTTGGGCGGCGATACTGATGTCGATGCGGATTTTGATACAGATTTTGATGTGGATGCAGACTTCGACTTCGATCCCGATCTCGACGTGGATATGGACGCGGACAGTGCGCTCGATGGACATGCTGGCAGCACGGAACTGGCTGGCGATGCGGTCCCGTCTGGCGATACGGTTCCGGCTGGTGATGTGGAACTGGCTGGCGATTCAAGCTCCGGATTATCGATCACCGACTGGTTCTCGATGCAGTTCGTTGTCTACTTCGCCGCCGCCTTCGGCCTGATCGGGACAGCCCTGACGTTCGCATCGCAGGTCGAACCGGCGGTCGTCCTCGTGTCATCTCTGATCGGCGGACTGGCGATGGGTCAGGTGGCGCATCAGCTTCTTCGGATATTGCGCAAGACCAGCGGGAACGCGCAGGCGAGTCGAACGGACTATATCAATCGCCCCGCCCGCGTCACCATCGCAATTATCCCGCCGCAAAAGGGTGAAGTAGCATTGCAGGTTCGCGGGCGTGAACGGTTCATCCCCGCCATCGCAAAACGCAGCGACGATCGCTTTGAAATCGGCGACCGTGTCGGAGTCGTCGGATATAGACACGGAACCGGTGAGGTCGTCTCGCTGAAAGAATACGAGTTTGTCAACAATTCAGATTGAGGAGACAACAATGGGTATGACACTTATGAGTATGATGCCAATGGATACGATACCGATGAATATCGCCGCAATACCGTCGCACACATCGCTCGCCGCACAGGCTGACATGGATTCCGCGATCTTCATCGGTGGCGGACTTCTATTCCTGATCGTCGCATTGGCGGTCCTGGTCGCCAAGATCATGGTGGTCGGTAATCCGAGCGAATTGCTGGTCATCAGCGGCAAAAGATCGCGTGAAGGACTTGGATATCGCACCCTGATCGGCGGACGGACGCTGGTCATTCCGATCATCGAAAAAGTGTCGCGTGTCAGTCTGCGCAATATGCAGGTCGGACTGGAGGTCAAAGCGCAATCCGGCGGTGGCAAGATGATCCCTGTGATTGTCACCGGCGTCGCCAACGTGAAAGTTTCCTCCGATCCGGAGGTGCGTGGCAATGCAATCGAGCGATTTCTGGGTCAACCGCAGGATGAAATGCAGCGCGTCGCGCGTGAGACGCTGGAGGGCGGACTGCGGGCGGTGATGGGCAAGATGACGCCGGAGGAAATCGTCGAAGATCGCGACAAATTCGTTTCTACCGTGATGAACGAGGTCACCGACGACTTCCACAAACTGGGCATGGTCATCGACAGCGTAAACATCCAGAACGTACACGATGAAGATCAGTATCTCGAATCGATCGCCCGCAAAGCATCGGCTGAGGTGCGGGCAGCCGCACGCCAGTATGAAGCACAACGCACATCAGAAGCAGACGTGAAGGAAGCCGAAGCCAAAGCACTCGCAAGACAGGCGCGGGCGGAACGAGATGCGGAGGCGAAGGAATCTGAAGCGCTCAGTCTGCAACGGGCGGAACAGGCTCGTTTGAGTGCTGAAAAATCGATTGCCGAATCCAACAACGCACTCCGTATCCGAAAGGCAGAACTCGCTCGGGAGGCGGAGCTGAGGGAAGCGGAAACGCAGCAGGCAGCCGCTCAGGCAGAAGAAGCCCGTCTCTTCGCCACCACAGTCAAGCAGGCTGACGCCAATCGAGAAGCAGCCAAGGCAAAAGCAGAGGGCGAGGCTGCTTCGATCATGGAAGAGGGAAAAGCCCGTGCGATCGCGATCGCGCAGATCGGTGAAGCGATCCAGAAACATCCCGAAGCACTGAAAGTCATGCTCGCAGAGATGATGCCAGGCGTCGTCCGGGAACTCAGCAAAACCATCCAGAATGTCGAACTGGGCAACGTCACGGTCATCGACAGCGGAAGCGGGGCAGCCATCACCGGAGCAGCCATGGGCCGCGCACGCATGCTCTCCGAATCGCTCGCGACGCTCGAATCGGTACTGGGCATCGATCTGCGCGATCTCTCCAAATCGATCGCCGAAGGTGTGACATCAAAATCCGCCACCGAAACACCGGGTAAGATCGATCCACCACCGGTCACTGGTCGCCAATGATAGAACCCTATCCCAACCACCCCGGCGTGCTCATCTCCATCGACGATGTGCATATCGAAGCATCGCCCGCAGACCGCGAGGCGATGCACTGGTTCTATGGCACGCTGGCTGAGTTGCGCATGCCCACGGGCGAACAACAGGAATCCGCGGATGCGGTGGATGGCGCAAAAGCGGAAGACAGCCCAGCGACCCTCCGATTTCGATCAGAGCAGCACGATCTGCTGGTCTCGCTGGTAAACGACCCGAAGATCGATTCCAACCCGTGTCGGGTCATCATAGCCGTCACCTCGCTCGATCGGATCGGCGCGACGCTTGATGAGCGAAAAACGCCCTACGAGCGGTCGCACGGACTTTATCACACCGAGGAGTACATTTCGGTCCTCGACCCAGCCGGGAATCGCGTGCGATTCCAACGCGCCTGGCCTGCAACTTTCTAACCCGCGACTGATTTCACCATGCACCACCGGGCTTTATTCGCAAAAAACGCACTTGACAACGCTTTTCGCGACGGATAGGCTTGCACAGGTGCAGGACACGGGTGGGCCTTACCGCCTTACCGAAGTCTCATTTGCGCATGGTGTACACAAATTTGTATGGCGTACACATTTTATATGGCGTACACAATTTTATATGGCGTACACAAAGTACTCGCGTCCTGCGAACCCTGGTGGGGTCACCAGTACGAAGAATTTCTTACGCGTGCCTTAATCGGATTTAGTCCGGGCATATTTGATACGGACTTAACTTATTCCGGGCTTTCATAATACCGGGTACTTTCACGCGTCTCTTGCAGTTTTCCCTGCGACATTCGATTTCCAGCGCTGGCCTTGCATTTGCATCTTGTCGGCGCGAGCGAAATAACGATCGCGAGTGGGATGGATGGGTGTGCAGCAGGCAGACGAGCAGAAGACGAAGGAACACCGCGCGGAGCGACACGAGGGGCATTGCACGCAGAAACGCCCGCTTGAGGGCGATCCGGCGGGCAGACACAAACCGGTCATCGGGCTTTGCGGCGGGATAGCCTCCGGAAAATCACTGGTGGCTGACATGCTGGAAGCGATGGGAGCGTTCGTGATAGACTCCGACGCCCTCGCCCACGAAGCCCTGGCAGACCCGCCCGTGATTGAGACATTTTGCAGTTGGTGGGGCGAAGAAATCCTGGTCTCTGCTGATTGCTCACCAGGCGACGCCCCCCATGGCGAGAGGCGTATTGACCGCTCGAAGATGGCGGACGTCATTTTCAGCAGCACGGTTGAGAAAAATCGGATGGAGGCGTTTCTCTATCCGCGACTTGAAGCACGACGCATTGAGTTGACGGCGAGGTGTCAGGCTGACCCTGGTATCCGTGCAGTCGTACTCAACAGTCCGCTACTATACGAAGTGGGGCTTGAAAAGGAATGTGATACGGTCTGGTTCATCGACTGTGATCGCGGTGTGCGCGTGCAACGCGTCAAGGACCACCGCGGTTGGACAGAAGCCGAGCTGGACCGACGAGAAAAACTGCAAAAACCTCTGGACGAGAAGAAAAAAGCAGCCGATGATATCCTGGATAACAATTCCGGCATCGACGTGCTTCGCTCCCAGGTCAAAGCTGCTTTCCAGCGTCTGCTTAAGCAGTAAACCGTGGGCGTCCCCGAAGTGTCGCGGTTCTCTTCTCAAAGCATTGTGATGGCCTGAGCAGCACCGACAGAAGCATTGTGATGGCCTATACAGAGATGACGCCGAAGCAGGCCATCTTCATGACAACAGTCGTCATGGCAACACAGTCCAACACAGCAATGCAGTCCGACATGGCAATGCAGTCCGACATGGCAATGCAGTCCGACAAGGCAATGCAGTCCGACAAGGCAACACAGTCCAACATGGCAACACGGTCCCACATGGCAACACAGTCCAACATGCGAGTATCACAAACAGTTCGTTACTAAATTCAATAGAAAACAGGAACAGTCAACAAACACACCGTTTCGCCGTGTCCTCGGCGAAGCACTGCAAATGCAGAAATGCATCCGTTCAGGGAGGAAAACAATGGCGAAAGCCGGTGCTGGACAATCAAAGTCCACAAATGCAAAATCCACAAACGCAAAGTCCACAAGAAAGAAAAGCGGAGCGAAGAAAACCAAGGCTTCATCCGCACGATCAGGGTCAAGCCAGTCATCCCCCCCCCAGGCGGGTGGTTCGCCCAACGTCGCGGTGGCTGATGAGAAAACCATTGGCACGACAATGATCGGCGGAAACGGAGGCGCCATAGACGACGATGGCGAATCCTACGCAGCCGCAGCAGACGCCGAAACCCATGCCAAATATGAAGAGGTCAAACGCGCCGAAACACACATCACAACGCTTCAGAAAATGAGCGTCGCCGAGCTGCACGAACTCGCCAAAGAAGAGGAAATGACCGAAATCACCGGTCTCAAAAAGCAGGAACTCATCTTCCGAATCCTCAAAGAGCGAATCCGCAAGAACGGCCTCATGTATGGCGAGGGGGTTCTCGAAATCCTCCCAGACGGCTTCGGTTTCCTCCGATCACCAGAGTACAACTACCTCCCAAGCCCAGACGACATCTACGTCAGCCCGTCGCAAATCCGACGCTTCGGCCTTCGCACAGGGCAGGTCGTGGTCGGACAAATCAGGCCACCAAAGGAGTCCGAACGATATTTCGCCCTCCTCCGAGTGGAAGCCATCAACTTTGAAGACCCCAACGCTGTCACCGAAAAAACCAACTTTGAAGACCTGACAGCACTCCACCCCGATGAGCGGATCAGACTGGAGACCGACCCCACAGAGCTCAACATGCGCATCGTCGATATCGTCACCCCCATCGGGTTTGGCCAGCGCATGCTCATCGTCGCACCACCGAGAACGGGCAAAACGGTCCTCCTCCAGAAAATCGCAAACGCGGTCACAACCAACCACCCAAACAGCTATGTCATCATCCTCCTCATCGACGAACGACCGGAAGAGGTGACCGAAATGCAACGTGCAACACAGGCTGAAGTCGTCAGCTCCACATTCGACGAACCAGCATCAAGACACGTCCAGGTGGCTGAGATGGTCATCGAAAAAGCCAAACGCATGGTCGAATACGGACACGACGTCGTCATCCTACTCGACTCCATCACGCGACTCGCCCGTGCATACAACACCGAAATCCCACATTCCGGAAAAATCCTCTCCGGTGGTGTCGATGCAAACGCACTCCAGAAACCCAAACGTTTCTTCGGCGCTGCTCGAAACATCGAGGAAGGCGGATCGCTCACCATCATCGGAACAGCACTCGTCGACACCGGAAGCAAGATGGACGAAGTCATCTTCGAGGAGTTCAAGGGCACGGGAAACAGCGAGCTGCATCTCGACCGACGACTCGTGGACCGACGCATCTGGCCAGCCATCGACGCCGCCGCAAGCGGTACCAGAAAGGAAGAACTGCTGCTCGATCCGAGAGAACTGGAATTGACCTACAAACTCCGACGCGTCCTCAGCGACATGAACCCCGTCGAAGCCATAGAGCTGCTCAGAACGAGACTCGGCAAGGTCAAGAGCAACGCAGAATTCCTCATGACCATGAACCTCGCATAACAGCCAACCACGCGATCAGAATCTGATCGCACATGCAGGAAATAACAGTAAGTCTGGAATCAACAATAATTCGTCGTCCCTGAAAAAGCCCCGATGACCGGCCCGGCATCGCAGGCGCGGGCGATTCGGGACGCTGCGGCAAGAAATGACCGAGCGATGGATGGTCATGCAGCGCACTGCGGTGGGCAATGGACGTCACAAGGGCACGCTTCA
>JAJRYY010000175.1 GCA_024275565.1 Planctomycetota bacterium
CATACATTATTCCAATAAAAAAGCCCCGCAAACCGATCAGGTCGCGGGGCTTTGAGCAATTTTCGGTTTTCTGCTCGACCCTATGGCGACCCTCCCCGTGAATTTGCAACCCGTGAATTCGCAACGACAACCTGCGTAAATGCGTCGGCCTGCGTAAAGACAATGACCTGTGATGTCGCAGGTACGCATGCGTTGGCGCACACATCAGCGTTTTGCCGACACATACAGTGCATACGCATGTGGTCCATAGGCAGTGCGGCGTTGGTGATTGATGGCTTGATTGTGTTCGCAACTGGTCGCAAGAAACTGCATCTCCTGTTATATACTTTCCTGTTACATACTCCTGTATATTTTCGATATTGGCAGTATACTACCTCGGCAGGAAAAGTCAAGAACTTTGATGGGTTTCTGTTCATTGCGGGGGTGAAACCCGCCCTACAGTGTACATTATGACAGTGTACATTAAGCACGACACCACTGGCAGGAGACTGAACAACTGATGCAACCATTTCCGTCACTATCGCTCTCGAATCTTCCCCGATCGGCAAAGATCGTTCTGACATTGTTTCTTTTGATTATTGGCAGCGGGTATCTGATGGCCGTTGGTAATATGTTTCACCAGCAGCAACTGGCCGACGGGAAACCGGGACTGACGCCGGATGATCTCAAGGTGACGTTTCATGGGGTGGTCGTGGAGAAACAGGTTTCCAGCAAAGTGGTCCCTGCCACGCCAAAGTCGCGTATGCTGGAGATGGTCGAGGTCGGTGGCGAGATGCGCAAACACCTGAACAACGGCGGACTGCCCGCAATCCGATCCCTGCAGACGTGGCTGAACGCCGGTGCGGTCAAGGACGCGTTCCAACAGAAGTCGATCGCAGAAGATGGCGACCCGTCCGCCGACGATGTGATCGCTCAGTATTGCCTGCGGTGTCACAATGCTGAAGAAGGTGAGAAAAGTGATACGCCGTATGGGGCTGACATCTTCGAGACGGACTACGAGATGGTCTATAAGTATGCTGCACCGGGGACTGCTTCGGACACGCCGCCTGATACGGGAGAGGCTGGAGATACTGACGATTCGCCGCGTCTTGTGAAGAAGGGTCCGCAGGCGATTCCGCACCTCTTCCTCGTCTCGCATATCCACATGCTCAGCATTCCCGTGTTTGCGCTGATTGTGGCCGGCCTGTTTCTGCTGAGTGATATGCCGACCCGACTTCGCGGGTTCATCGCTCCGCTGCCGATGCTGGCGATGGTGATGGACTTTTCGTCGTGGTGGCTGGCGAGGATCAGCGAGGTGTTTTTGCCCGTAATTATGCTGGCCGGTGCGCTCTTTGGAATATCATTCGCCGTGCAGATTTTCACGGTACTCGTGTCGTTGTGGCGGTCGCCGAAACGCGGCGATTGACCGATCTGCGAGGTTGCATGGGGAATGATTTAGCAACAATCGGGTGCCACTGGCGGCTTGTCCGCCAGTGTTTTTGCAGCGGCAATGGCGGACAAGCCTCCAGGGGTAGTGGTATACGTTATCGGGGGTTGGCAGAGTACCGGACGTTTCCCGGTTTCTTCAGGAATACAATCACGCAACATGTGAGCGTCACAGCCAGGGCAATCAAGGTATAGATCATGTCGGGCGTCGGATCGGGTTGCCCCAGTGGCAGCGGGACGATGACCGCGAACTTTGCCCAGCTGATCGCGAGCAGACCGACGAACAGGCCTTGCGTCATGCGATTACGCGAAACCCCCGCCCTCGGATAGAGCGTCGCAAGGAATAGCAGTACGGGGATATTGCCATACGCCCATGGCAGGAACGGGCTGCGAAGCTGAGCCAACACCAGCAGCATCAACCAGACGCGCACGAGCATCAGTTGCCAGGGGCGTTCGCCGGTGCTGGATCCTGTATCGCCGGACCAGGGGTATTGTCGCAGGCCGACGATCAGCATGACCACCATCAGCAGTCCGGAGTAGATCCAGACGAGTGTTTTAGCGATCGCACTGGCGTCTTCGATGATTCCGAGGTGTTCCAGTTTGTAGCAAATTCCGAAGATCGACCCGTTTTTCATCATGGCGCCGAGATGCGTCGTTGCGAACCCGAAGGCTTCTCCGCTGGCGAGTCGTGGTAGCTGATAATCCAAAAATGCGGTGAATGGTTGTGTCCCGAGCATGACGACCGTCAAACCGCAGAAAATGACCATCCAGCCACAGGTCCAGAAGAAGGCTCGCCATCGCCTCTGGAGCAGGAGAAAGATGAGCAGCAAACCGGGAAAAAGTTTCGAGACGACCGCGAACCCGAGCAATGCACCACCGATGCGGTGACGCCCCCATCCGAACATGGGTAGCGAGAGCAGGCATATGGAGACGATGATCGGGTGGACATTTTCCATCTGCAGCGATCCGAGCACGGTGGGGGTTATGAAGAGGATGGGGATCGCCAGCCAGCGCATGCCGAAACCATCGCCCGGGCTTCTGGTCCAGAGGAGCATCGCGAGCATGGCAGTGAGGATGGCTACGACGCTGAGCGGGAACCAGTAGGCCCGCAACTGCATAAAGTCGCCCCCGGTCGTGAGGAGCAATCGCGGAAGGAGGAGGAATGGCGGGGGGTACTGGTAGGTGTCTACGCTGAGATGTTCGCCAATCTGCTGGTGGATGGGTGTTTCGATCTCGGGGTTTCGGTAGTATTTTTTGTCGTAGAGGTTCTCCGCACCCTCCGTGGCGAGGTGGGCTGCCACGATGTAGCAGGTGAAGCAGTTGTGCTTTGGGAAGAAGGGTTTGCTGAGGGCGGGGTCGTCCATGGTGCGGACCGTCGGGGCGAAGGCGTAATCCGTGCGCGTTACGTCTGACATGAAAACGCTCAAGCTTGCGACGCGATAGGCTGCGAAAAGACCCAGCGCGATCCACAACACGAGGAGGATGCTCGACCCGTTCTGCGATAGCGCTGCGGGGAGTTTTGGTGTCAGCCAGGCCGCGATACCGGTGCATACGAGGAGTGTTATGGGGATGGCCATGATCAGAGATGCGCCCGCAGCCAAGACTGCGACGCACAGGGCTGGTGCTGCGATCAATCCCAGGATCGTCACGATCGCGATGCGTAAGGCTGTCCATCGCTGGTTGATCGACGGCGTATGCGCTTGACTGGATTCTTCCATTGTGCGTGATTCCCTGCCCGTGATCAGCCCTGGTCTGAACTTGAATCTACCACCGATCCCCGTTCACTCCAAGGCAGAATCGACACACCTGCGAACGCCCGCTAAAATCCCGGTATGGACCATTTTCAATACAATAACGGTACGCTGCGTTGCGAGGGCGTAGCCGTCTCTGATATCGTCGCTGCCCATGGTACGCCGCTGTACATCTATTCCGCCCGCACGTTTCAGGACCATTTCGGACGTCTGAGGGATGCCTTCGCCGAGCTGGATCCAGTCATCTGCTATTCTGTCAAAAGCTGTCATAACCTGCATATTCTGCGGATCCTGAAGGGCAGCGGGTCGAGCTTCGACATTGTCAGTGGCGGTGAGCTGTCGCGCGTGCTTGAGATTGGTGGTGATCCGTCGCGCGTCGTATTTGCAGGAGTTGGCAAGACCGATGACGAAATCCGACGGGCGATTGAGGTCGGAATCGGGTGGTTCAATGTCGAGAGTGAGCAGGAACTTATGCGGATTGACCGCATTGCAAGCGAGGTGAAGAAACCAGCTACCTGCGCTCTCCGCGTCAATCCAGATGTCGATCCGAAGACCCATCGCTACACGACCACGGGTAAGAAGGAGACGAAATTTGGCGTGGATGTCGATCGGGCGCGGCGCGTTTTTGCCGAATTCGGAACGTCGGACTATGTAAGCCTCTCCGCGATCCACATCCATATCGGATCACCCGTCAATACCATCGACCCTTACGTTCAGTCCACGACCAGGGCTGTCGAACTGATCGACGCACTCCGCAACGATGGACACGAGATCAACGCATTGAACATCGGTGGCGGTTTTGGAGCACACTATGAAGGGGATGAAGCGCCACCCGCGAAGGACTATGCCGAAGCGGTCATCCCGATCCTGAGGGATAAATCTCTGAGGCTTCTGCTCGAACCGGGGCGATCCATTTCCGCCAATGCTGGTGTTCTTATCGGACGTACCATTTTCACCAAGTCAGGCGGCGATAAGCAATTCCTCATCACCGACGCTGCGATGACTGAACTTATTCGACCTGCACTTTATGAAGCATATCACTTCACCTGGCCGGTTTCGCCGGGTGAGGACTTCGAGCCAGAGAACCGTCGGTCTGATCTGTCGATGGCTGGCTGCCAGCTTATGGACGTGGTCGGTCCTGTTTGCGAAAGTGGCGATTTTCTTGCAAAAAATCGTATGCTCCCACCGATGGAACGCGGGGATCTGCTGGCGGTGTTCTCAGCCGGTGCGTATGCGGGGGTGATGGGCAGCAGGTACAATTCGCGTCCGCTTGCGGCTGAGGTTCTGGTCGAAGGGGATACGTTCCGCCTGATCCGCCGCCGCGAGACCTATGACGATATGGTTGGCTGCGAGCGCCTCTGATGTTGATTTCCCTCCGATTCTGATCCTCGTCGATCTTATTAAGCAATAAATGTTGGATTCGCGCGCCTGAATTCTCTGCCTGGGTCTTACTCGCATTGAAGGAAGAATCACACATTACGCGCACCCATGCGCTCAGACCAGATGGAGAAATCACGATGAATCGTCAATTGTTTTCAGTTGGAATCATGGCCTGCGTGGCGGGGATGGGGCTTGCAATCAATGCGAGTCTCGGAGAATCGTCCGATAATCATGATCGCAGTCAAATCGATGCACCTCAGCAGCAGCCACTCCCGGAAACGACTGAAATGCCGACGCGGATTGGTCCTGTGGCGGCCCAGTCGCCTACGTCTGTTGGTCCCGCAACCTATAGCGATCCGCAGCGTCTTCCGGGCGTGAGTACCGACCCGTTCGCGGTTCCTGCTCCGATCCTCGATGCCCAGTCCGCCCGCGTGAGCTTTCAGGCACGATTGACGGATGGCAATGGCGACCCGCTGGTTGGACCGGTCAATCTTCAGTTCAAGGTCTATGACGGTGGTGGTACGGCTGTCACGGGTGTGATTGCGTTGAACAATGTCTCTGTTGCAGAGGGAGTTGTCAGCGTGCAAGTTCCGATCTCCACGAACGTGTTCAATGGTGAAGCCCGCGAGCTGGCGGTTTCCGTGAATGGTGGTGCCGAGCTGAGTCCCCGCGTCCCGTTGACGGCGGTCCCTTATGCGTACCGTGTGGACCGCGTCGCCAGTGAGGAACTTGACGATGCGATCGGGCTTGGTTCCATGTCTCCTGATGAAGCACTTACTGGCAATTTGAGCCTCTTCGGCGAAATCGCCGGTCAAGATCCTCCCGGCGGTCTCACCATCGGACTTGAAGGCAACAATGCAATCGTGAAGACGTTCAACGACGATGGCTTGGTGTCTGCTGAGCTGGGGCGTTACGACCATGGTCGTCTGCTCCTGTTTGACAATGGTGACGGAAGCTCGGTCGATCGCACCGTTTTCATCGACGCCACGTCGAACACTGGTGGTCAAATTACTCTGAGTGACACCGATGCCAACAGCACCTACTTTGTCGACGGTGGATCCGGAATCGCCAATGCCGTGGATGGTTTTCAGGTCGTTGAAACGATTGGCGGAGACGTAGCTGCCCAGCTTGGACGCAACGCAAGCAACGCCGGACATCTGGAAGTCTGGGACCCCATCGGAAATCTCGGGGTGCATATTGGTGGTAACTCCTTCACTGGCGGTGGGTTTGCCGAATATTATCAGCAGGATGGTGGTGTTGGTCTGCAATTCATCGCCGAGGCTGTCACCGGTTCGCTGCTTTCCATGTATGACAGCAGCGGCGTCATCACCATCAACATGGACAGTCAGGACGTCAGCGGTGGCGGAGCGATTGCCAGTTTCAAAAACAGCAACAATTCAACCACCATTCTCCTCGATGCCGATGTCAGCAATGCCGGAAAAATCGATCTTCGCGGTCCATCGAATGACACAACCCTCAGGCTGGAAGCCATCGGAGATAACGGGGGTGGGCGCCTCATGGTGAGCACGCCGACCGAACTCGTGGCTGATATTCGCGGTAGCACAACGTTCGGAAGCTGTTTCGAGATGTACATGGCTGATGGCACCCGGACGGTCGAATTGTTCGCAGACCTGAGTGGATCCACCGGTTCTGTCTTGCGGATGCGCGACGGCGATGGCAACCTCAACATCCGGCTTGATGCGACGACTGGTACGACACGGACCAAAATCCTCGAAATCACTGGTGGTGCAGACCTTTCCGAGCAGTTCGATGTTGCGTCCGGCGACACACCCCTCGACCCCGGCATGGTCGTCTCGATCGATCCGTACAATCCCGGAAAACTCACCATCTCCGCCGAAGCGTACGACGCCAAGGTGGCTGGCATCATCTCCGGTGCTGGCGGGGTTGGGACGGGCATGATGATGTCACATAGTGGCACTGTGGCGGATGGCGACCACCCGGTTGCACTGACGGGTCGGGTCTACTGCTGGGTCGATGCATCCCAGGGTGCAGTCAAGCCCGGTGACCTGCTCACGACCTCCTCCACGCCAGGTCATGCGATGAAAGTCACCGATCGTTTGCAGGCATCTGGTGCGATTCTCGGTAAGGCGATGACCGGTCTCAAGGATGGCAAGGGGCTTGTGCTCGTGCTCGTGTCGCTTCAATAACAACTGCGATCACAGGAAGGAGAAAACGAACATGAGAACTATACTGACGAAAAGTCATACAGCGACGAGAAGCGCGATCGCAGCCATCTTGATCGCCTCGGTCTGCATGGTGACAGCCACTCAGGCCAACACGACCATCGAAATCCGACTTTCCTACAAGATCGTTCTGAACCCCGACGACGGAACCCGCCCTCCCGGACCTGGTGGTGGTGCGCTGACCAACCAGATGATTGATGACGCGATCGAAGGAATGAACGAGTTGCAAGGCACCTACTTCCGTGGCTACCGTTTCATCCGCGTTGGTTCGATCATGGAAGTTGGCGGCGAGGGCGATCTCACCGGGCCCAGTCAGTGGTACGATACGAATTTTTTCGGTGAAGGTGGTAGTGATCTCAAAGACGAAATGCAACAGGAAGCCCAGGACAACCCAAGCCAATACCAGTGGAACAGCAACGCCATCAACATGTACCTTACGGCGGGCATATGCGGTGGTATCTGCTCCTTCCCCGGCGATTTTGACGAGATCATCATTATCGGGGGTTGCTCGGCGGACGATGGCCCGCTGCAACAGCACGAGATCGGACACTTCTTCGACCTGTGTCATACGCAGGGCTGCCCATGCGGAAGCTGCGCTCCGGGAAGTTCAGGTTTATGTCATACCATACCTGGCAATGACGAGATCAGCGATACCCCGCCCGATCTTCAATGTTGGGATCAGGACGACATTGCCCAATGGACCTACAATCTGGATTACAACCAGCTCACCACTAGCCAGCGTAACTTCGTAGACGATTCCTTTATGAATGTCATGTCTTACCACACCTCCGAGATTCGGCTGACCGAGATTCAGCTCGATGTCTGGGCAGATATCGCCAACGACGAGCGACGGTTTTCGCTCAACGGAGATTCCATTTTCGTGGAACCCGGCGGTGGAAATGGTGGGAACGGGTCCAGCACGAGTGAGTATCGCAACATCAACACGGCAGTCGCCAACGCGACCAGCGACGGAACCGACATCATCATGTTCCGTCCGGGGACTTACAACCAGACGCTGACCATCACGCGGGCGGTGACGCTTCGTGGCACGCGCGGTGGGGTGGTCCGCATTGGCACTGGTTCTGCGTCGCCCACGCCGGACCCACCGGTGATCTACCCATATCCGGACATCTACGACGGCGTACCGGGCTTTGGCAGTGACCCCAGCGCGACCCTCGGATACGCCGGCGATCCGGTCGCGTTCGAGTCCTTCAATCTACCCTCTGATTCATTCAATGGACTCCCTGAGTCCTTCAATCAACCATCTGAAAACGGGAGTGCCAAGTAATGACACTCAAAAAAATGAGATATCCTGACAGGGTTATGAATATGACGCTTGTGGCTGCCATGGCGGCGGTACTGCCCGCCATGACGCTCGGTGGAATCAGCGGGAATCAAATTGATCCGCCCATCGCCCCGCCCATCACCCCGCCCGCGGGTGCTATAAACATCGAATGCGTGACGCTCTCCGCTGGCGTCGCGACCTACGCTCAGGGGATGGTGTTCAACGTGGGGCAGAGTGTGATCGGACCGGCTGGCAACGCGAGTGTCCTGGCATTCACGGGCATCGTTGGCTGCCTCACCGAACCGCCCGGCCCGCCGCCGATCGTTCCTGGTGATTGCGACGAAGACGGCGATGTCGATCTGGCAGACTACGCATGCTTCTTCGAATGCGAAAGCGGTGTCGGGGGAGGTGTTGACCCCAATTGCGAGACCTACGACTTCGACGTCGATGACGATGTCGATCTCACGGATTGGGGCAGGTTCCAAGTGCTCTTCGGATCGGGTTTGTAGCACCCCTCCGAGCCGCAGAATGAGACAATCCGGGCAGGGTGGCCCACCTCTTCAGAGGTGGGGGAGTCGATGGACGTCGGTTCTTTCGGCACGACATACGGTATACATGCGGAACGAGCGATCATCGGCTCCCCCATGTCTAAAGACATGGGCCACCCGACGGTTCGGTGGAAACCTTACGCGTCCAATGATATGTCGAGAACGGGGGCGGAATGGGTCAACGCCCCAACGGATATACGGTCCACGCCGGTCCGGGCGATCTCACCGATCGTATCAAGCGTGATCCCGCCCGACGCCTCCAGTGCAAGTTTGGATCGCAGATTTCGACCATCGCGTAGTGCAACCGCGGCAGTCAGATCCGCAATGCTGAAATTGTCGAGCAGAACGATATCAATACCGACGACGTCCAGCAGTGCTTCAAATTGCTCGAGCGTGTCCACTTCCACTTCAACGAACTGGGGCGATGAAAACGGCGAATGCTCATCTTGTGTGATGGCTTCCAGACGGTTGAGCAATCCGAAAAGATGGCCAGCCAGGCGATCGACCGGTACGCCCGCGAGGTGGTTGTCCTTGATAAGCACGGCATCGTACAGACCCATGCGATGATTCTGACCGCCGCCGCAGAGCACGGCATATTTCTCAAGCAATCGCCATCCGGGGGTGGTTTTTCGCGTGTCATAGACCTTGGCCACTGTCCCGGCAACGGCATCGACATACCGTTTCGTGAGCGTCGCGACACCACACTGACGCTGTAAAAAGTTAAGCAGCACACGCTCGGCTGACACCAGCAGATCGGCAGGACCAGATAGCGTCGCAAACGGGCCCTCGATGGAATCACCGTCATCCACGATAAAGTCGAGCTTCAATCGCTCCGAATAGACCCCGAGAATCACATCCGCGATCGCTTTGCCGGCAAGGACCCCCGGCTCGCGAGCGACGAGGTGAAATGTCGCGTCCGAGCTGCTGCCATCAAGTGCTGCTGGAATATCACCTGCCCCGAAATCTTCCGCCTTGGCAAGGCGAGCCAGCATCAATGCACTGGCCCGCAACGCATCACGCCGCTCGTCGGATATCAGGTCTTCGGGCTGCTGTGTCATGTCGGTTTTCGCCTCGGGATGCGCGTTTTGGTGTGTTTACCCTTCTGTTTCAGGCGAACCTCAGCCAGCGTGATGGCTGGCGGCATGTCCGCGTCGGACTCAAGTATCGCTTTAAGATTCTCATGCAGCTCAGCCGCCCGCTCAAATTCCAGCTTATCCGCTGCCTCCAGCATTTCCTTCTCGATCATCGCGATCATCTCGCTGCGATCGAACTCATCATCCGTCGCATGGACCGCTCGAATCGTCGTCTCACGAGCAGAAAGCTGAGATTGCAGGTCCGATTTGATGGCTTTCTTGATCGTCTCGGGTGTGATTCCGTGCTTTTCGTTGTACGCGATCTGCTTTTTACGACGCCGCTCCGTCTCCTTGATCGCTCGATCCATGCTTGGTGTCATCTTGTCGGCATACAGTATCACTTCAGCATTTACATTCCGAGCTGTGCGCCCGATCATCTGCACGAGCGACGTCTCACTCCGCAAAAAGCCCTCCTTGTCCGCATCCAGGATACAGACCAGCGACACCTCAGGCAGATCAAGCCCTTCGCGCAGCAGATTCACCCCGACCAGGACATCGTACGTCCCGGCGCGAAGCTCATTGAGGATCGTAATGCGCTCCAGCGTATCAATCTCCGAATGGAGATAATTGCACTTGAACCCCTCCTCCAGAAGATACCGCGAGAGGTCCTCCGCCAGCCGTTTCGTCAGCGTCGTGATCAGCACTCTCTCCCCGGCAGCCACCCGCTGTGTCGCACGCTGCACCAGATCGGGAACCTGCCCCCTTGCCGGTGACACATGGATGACCGGATCCACCAGGCCCGTGGGGCGGACCACCTGCTCGACGATTTCGCCCTCGCACTTCTCAAGCTCATACGGGCCCGGCGTGGCGGAGACGAAAACCACATTTTTCCAGAGATCGTGAAATTCCTCGAACCGCAGCGGGCGATTGTCGAGGCATGAGGGGAGGCGGAACCCGTGCTCGACCAGCACTGTCTTTCTGGCTCGGTCACCGTTGTACATCGCTCGGACCTGCGGAAGCGTCACATGCGATTCGTCGACCACGACCAGGAAATCGTCGGGAAAATAGTCGATCAGGGTGAATGGCCGGGTGCCCGGCGGTGAACCGTTCAGGTGACGTGCATAATTTTCGATCCCCGAGCAGTAGCCCACTTCACGGATCATCTCCACATCGTATTTTGTCCGGGCTGAAAGCCGCTGCGCCTCCAGAAGCTTGCCATGCTGACGAAGCTGCATCAGGCGCTCATCCAGTTCTGCCAGGATCGAATCAGTGGCGGCTGCGATGCGTTCTTCGGGCATGACATAGTGGACGGCGGGGTAGAGGGTCAATCGCGGCGAAACACCGAGTGATTCCCCCGTCGTGGGGTTGATCATCTCGATCTTCTCAATCTCATCCCCGAACATCTCGATCCGGTAGGCGAATTCTTCGTAGGCAGGGTGGATTTCGACGGTGTCGCCGCGGACGCGGAACGTGCTTCGTACGAACTCGATATCGTTCCGCGTATACCGAAGATCGATAAAGCGTTTCAGCAGCTCATCGCGGTCATACGACCCGCCGGTCTCGATGATCACCGTGCTTTCCTTGTAGTCCTCCGGTGATCCAAGCCCGAAAATGCACGAGACGCTGGCGACGATGACGACATCTCGCCGCGATACCAGTGAACTCGTCGCAGCCAATCGCAATCGGTCGAGATCGTCATTCCGCGACGCGTCCTTCTCGATGTAAATATCGCGCTGGGGGATGTAGGCTTCTGGTTGATAGTAGTCGTAGTAGCTGACGAAATACGAGACGGCGTTCTTTGGGAAGAGGTCGCGAAATTCTTCGTAAAGCTGTGCTGCAAGGGTTTTGTTGTGACTGATGATTAAGGCGGGTCTTTTACTCTGGGCGATGACATTGGCCATGGTGAAGGTCTTGCCCGACCCGGTGACGCCCAGGAGGCATTGATACCGCTTCTCCTCCTGCATGCCCTTGAGAAGCTGCGCGATGGCGGCTGGCTGATCTCCCTGGGGCTTGAATTCACTCACAAGTTCATAGTCAGCCATGGACTCCGCATTCCTTCCCGCCGCCCGGTTGGTGGGCGATTCCGGTCAGCCTATCCGGGATCGCCACGGGTGAGAAGGGTGCTGGGCGAGGTGAGCTGCTGGGAGTGCGGGACGCTTTCGGTGGGGATGGGTTACAACGGCGGGGAAGTGTTACATCGTTCCGGTGGAGAACGGCCACAGCCGAGGGCGGCTGTGCTACATGCAACGGCCACAGCCGGGGGTGGCTGTGTTACATGCGTCCTCATGTTTACAACTCCGTCAAAACTGTCACGGTCCCCCATGTCCGTTTCATGGCGTGCGGTGGGTCAGCTATGGGAATCGTTGGGGGTGGTTTGCGAAACGTGGGGGCCAATGGTGGAGGCAGGTCAACCTTTCGCCTTGAGGCGAAAGAACGACCTGCCCTACAGGGTGCGGGACGCTTTCGGTGGGGATGGGTTACAACGGCGGGGAAGTGTTACATCGTTCCGGCGGGGAACGGCCACAGTCGGGGGTGGTTGTGTTACATGTACTCTCCTGCTTATCATCTCCGTCGATACCGTCATCAGGCAGCGGGGCTGTGTGGGACTGGCTGACGCTGATGGTGTGGATGGATCTGAGTTGTGCTATCGGGTCCGGGAGCATCATGAGGATCCGGTGAGGCAGGGTAGCGATCGGAGATTTCAGGGCTGGCTGCCTGATGTTCTGCGTCTGCCATGGACCGTTCACGGACCTCAGGTGCAGTGTGCGTCTCCATTGATGCACGCACCTCGAGTGCTCCATCCTCCGGGGATTCCGTCTTCAGGCGTTTTGCACGCTTCGCGCCGGGTGTTGTGCTGATGCCGTTGGCCCGCGAGAAATCCAGTTTGTCTGCCTCAGGCAACGATTCGGACAGGACCGCCTCGATTGGGGACCACGCGCCCGAGCGTCGCCAATCTCGAAGCCGGCGCCAACACGTCATGCCCGACCCGCAACCAAGCTCCAGAGGCAGATGCTCCCAGGGCGTCCCGGTTTCCAGGATATAGAGGATTCCCACCAGTGCTTCGCGGTCGGGAAGAGGTTTTCGTCCGGGATATCGGTGTCGGCGAGCTTTTGGGGCAGGGAGCAGGGGTTTCACCCGATCCCAGACCGCATCCGTCAGCATTCCAGCCAAGCGACCGCTGCTGTTGTTCTCGCGACCGTTGCTGATGTTATCGCGGGTATTGCTGATGTTTTCGCGCGTACTGCCGCCAGCAACGTCCACGTTGCCGCCATCAATACTCACATCAGCAACACTGCTGCCGCTGTTGTCGCCACCACCGCTATGACCACTGCCATGTCCATTGGCTTCATACGTCATCAATCGTACCTCCGTGTACCTGAATTTGATTCGGTCAGCGACTGTGAATTGCATTATAATTTTGTGAACAAAATCAAATTTTTAGCGGTCCGCATGTCAAAAACCCGCTCATCAGTGTTGAGAGGCGTATCGCGACAACGGAGCTTCCCGGGATTCAGGATTGACGCGTTTCGCCATTGCCGCGGCTTTCGACCTTGACTTCCCAGGGATTTGGCATTTTCGCCAGGGTCTTGGCGAGATGGCTTGCTGCTACGGGATTGGAATGCAGTGTTGCTTCACGTCCGCCGGACTGCGTGATTCGAACCGTTGCATTTTTCCGGTCGGCTTCGATCTCCAGGCGACCGCTGGTCTTGATGTCGTACTCGCAGGAGGTTTTGTATTTTTTGAAGATCAACCGCTGGTTTGTCAGCAGGAGGCCTGCAGCCCCCGTTTCGGTCCGCTGAAAATCGCTATCGCGGAAAAACGCCAGAAAATGCTCGCCTTCGTGCGGTTTATACCAGTGGGAAATCCTGTTGCGTACCGCGAACGCCAACCTCTGCCAACGGTCGTCCCCGGACCTCTGACTCGCATCGAGAAGCGCCTGATACCCCGGAGCATGCTCCCCGCCGTTGTTTCGGAAGAAATCGCACGCGATCTCGAAATTGGCGATCGTCAGGCGACAAAAATCCTCGCCATTGCGTATCACGACCTTGGAAGTCACATCATCCACAGTCCCGCATTTGTGACACGAAAAATATGGAAACGGGTTGCAAAACGGGGGTGGGAGCACCGACAGCGGTTCGACCTGTTCGAACCAGCGGGACTGATTGGTTCGGAGCATCTGGTCCAGCCGGCCGTGGGCTTTGGTCTGGACCTCACGCACATGGAATGCGCCCTGCCGCTCCATCTTGTCGGCCCACACTATCAGGCGAACCTCAAGTGCAGCATTCTGGAGACAATGTACGCATTTGTAAGGGAAGGAGGCCCGGACCCCGGATCGCCGCAGTTCTGCCGCGGGAAACTCGAAATGGGCACCCTGCTCGTTGATTCGGTCAAACCGGACGCGCGGCTTGTCTGGTGGTGGTGGGATTTTCCATTTTTCAAGCGTCGGACGGCGTGCGGTGGTGGATTCTGTGGGGGGTTGAAAAATGCTTGTACTGCCGAGAACACTCTGGGCGGACGGTTCATCCTGCATGACCCAGCCAAGGATTGTGTCGTCATCGATACGCTCTTCAGCTTCGATCCGGAAGGTTTGCCCGCACTTTTTGCACCGCGCCCGATGACCGGCGCGTTCCGGACCAACCTTGTACTTCTGGGCGCATGTGGGACATGCTATGACCAACTCGCCAGCCATGCTCGTGCTCCGAATGCTATGTTGACCGAACCGTGGCGATGGAAGTGTCTGAGCCGCGGCGAAAGAATCGCCTGTACGTCCTGCCTGGCTCGTTCATACGACCCTGCTTGCTCCCGACATCTTCACACAACATCACACAACATCACACCAAACCTAACATCATCGCTACCCTCGGTCAACGAAAAACGTCCAAAGCCCAACCCCCTCACATTACTATCGGACCAAACACCGCATCCGGTGCAACAGATGCTGTACCGAAACATCAACCACCAGGCAGCGAACAGTGCCCAGTGGTACAGCTCCGATTCCTCGCAACCCACCGATACAGCAGCCTGAGCAACCCCATCGCACCCGGAAGTTTCGCCATCACATACAGTGGAGAGGCCCACCAGATATGCCGCACAATCAACACCACAGCATCCGCTCCGCCAGTCACTTCGCCGGATGGCGAGAGTACCAGCATTTCCGTGGGGGCGCCGCTCCCGGACATTCCAGGATACCCGGATATTCCAGGATGATCTTGCACCCAGGGCGATTGCAGCGGTGACGCTTCGAATCCATGGCGTCGAAGGATACCCGAAAACCGCTTTATCATCCCAACACAAAACGCACAGTCGCCATCATAAAGAACCCAACCGTTCCGGCGGTGATGTGTAATCGTATCCATCATTCAAAATCCCGAAGCGAATCGTGTGGGGTATTGCTCTATTGCCAACCACATGACCAGCCACGTGACCAACTGCATGACCAGTCGCATACCGCCACCGAAGGTTGTCATCCATCGACACGCATATGGTGCGATCGCCAATTCTGACACAGATCTTCAGCAGCCTCACGCCAGTCCGGATGTCGAAACGAAAACCCCTTCTCAAGAAGCAGTCCGGGGACCACACGCCGACTCTTCAGAATCAGCTCGGTTTCGGTCCTCAGAAAAACCGCTCCAACCTCAAGCATCCAGGCAGACGACGGTAGCCCGATCCGAGTCCCCCACGCATCCCGAATGGCGTGCATGAAATCCGCATTTGGCAGTGGATTCGGCGAGGCAATGTTCACAACACCTTCGATCTCTTCATGCTCAATCAACCAATACAACGCCCGCGTGAAATCCTCGTGATGGACCCAGGAAACATACTGACGCCCATCGCCGCACCGCCCACCAAGCCCGCGACGAACAAGACCGAGCAACGTATCAAAAATACCCCCACGATCCGGACTCATCGTCATCGCAGAACGCAGCTTCACCTTCCGGGTATTCGGAACGTCAGCCTCATCAAGAACTCGCTCCCAGGCGTTTGCAACGTCAATGCTGAACTTCCAGGCAGCTGGCGCATCACACTCCCCACCACCTATGATTCCAGTCGCTTCATCATTTGCGGAATCATATCGGTGCGCGTAAATCGTTGCAGTGCTCGCCTGCAACCAGACCCGGGGCGGACAACCTGCAAGCCGGATCGCCTCACCCACCACACGCGTGGAATCTACACGCGACTGCATGATCCTGTCACGATTCGCCTGATGGTATCGACAGTTGACGTTGTACCCAGCCAGGTTGATCACAACGTCAGCCCCATCGATCGCATCCGCCCACGCGCGAACCGTTTTTCCGTCCCAGACGACACCATTCCCGGAATCGCCCGCGCTGCGTCCAATGACCACAACCTCGTGGCCATCCGCCCGAAACGCGCGCGTCAGAACAGATCCAACCTGTCCCGATCCCCCAGGAATCACTATCTTCATCCCCGTCCCAGGTCCAACCTCAGACCCTTCGACTCCAGATTCAAGAACCGCCCCACGCGATAGCATCACAAATCCTCCTATCCCATACATCAACTGAGAAACGCGACTCATAGCTCCGCGTACGCCGTCTCCCGATCAACGCGTCGCGACAACTCATTCGCATACTTCACGCCAAGCGAATCGTAATGCGAGACTGCCCATTCAGTCAGCCTTGTCGCTCCCGCAGGAGTCGAATCTGTATACAGCAGGTCTCCCATCAGTCCGGCAATCTCATCCCGCGTGATGACAACATCTCCCATGCACTTCCCCACAATCGCGCCCAGGAGATGCCCCACAGCAGGCGAAATCGACACCACAGGCCGACGTATCCCGATGATCTCCCCAATCTGCTCAACCAGTTCGCGATAGGTAAATGTCTCAGGACCAATGGCGTCTATGACATGATTTTCAACACGCGATCCCTCACGCACAGCGAGGTCAGCCATGTCGCCCACATACAATGGTTGCAACCGATATCGACCATCCCCGAACACCCCAAAAAATGGGAACCGCCGCAACATCCACGCAATGTTGTTCACGAGGATATCTTCACTGCCAAACAGGACAGCCGGTCGCAAAATCGCGTAAGAGAGTCCCGACTCAGCCAACGCACGCTCAAGTGTCGCCTTCCCACGAAAGTACTCCAGCGGTGATTCCTCAGAGGGATTCGTGATGCTGACATGCACAACCCGTCGAACACCCGCCCTCCGCGCAGCCTCAAACAGGGCAAGCGTATTCGCAACAGCATCCGCCTGTCGAAATCGAGCATGGTTAAACCGGATCCAATAGGTATTGTATAAAACGGTAGCACCGCGCATCGCCGCAACAAGTCGATCCGGGTCATCAAACGAAAAGGGATGCACTTCAACCGAATCGCCAAACGCGTGCGCCCGTCGCGGCGAACTCGTCAGCGTGCGGACCCGAACCCCCCGATCCAGCAATCTCTCCGTAATGCACTTCCCCGTATACCCAAACGCCCCCGTCACAACGTGAACTTCACCAGCATTCGAGGACATTTCATGTGCGCTCAAAGTCTCATTCATGGCAGAATCCGCTAAAAAGCAATGCCCAGAAGCTTGTATATCCTGTCACCCATACCCACGAACTTCTTGAACGCCCCAAGCGGCAGACGACGAATCTGCCCATACCAGCGCGACATCGACTCAAAGAATCCAAGCATCTCGCTCAACCGCTCATGCGCATAGACGCCCTCTTCCCCGGATTCCTTCGCCTTAGCTGTCAGCTCGCGCAAGACCTCGAGCGTCGGATCAATCTCGCGCTTCTTGCGCTCGTCGAGAATGATCTGAAACATCTCCCAGACATCCTTCATGGATTCGTAGTGATCGCGCCGCTCGCCTATGACGTGGACCACCTTGACGATGCCCCAGCCCTGCAATTCACGGAGGCTGTTGCTCACGTTGGACCGCGCGACCGATAACTGCTCCGCGATCTGGTCGCCATTGAGCGGATTTGGAGACAAATAAAGCAGGGCATGAATTTGCGCCACCGTGCGGTTGATCCCCCACTTCGTGCCCATCTCACCCCAATGCAGGATGAAACCTCTCACTGCCGGATTTTCAATGTCCATGTTTCGTTCTTTCAGTTCTGTTTATTCTGTACATACAGAACATACTGCATGGAATGGATATAAGCAAGTCGTTTCCTTCAACAATTTTCGCCAGTTGAAGCCATGCTTGAATTAAGTTCGGGTGTGCCGGGTAATTATGGGATGGCCGACGTTTTTGGCTTGGGGACAGCCAGGGTCCATCTGCCCGTGCGCGTATCCAGGTAGTCGAGCGTGCCGTCGGGGTTCGTGAATCCGAGATTCCACGTCCCGGTGACGGGGTTGTAGAGGTCCTGGCCTGCCTGGGTTTTGAAACCGTAGTTCCAGAATCCCGTGCGTGGATTGAGAAGGTCTGTCGTGCCGTTTCGATTCTGCATGCTGACGAGTTGGCCTCCCAGCGCGCTGTGGTAGTCGGTGGGCGACTGGGATGCGCGGCGGTTGGCGGTCCTGTGGACATAATCGGCGTGGACGCGACTTGCGGCGTGTGTCGCCTGTCCGTTGGCAACCATGGCTGACTGCGTGGCGCGGCGGAAGGTGGATGGGGTTCTGTTGATGGTCTTGCGGGTGACCTGTTTTCGGAAGGAGTGGTTCGAGGCTCCGGACCGTGCTGCTGCTTTCAGTCTGGATCGCGTATTGCCTGCTGTGGCACGATTGAGTGCTTTATCGAGGTAGGCTTTCCTGTTTGCTCGCCATCGGTTGCTTTCGAGGTTGGCTCGCCAGTCTACCGGGCCGTTTTCGGCTGTGGAACGACTTGTGCCCTTGCTGCCCGATTTTGCGGATTTTGTATTCGTGTCTTCGTGCTGCTTCCTGGACTGGGCCAGCGTGGGTGAAGCAAGGGTGATGAGTGCTGTCAATGCGATCAGCCCTGCGAGCGTGTATGTCTTGCGTGTTTGCATGTCAGCTTCCCTTTGCGTGCCTACGACCTCGTATTATGTGTGCCTCACGTTCTTGGTGTTATTGTTTTCCGAGCCGTGACCGTAAGGGAGCAGACTCAAGAGAGACCGCTCCCTTACGGTCACGGCTCGGATCATAATCCACCGGATGTTCATATCACTGCACCCATTGATTATAGCCATCGACCAAGAGGCGTGTGGGATATTTATCGACGGAAAAAAGGCGTTTTTTGAGGTATTGATGGCGGTTTTGTGCCCAGTATCAGGCGAAACGAACGTTGTCTACTCAACTCCGCCCTGCGGCCTTGTTGCCGAGGACGCAGGGTTTTCTGGTATGCAACCGCCACCCCAGCGGACCGCAACTCGTTTGGAAGCAGTGAGAGGTGGTTTCTGATAAAAAGTGTACGATCGGGCGGGCGGCAGGATTGTTGGAACTGGCGCAAAAATCGGTGTTTTTGGGTTGTTGAAATGGTGATTTTGCGGTATGTAGATCGCGGTTCGGAGAGGGGTTGTTTGGTTGTGACTTTTAAGGAGAACGGAATTGGCTAGTACGCCCACCGGTCCAACAGTTTTGTCGAACTCTGGAATTCTGGCGGATTCGGGTTTGACGGGTTCAGGTACGGTTTTGCCGGGTGCAGGGGATGTATCGGTTTCAACAGATGGGGTGGATCCGTCGGGCAATGCTTCAGCTACGACTGGTGCTTCAGCTACGACTGGTGCTTCAGCTACGACTGGTGCTTCAGCTTTGACCGATGCGTCGCGTGGTGATGCGACTTCAGCGGGCCATGCGTCAGCAGACGGGTCGCGTCTGTCGTTGCCGATGAAGGTCATTCGCGGTATCGGACTCTGGTTTGACAAGACGGCTGGCGATTATTCGGAAGAGGAGGAGGCAGAACCGTATGCCATCGACATCTTCCGTGCGATTCCCTACATCATGGTCCACCTGATGTGTTTCGGTGTCATCTGGGTTGGCTGGAGCTGGGTGGCTGTCGGCGTTGCTGCGGGTATGTATGCCATCCACATGTTCGCGACGACGGGGTTCTATCATCGCTATTTTTCGCATCGGTCGTACAAGACATCCCGCTGGTTCCAGTTTGTGATGGGTGTCGTTGGAAGTTCCTGCGTTCAGCGTGGACCGATCTGGTGGGCTGCGCGTCATCGACATCATCATAAGCACTCCGACGAAGAGGTTGATATTCACTCACCGATTCGACACGGGTTTTATTGGAGCCACGTTGGCTGGGTGACGTCCAAGCGTGCGTTTGGCGTGGACGAGAAGGCTGTCCCGGACCTGATGAAATTTCCGGAGCTTCGTTTTCTGGATCGGTTCGACATGCTGATTCCGATCCTTGAGGGCGTGGCGATGTTCCTCCTCGGCGTGATTCTGCAAGCCTATGGCTGGAACACGTCTGGCGGACAAATGTTGATCTGGGGATTCTTCATCTCGATTGTCATCAGCTCGCACGCAACGTTTACGATCAACTCGCTGACGCACATGTGGGGGCGTCCTCGATATGTCACCGGCGACCACAGCAAGAACAGCCTGTTGCTGGCGTTTCTGACATTTGGCGAAGGTTGGCATAACAATCACCACTACTATCCCGGATCAACGCGGCAGGGATTCTACTGGTGGGAGATCGATCTGACGTACTACGCTTTGCGGGTGCTGGCTGCTCTGGGTTTGATCTGGGATCTGAACCCGGTCCCCGAGAAGGTCCGGTCGTCGCATCACCTCGCAGATGAAGCGAAATCTGCGAAGTAACCGTATCTGATCCTGAGCAATGCTCACGCCTTGTGGGCAAACAAGAATGAAAAAAGGCGTCGGATCGCTGATGAGAAGCGATCCGGCGCCGGTTTTTTTGTGGTACTGCCAGTTGCCGTCTACCAGCTACTGGCAGATGGCGGGACTACTGACCAGCGTCGGCCGCATCGCCAGCATCGGCGGCGTCATCAGCCGGTTCGGTGGGTGCAGCAGGATCGGTCGCGCCATCAACAGGTTCTGGTGGTACTTCACCATCGCCAGCCGGTGGCGGTGTCCCGTCAACCGGTTCGGGCGGTGCTTCAATATCTCCCGCTGGCGGCGGCGTGCCATCAACTGGCACTTCACCAGCACCGCCATCAGGCGGCAGATCGCCATCGACGCCATCGGGTGGTACTTCGCCACCGTCGGCTGGTGCATCGGCACCGAGGTCGAGGACTCCGTTGAACTCGAAGGGCAGCAGAATCTCCGGTGGAACCGGCATTTCAAAGCCAGCCGGTGGGTCGCCATCGACCGTTTGACTGAGCATCTCGGTCACATTGGAACCACTGACGTTGACCTCATCCGGGACACCGTCGCCATCCGTATCCACATCCTGAACGAGCATCGTCCAGGTGATTTGAGACAACACCTCCCGCGCCTGCGTGAACTCAAAGTCAGCCGAAGGATCTTCTGCATCCTCCACCGAGAACACGGAATTCGTAAGCTGGCGTACCTTGACAACCCACTGCGTCTGGAACACACCCTCTTCCATCTGTACGAGCGGTGTGGCTGCCCCTTGCGAAGCTTCGATCACCGTGGTGTCGCTGCATCGTACGATGCTGCCATCGTCCATCTCTCGCGAGAAGACCGAGTTGACCTGCCCACGCTTGGTTCCGCCGACATCCTCCTCATCGTAGACCGTGAAGAGATCGTCGAACTGCTCGCTGTCGCCCTGATAATCGAATCCGTCAAAACCGACCGGAATCGGAGGACGATCGTTGAGCGCTTCCTCAAGGAACGGATTCACACTGCCATCGTCACCGATGAGCGGGTGACCACGTCCGAAATTCTCAAACCGAGCGATCGCCTCCTCCGGAGGGAGGAAATCTGGTGGCAGAAATTCTGCGATATCTTCAAAGTTAATCGCAAAAAACGGGGGCAACGCTGGGAGTTCACCATCAGGCCCTTCACCCGGCGGAAATGGTCCTTCGCCCGGCGGGAACGGTCCTTCGCCCGGCGGAAACGGACCTTCGCCCGGCGGGAATGGCGGTGGGAACTCAAAACCTGCGAGGAAATCATCAATTCCCGCAAGCTGCTCATCGAATGCGAAGAACTCTGGTGGCAGGTTCGGCGGCGGACCACCCGGGAACGGACCTTCACCTGGTGGGAACGGTTCTTCACCCGGCGGGAATCCACCCGGAGGCGGGGGCGGGCCAAAAGGACCGGGCCCGAAAAATGATCCGAAATCACCACCCGCCGCAAAGTCTGGCGGGGGCGGGAACGGTGGGAATCCACCCGGTGGGGGTGGAGGTATGTCGCCGAACTGGAATTCGCCGAAAATGCCACGCTCAAGCGGCGGTGGGGCGAACGGAATGATGTCACGAATATCGTTATCCAGCAGGAACTGATCGAACGGGATATCCGCAAAACCAAGGGGCGGAGGCGGCGGACCTTCACCCGGCGGGAACGGTCCTTCACCTGGTGGGAATCCACCCGGAGGTGGCGGACCGAAGCCACCTTCACCGTCTGGTGGAGGTCCGAAAAACCCGATGTTATCGAGAAAACCCTGGAAATTATCGGTCACGTTGAAGAAATCCGGGAACTCCTCAAACCCCTCCATCGGGGGTGGAGGTGGATTGTCCGGATCAAAGCCAGGGAAGGTCCCTGGTGGCGGGGGCGGAAAATCGCCAAATGGCGGAGGGCCGTTCGGATCGCCCGGCGGGAATCCACCCGGAGGCGGCGGACCATTCGGATCGCCCGGCGGGAATCCACCCGGAGGCGGCGGACCATTCGGATCACCTGGTGGGAATCCACCTGGAGGCGGAGGAGCGTTCGGGTCACCAGGCGGGAAACCGTCCGGTGGTGGTGCGTTCGGATCGCCCGGTGGGAGGGGTGGTCCATTTGGATCGCCTGGAGGCGGACCGATCGGTTCACCATCTGGCGGTGGGGGCGCATTGGGATCGCCCGGCGGTGGGGGCGGAGCATTCGGATCGCCAGCTGGAGGCGGAGGTCCTGTAGCACCACCCGGCGGAGGAGGATCGCCTCCCGGTGGTGGCGGAGGAGGAGGAGGTGCATCGCCACCTGGCGGTGGTGGAGGAGGAGGTGGTGGAGGTGGCGGTGGTGGTGGCGGAGGAGGAGGTGGCGGAGCACCACCATCTGCCTGTGCGGCGTCTGCCAGTTCTTCATCCGCCGATTCGCTCGTCGAGCTGAGCACGAATGCACCCGGGTCGAACGTTGAGATCGTCGCAGCTCCGTTGTCGGATGACCCGATGCTCAAACCCGATGTTCCGCCAGCACTTTCATAGACACGTTTTGCTTGTACGTCCTGCTGATCGTCAGCGTTATCGGTCCCTCTATCCCCAACGCCCGGTTGCGTACCGCATCCGGCGAAAAGTGCCGCCATGACCGCCAGCCAGGGAAGCGGCGTCCACCCAAATCGAGGCGAGTCTGGAACTCGCAAGCGTCTCCCTTGACGCAATTTTACCAGGCATTTCATCAGTTGGTGCTCCTGAAACATGACCCATTTCGAGAGTGCCGACGCGTGGCACCCTGTTCGTCCCATAATGCTTTGTCGCGAAATGTCTGCCCGCGACCGTCTGCATCATCGGCGTTGGGAGTGGTCAGTTTGACTTGATTTGGCGAAGTACTGATGCGGAACTGGCGCGAACTTCCATGCCATGTGGATTACCGGACGCAACTGATGCAGTGAACCTCCGCAACAGGTGAACTCCAGACGGTTACCGGATGGCCTGTCAGCTACCAGATGGGCTGTCAGTTATCGGATGGCTGGCTGGGTGTCTGCCTCAGGGGAGAGATATGGCGATCTGGAACTTGCCGAAATCTCTCAGGTTGATTGCCCTATTGTTGTCCGCGTCGAAAACCTCACAGTCGGGATGGATGGGCGTGGATTGTGAACAGTCCAGAAATGCTGCAAAATCGAATAGATCTACAACGCCCGCACCGTCGAAGTCAGCCGGTATCGCCACGCCGCTGTTCTGGTATACAAGCACAACGTCAGCCAGTTCATCGATCAGCGCCATATCCATATCGCCGTCGTTGTCGATGTCGTGGATGATTGTGCATGACCCTGCTTCCGGTGCGATGACTGTTTCATGGACGGTATACAACCCTGTACCATCGTTCAGCAGGATACGCCATGCACTGCCAAAGAAGCTTGATGTGGTCCAGTCGAGGTCGCCGTCGCCGTCTATATCACCAAGATCGGTGGCGAGGGGCAGTGCGGGAACGCTGTATATCTCAGCCGCACCAAGCCCACCCTTTCCATCACCCTGCAGTATGGCTCCATTGTTGCTTTGCCCGTTGGCTGTTGCGACATCCTCAAATCCGTCGCCATTGACATCTCCGGTGACCAGCATCCAGGTGCGACCACCGCAGGGGGTTTCTGAGGCAAAACTGAATGTCCCATCTCCATTTCCCAGTTGTATCATGATGGCCTGTGCGCTGGACGCGCCAATGACGAGATCAAAGATACCATCGTGATTCATATCGGTGGCGGTAAGTGACCATTCACCTGTAATACCAAACTCAATCTGCTGTGCTGATGTGAACAAGCCCCCGCCAAGATTGCCAATGAGTGATACGTTTCCGTTGCCACCGTTGTTTGTGGTCACAATGTCTATGAATCCGTCACCGTCAAAGTCGAGTACCGCGATGCCACGAGGCGTACTTCCCACATTGATGACTACGCGAGGCTGAAACGTACCATCGCCATTGCCCAGAAGAATTGAAACCGTGTTGTCGTTGATGTCCGCCGTGCAGATGTCAATCTCACCATCCATGTTGAAGTCCGTTGGTTCCGATGGACTCGCACGGTTGCCTATGGCTGAAAACGGCTGAATGAAATCACCGAACATGCCATCGCCCTGGGCAAGGTTCATGAATACGCGGAGATCGGCTGTGTCTTCCTGGACGACTGCGAGATCGACGTATCCATCGTTGTTCAGGTCTGATCCGACGCCGCCATATGCACGGGTGGAGACCTCTGGATCGTCGCGGCAGTCAAGGGTGTCGAGGACTGCATAATTGATGGGGGCGCGACGGGCATTGGTCCAGAATGAGAAAGCATAACCTGCCGATCGGAGTGGGGCGCCAGTGTCAGATTCAAGGTCGTGCGACAGAACAACGAAGACCTGCTCTCCTGCGAAGAAGGGTTCGTCGGGCGTGAGCGTCACACGTTTGTCATTGTTGGCGAACGAGAATGTACCACTGACCGGACCGCTCCACCGCCCATATGCCCAGAAGTTTTGCGGGGCAGCCAGGACTGTGGCAGGGTTGATGGGTTGATTGAACGTCACGGTGATGCTGTCGTGGACGGAGACATCGAGGGTGGAATGTGCGGGCGAGGTGGTGATGACGGTGAGTTCGCCTGCTCGGGGCGTGGCGGGTGCGGCGGGTGCGGCAGCTGCCAGGGTCAGCATGAAGATGGCGAGTGTGCTGGTGGTGCGTGGGTTCCGGCTGGCGGTCCATGCTGACATGGCAGTACTCCTTGCGGGGGTATTGGTTGGCATTGCTGGTAGCTTGACTTTGCTGGTAGCGTTAGCAGGGGGCGATGATACCCGAATCGGGTGTGGGATTTCAATTGCGCTCTTATTTCGGCGAACCGGCTGATTTTTTCGGCGAAATGGGGGCGTTCAGGGGATCAGGCTTGGATGTGGGATGTCGCGTTTGTTTGCGACGTATTTCTGGAATAAACCCTTCTCGATGAGGTTGTAGAGCTGAACCACCTGGTTCGGATGGTAATCTTTTCGGAGGTATAATCGGGGATTGGGCGGTCGCCACTGGGGGATTGGATCGAGCTTGCCTGTCGCAAACTCGCGTATGCTCTGATGGACCTTTTCCAGTCCTGCAAGAATGGCCTTACACCCCAGGGTGTGCGGCAGATCCGTGGTGGTGATCTCCGGGGTGGCGTGGTGGAGGATCGGACCTGTGTCGATCCCGGCGTCGATCATGTGGATTGTGGCACCGACATAGTGGGGTTCTTCATTCAGAAGCGGGTAGAAGTTGGTGGCAGTCCCCCGGTAATAAGGAGACAAGCCAAGGTGCATGTTGATGAGTCTGTCAGCAAAACGGGTGAGTAGCGGCGGTTTGATCAGCGTGGTGCCATACACGATCACAAGGTCGGGGTTCCGGGCTGCCAGGAAATCGACTGTGGCGGCTGTATTCAGGTCGTGACTGGTGAGGTGGCGGATGGCGCAGCTTGTCGTATTTTGTCGGAACTGAGAGTTGTGTCCAAAAAATGTATGTTCCTGTCTGGTGCGTTCGTCGAAGTGGTGCTTTAGAATTTCTGCGGTCCTGGGGTCGAGGTTCTCCCGATCTGTGTTGGCTGGGTGGTATCCGGTGCTGAGGTAGATGACAGCCGTGACGTTGTTGGTTTCAGCCAGATCGTTGACGAAGAATCGATGGCGGATGTCGTTGCTTGTCAGGATGGCGATTCTGGGGTGTTTTCCCGAGTTCGGTTGCATTGCGTTTCCGGGGTCTGTTGGCATTGGGGTACTATCGGTTGTTGTGGGGGATTTTCTGTGGCGAATGGTGGCGTTGGTTGACGGTTTTTGCGTAATTGTGTAGCGTTGCGTGTTCGCAGATTAGAGATTACTGGCCGGAATTCAGTGGATGAAGGAGTAGATAGAGATGGCGCATGAACTTCCCGCGTTGCCGTATGATTTTACCGCATTAGAGCCGCACATCGACGCGAAAACGATGGAAATACACCATGGCAAGCATCATGCGACGTATATCAGCAAGCTGAATGACGCGCTGGACAAGCATCCGGAGCTGCATGAGAAGTGCGTTGGCGAGCTGCTGTCGAATTTGTCGGCGGTTCCTGAAGATATTCGTGGGGCTGTCAACAATCATGGCGGCGGGCATTTGAATCACTCGATCTTCTGGAGCAATATGAGCCCGGACGGCGGGGGGGCTCCGGATGGTGCGCTGGGGGACGCGATCGCTTCTGCGTTTGGGTCGTTTGATGATTTCAAGAAGACGTTTGCCGGGGCGGCTGGCGGTCGGTTCGGGAGCGGCTGGGCGTGGTTGTGCGTGGATGGTGGTGGTGGTTTGGTTGTGAAGGATTTTCCGAATCAGGACAGCCCGCTGACGGTTGGTTTGAAGCCGATTCTTGGGCTGGACGTCTGGGAACATGCTTACTATTTGAATTATCAGAATCGTCGGCCTGATTATGTGGCGGCGTTCTGGAACGTTGTGAACTGGTCCGATGTTGCGGATCGTTACGCGAAGGCGAAGGGTTGATTTCGCGTCATTTATTGTAAATTTGTATGTTTTTTCGCGGCACGGTGTTGTGGGTATCCGTGCCGCGTTTTTGCGCTGGTTGTTGATTAAAGTAGAATGTCCCCTTTAATTTGCTGTCCCCTTTAATTTGCGTGGTGTTGCGTTGACTGAGCAGAATGAATCAGGACGGATGAGCGAATCTGGACGGTTGTGGGAAGCGGAACAGTTGCGGTCGCCCCATGCTCAGACGGATAAGGCGAGTCGTGTGCGCGGGATGTTTGATGCGATTGCGCCGACGTATGAACTTGTCAATTCTGTGTTCAGCCTGGGTCGGGATCGTGCGTGGCGTCGGAAGGCGGTCGCGTTGTCGGGTGTGTCGGCGGGAGAGTCTGTTCTGGATATTGCCTGTGGGACGGGTGATTTGTCGCGGGCGTTTGCTGCTTTTGGAGGCGTGGGGCGTGTTGTCGGGAGTGATTTTTCGGCGGGGATGCTGGGATTGGCTGTCGGGCGTGGGAAGCGCGAGCGTGAGCGTGGGAGTGGGCGTGGAATGGGTGATGGGGAGCATCCGGGGAGTGGTCAACTGGCGGGGGGTGATCAACTGGCGGCGGGTGATCATCTGGGGATTCGCTGGGTTCAGGCGGATGCTCTGGCAATGCCGTTTTGTGGTGGGTCTTTTGATGTGACGAGTTGTGCGTTTGGGGTGCGTAATTTTCAGGATCTGGATCTGGGGTTGCGTGAGATGCACCGTTTGCTGAAAGCTGGCGGTCGAGCTGTGATTCTGGAGTTTACGCGTCCGCGTCTTCCGTTGTGGCGTCAGATGTATGAGTTTTATAGCGGTCGTCTGATGCCATGGGGTGCGTCGCTGCTGAGTCGTGACCGGACGGGTGCGTATCGCTATTTGCCCCGATCGGTGGTATCGTTTGCGGACGCGGCGGAGTTGCGTCGGAGGCTTGTGGGGGCGGGGTTTGATCGGGTGGATGTTCATCCATTGACTTTGGGGGTGGTAACGGTTTTTGTGGCGTATAAAGGGCGCGGATGAAGGTTGCGTTCGTTGCGGCGGGTGAAACCCGCCCTACCGTTGGGAATAGGGAATTGTGATGGCAGCTCTGGCGGCGGATGCTCGTTCTGCAGGTGATGCACCCTTGATTGAGGATGTGTGGTCGCGGACAGAGCCGAAGTATCGTCGCCGGGCGCTGGTTCTGCTGACGATCAACGCGTTGTTTTTTGTCGGGCTTGGGTGTGTTGTCTACTGGATGCGGACGGGGGTGGTGTTTGCCCCGTCGTTGCCGGATTACTGGGATCAGCTTGCTGCGACGTTCAGTCCTTCTCTGGATACGCAACACACGCCGGTAAGCCTGTCGATGGGTCCGATCAGCATAGACAATGTTCCGTTGATGACACCGATTCTCGGGATGTTGCTGGCGTCTCTGGTGTCGATCCCCATTCTGGTAGCTATTCTTTACCGTTTCTGGAGCAGCGTTCCGTTTCTGGGTGTGGTGGGGTTTGTGGCGGTGATGCCGTGGCTGGCGATTACACTGCTGGGATCGTGCCTGCTTGCGTCCGTGCGTCCGTTCCGCTTTCGGTCCCGGTTTGTCTCAGCGCTGATGGGTTTGCTCCCGGTGATTCTCTATCTGTTCATGGCATCACGGCAGTCTGCTGGTGCTGTGGACGCGTTGCCTAACCCGGCGGACCGCATCAAGGTGATGACCCCGCTGATACTTGCGGTTGTGGCGTCTGCACTTGTGATGGGTCTGGTCTTATTGCTGGCGCGTGCGGTGAACTACCGACCTGGTGCGATTACACCCTTGCTTGCGATTTTATTTCTGACCCCGCCCATGATTTTTGAGTTCTATGTCGGTCGTGATGAATTGCACTACCGGCTGCTGGAGCGCGCGTTTGGTCCCGGATCGGAGTACTTTGCTGGTGAGGCTGTCTCGGTGGCGTATGAAGATTCTGTGGCCCGGGTTCGGTCAGCCTCTCCCGAGCGTTCGGGTGAAGACGTGCGCGATGAGGTGTCGTTGAAATGGTCGCTGGCGCTGGATTCGGACATTGGGCTTGCCTTTGCACGTTATCGTGACATGGCTGCCCACTGGGCAGATCGCTTTGTGCATCGTTTTCCGGACAGTGTTTATGCGCCGAATGCCTTATATCTCAAGGGGCGGGCGCTGGACATGCGTGTGGATGAGCGCAAATTCCGTGAATCCAAACAGCTCGTTTTCTACGATGATTTTCCACGGTCCGGATCTCGTCGCGCCTGGAAACTGGCGGAGCGCAACGCTCCGAACTCCGTCGTTGGTGCAGTTGCCACATACCGGTTGGCTAAGCTTGACGTTCGGGATGGCAAGATTGATAGAGCCATCTCGCGCCTCCAAAGACTGACCGAGCATTTCGGATCTGACAGCGAGACCATTTCCTCAGCCACCTCCGTCCAGGGTGGTGCGAGCGGTCTGATGACGCGTAAACCCCCCGAGGAAAGCCTCGATCTCTCGCTGTCGCACATTGTTTTTCAAGGACGCGTGCTTCTATCATTCCTGGAATCGAACCGTGACCCGCGTTATGGGGATGCTCCTTTGATGGAGTTGCAGCTTTACGATCCGCGAAATCCGATGTATTCCGCCAATATTTCCGCTTTGTCCAGGCGATACCCTGGGAGCATGCTTGCGGACAACCTCGCACTGGAACTGGCGATTCATGAAGACGATGAGCGTGCGCGTTTGCGTGCGCTGGAGCGATGTGCGGAGGTTTCTGAACGTTCTGATGCACTGCCGCGAGCGTTGTATGAACTCGGGATGACGTATGCGTCTATGGGGCGCGTCTCGGAAGCCCGGAGCGCAATGTCGCGGGTTCTGGAGTCGTTCAACCGATCCCCCTGGTCGGAGCGATGTCAGCAGCGTTTGCAGCGACTCCAGCCAGTCAAGGAGGTGAAGTGATCGATTCCGGTATATCTGAGCAACGCATTTCCGGAGACCGTCGCAAGCGTGTGGTGCTGGCTGTCACTGGTGCGAGCGGGGCGGCTTATGCGCGGCGACTGCTTGAGCAGCTTGTAGTTGCTGACGTTGAGGTTCACCTGATTGTGTCGTCCTGGGGGCGGGTATTGTTTCATGACGAGTTGGGGATTGAGGATGTGACGCTGGAGTCTCTGCTTGGTGATGCGTCGCTGTTGGGGCGGGCTGGAGAATGTGTGACGGTGCATCCATATAAGGATGTCGGTAGTACGCTTGCGAGTGGGTCATTTCTGACGGATGCGATGGTGATTTGCCCTTGCAGCAGTCATACGCTGGGTGAGATTTCGGCTGGTATCGGGAATACGCTGATTTCACGGGCTGCTGCGGTGACCTTGAAGGAGCGGCGTCTGCTGGTGCTTGTGCCGCGTGAGACGCCGACGGGGCATATCGATCTGTTGAATATGGTGCGACTGAGTGAGGCGGGTGCAGTGATCTGTCCTGCCAGTCCGGGGTTTTATCTGAATCCGACCTGTGTGGATGATCTTGTGGATTTCATGGTGGGTAAGATTCTGGATCTCGTGGGCGTGTCGCATGAGTTAAATACGCGATGGGAAGCGATGTCGCCGGATGAGGATCAGTCGCGGATTGAATGTGTAGAATGAGTTCTGTTTTATGAGTTCCATTTGGCGATCCCTTCGGACCTGGGGCGAGATGGTCAAGTTTTCGCACTCGGTGTTCGCACTTCCCTTTGCGATGATGGCTGCCTTTCTTGCGGGGCGACACCTGATTCCCGATCACCATCCGGGATGGTTGCATCTGCTTCTTGTGACGGTGTGTATGGTCGGTGCGCGCAGCGTGGCGATGACGTTCAATCGCATTGTTGATGCGGGTATTGATGCTCGAAATGTTCGCACGGCTGGTCGACCACTCCCATCTGGTGCGCTGTCTGGCAGGGTTGCGTATGTGTATCTGGGGGTTGCGTCGGCGGTCTTCGTCGGTGGGTGTTGGGGGTTTGATTCTCTGTTTGGCAACCCCTGGCCTTGGCGATTGTCGCTGCCGGTGCTGCTTTTTCTGTGCGGATATTCCTATACGAAGCGGTTTACGAAGTGGTCTCATTTTTATCTTGGGATTGCTATTGGGTTGTCGCCGCTGGCTGCGTGGATTGCGGTTCATCCTGCCAGTGTAGGTTGGCCTGCTGTGATCCTGTCTGCGGCTGTTACACTTTGGATTGCGGGGTTTGATATTATTTATGCATGTCAGGATATTGACGTGGATCGGCGGGAAGGGTTGTTCAGTCTGCCGTCTCGATGGGGGCCTCGCGGTGCGCTGATGGTGACGCGGATGTGTCATGCGCTGGTGATTGTGCTGCTGCTTGTGCTTGCGGCGGTTGCTCCGATGGGGTGGGTTTTTCAACTGGGTGTGGGCGGGGTGGCTGTTCTGCTGATTGTGGAAAACGGGCTTGTCCGGGCCGGGGATTACTCGCGGGTGAATCTGGCGTTTTTCACGATCAACGGTGTGGTGAGTCTCGGGCTTGGGGTGCTTGCGATACTTGATGTTCTGTTCGTTTCGACGATTCCGTGATCCGCGACTCAGTCGCTCTTTTGTTGCACATTGCTTTCCAGCAGGGCGATCATCAATACGACGCAGATGCACTGCGCAAAGACCAGCGCAGCCCCGGACCACGCCAGATGCGGTAGCAGTATCCCCGCCAGAGAACTGGCAGCCGTTGCGAGGTATATCGTGAGGACGGCTGACCTGGGCGAAAAACCGCGTGCGACGAGTCTGTGGGAAAAATGTCGCCGGTCGCCTCTGAAAATGCTGACGCCCGCGCGCCTGCGATGCCAGATGACGCTGATCACGTCGTACAGTGGGACTGCAAACACGACCAGTGGAAGCAATACGCCGGCGGGGTGCATCTGGCGATCGGGGTGGTAGAACGTTGTCAAAATGACAAGAACCGACATGAGGTATCCGATGACCAGGCTGCCCGCGTCGCCCATGAAGATGGTTGCGGGCGAGAAGTTGAATAGCAGAAATCCCAGCGTCGCCCCGACCAGTATGAGCATCATCATGGGTACGAAAATCTGCCCGGCCCCGAAGGCTGCTATGGCGAAAATCGTCCCTGCGATGGCTGCTACGCCGGCGCTCAAGCCGTCCATATTGTCGAGGAAATTGAAGGCGTTTGTGATGAGGATGATCCAGAAGACCGTGGCGGCGATGGAGACTGGTGTCGGGAGGAATTCCAGCAGTCGAATCTCAAACACACCTGCCAGCACGATGGCTACGATCGCCTGGACTGCGAATTTGATCCCAGGCCCCAATGCTCTGACGTCATCGATCCACCCCATGATATGCAGCACGATCGCCCCACCAATGACCGCGAACACGCCGGGAGCTTTGTAGGCCACCCCAGCCAGGTGGGTACGTAGAAATTCCGGAACCCACTCCGGGAAACCCCGATCTGCGGTCCAATATGCAAAGATGGTCCCTGCGAGTACAGGCAGACATGCTGTCCATGCGATGGCGATGCCACCACCGAGGGCGACGGGCGCGTCGTGTCCCTTGTGTCCCCCGGGGCGATCGACGAATCCGCGCCGACGGGCGACACTCCGCACCACAAAGGTACCGAAGGCCGAAATGAAAAACGCTCCGATAAGTGCCAGCATCGCGTAGGCAATCATGACCCGTGAGTCTAGTCGTGCCCGCAAGCGCTGTCACGCAGGATGCCTGCCATCGACGGTCAAATCATCATTTCTTCTTACCCGGAAGCAGTACCCTGTATTGTGTTGCCAGGTCTGGTTTTTGCCAGGCTTCGTAGAGTTTGACGAGCGACCGAAGGGCTGAAATCGTGTAGGGGTGCGTCTCACCCAGTCCGGATCTGACGCCAGCGTACCATTTGAGGTACGCGGTTTCGGCGGATTCATAATGTTTGAGCGCGATGTGGACCTGTCCGTTCATGCCATGAAAATGGGCGGTATACCAACTGCCTGCCGGGAGGGATCGCTCAGCAGCCTCGACGAGTTCTTCGGAGAGCGTGAGGGCGTCGTCGAGTTGCCCGGTATCCCTGAGCAAGCGTGTGAGGTTGAACGTGGTGATGAGCGTATCCAGATGTTCCGGACCAAGCGTCTTCCGATACCCCTCCAGCGACTGGCGATACATTTGAGCAGCTTCTGCATTTTTCCCCTGCCGGCTGAGTACAACGGCGAGATCGTTGATGGAAGCCAGCGTATCAGGGTGTTCCTCTCCAAGAATGACGCGCTGTTTTTCGAGCGTTTCGCGACAAAGCGGTTCAGCTTCTGCGTAATTTTTCAGAGCGACGAGAATGCCTGCGAGATTGTTGAGTGAAACCAGTGTATCTTTGTGTTCAGGCCCCAGAACCCGTCGGCGCGCTTCCAATGCTTCCCGGAAAAGCGTTTCTGCCTCGTCGTATTTTCCCAGTTCCTGAAGAACGAGTGCATAATTGTTGATGGATGTGAGCAGGTTTAAGTGGTCAGGGTCCATCGTCCTGCGACGAATATCCAGCACGGTCTGGAACATGTCGGCGGCCTGGGCAACCTTGCCCTGATCCTGATACAGGACCGCAAGATTATTGGTCGCACTGAGTGCCTCCGCAGAATCAGGACCAAGCGCCCGGGTGAACAGCTCTAGGGCAGATTCGATGAGGGGTTCGGATTGATCGTACAATCCCAGCGCGCAATACGTATCACCAAGTGTCAACTGGACGGCGGCGCGGACGACTGGTGGCTGATCGTCCGATTCGTTCAGATGGGCGACAGCTGCGTCGAGAATATCGATCACGCGCACCTCCCGCCCCTCCAGATCGGGATCGGGTGATGCGAGCATTTTCTGAAGGATGTCTTTCACCGCGCGTGTCTGTTCTTCCGCTGTACGAGCGTTGTCGCGTTCGGATTCCGCGACGTGCTGAGCAGTGCGTGCAAGATCCCGCTCGTATCGCATATTGGCAGACTGGATCATGGCGTAGGCTGCAAAGGCTATCAGGGTGATGAGCAGTGTCGTGGCGAATACGCAGGGCACTTTGTGACGTGCGATGAATTTCCTCAAGTGATAGGTAGCACCAGGCGGTCGGGCGAGAATGGGCTCGTCTGCCATGAACCGCTCGATGTCGTCTGCCAGCGCTGCCGCAGACTGGTATCTTCTGGCGGGGTCTTTCTCGAGCGTTTTCAGGCAGATGGTTTGCAGATCGATCGGAATCTGTCGATCCTGAGACACGGGCCTGGGTGCGGGGTCTTCGCAGATGGTGCGGATTGCTTCGTGCATCTGAAGCCCCCGGATGTCGTGGGGCAGACGTCTGGTGAGAATCTGATAAAGAATGACTCCGAGGGCATACACATCAGAACGGGTATCCAGAACATCACTGTTTCCCAGAGCGTTGCTGTTGTCCAGGACGTTACTTCCTCCAGACGCCTGCTCGGGACTCATATATGCGAGCGTACCTTTGACTTTGTCGGTTTCGATGGCAAGCGTGGCGAGGTTGGGATCGGCATCGGTGAGACGGGCGAGACCAAAATCGAGAATTTTGATGCTTGACTGCCACGTTGCTGCACTGGTGGAGCTGTGAGTCCCGGATGCGACCGAGGAAGATACGCCGGATTCGTCGCTGATCATCACATTTGCCGGTTTGAGATCGCGGTGGATCACGCCGCGTTGATGGGCATATTGGATGGCGGTGCATAGGGTCTGAAACAATCTGAGATACTGATTCAACTGCAATGCACCAGACGCATCTGCCTCTTGCAGCCAACGATCCAGTGTTTTTCCACGAATAAGTTCCATGGTGTAGTAGGGCTGGTCGCTGGCGGTTTGTC
>JAJRYY010000176.1 GCA_024275565.1 Planctomycetota bacterium
CAGCGTGGGTTCATCGGGGCGTCGCCAGGGCGGGTGATCATCCACAAGAAGCAGGCGCGGAACATTCAGCGGTTGATGGAGGTGTGGCGTGATATTGAAGGGCATTATGCGCCCGGCGTCATTGAAGGTGTACTCCCCGGCGACGAGATCAAAATCCGGCGTGACCTCACGCTGCGTGTTTTTGAGGTTATCCATGGAGCCAACGCCCTTGGTTTTGCAGTTGTCGAAAAACGTCACAAGCTCAAGTCGGAATATCTTGGGCTGGCGGGTCCGGAGATCGTCGCGCTCAAGAAACAGGGCATTGAGATCCAGCACAATATCGACATTTCACGCGTTGCGTATTGCGGTGACACCGCTGCCGGACCGTTCCTCGACCTGCCACATGTTCGGGATGCGGAACTGCTTATCATTGAGTGTACCTTTTTCGATCATGACCATCTGAGCCGTGCCCGTCAGGGGTACCACATCCACATATCGGACCTCCGTGAGATCATGCAGCGCGTACGCTCGCCGAACGTTCTTCTGACGCACGTCACCCGTCGGATCGACCTGCGTCAGGCGAAATCCATGGTGCGAGATGCGGTTGAACCGGGAGACCTTGGTCGTATTACGTTCCTGATGGATCGCCCGGATCGGCGTCCCGGCAGGTCGACAATGCAGCAGAATCAGAAACGGAAGCGGGATTGAGGTTGGTCTTGTGAACGAAGCGGATCTGGACATGAGGTTTCAGGGGATGAAGGACGCGATCGCTGCGATGAAGCGTGTGGTTGTCGCGTTTTCGGCTGGCGTTGATTCGACGTTTGTGCTGAAGGTGGCTGTCGATGTGCTTGGTCGTGAGAACGTGATCGCTGCGACGTCCCGCAGTGACAGTCTTGCTGCTTCGGAATTCGAGGAGAGCAAGTCGCTTGCGAGGTCCATCGGTGTTGAGCATCTGATTGTGGAAACGGCTGAGTTTTCGGATCCGAATTACCTGTCCAACCCTGTCAATCGGTGCTATTTCTGCAAAACTGCGTTGTATGACAAGCTGGTTGAAGTGATGAAGGATCGCGGATTTTCGACGATCATTAATGGCATCAATGCGGATGATTTTGGCGATTTTCGACCTGGTATTGTGGCTGGTGACGAGCGGAATGTGCTTGCTCCGGCGGCGGATGCTGGATTGAGCAAGGCGGATATTCGGACGTTGTCGCAGCGTCTTGGATTGCCCACGCACGACAAGCCGGCTGCTCCCTGCCTTTCCAGCCGTGTTCAATATGGCGAGTCGATCACGCCTGAGAAGCTCGCGATGATTGATTCGTGCGAAGCATTTCTGCATGGTCTGGGTGTGGTTGAGTGTCGCGTGCGTCATCACAACAACCTCGCCAGGATCGAAGTTCCGCAGGCGTATATTTCCAGGTTGGCTGATCCGGCGGTTCGCCAGCAGGTTGAGCAGCATTTTCGAGCGGCGGGTTATCAGTACATTACACTCGATCTGACCGGATTCCGAAGCGGGAGTATGAATGAGGTCATCGCGTTCGGGAAGCGACAGTCCGTCCAGGATAACGATTCAGAGTGAATGGGATTTCAACTGTTACTTTAGGTGGGTGTTCGGTCAGAATGCGTTCTGTACAAAAAATGGTCGTTGCGTGCGGGTGTGCGCACGCGCAACGACCGTGAAACTGCATGTCAGCCGCTTGCTCCTGCCGGCTGACATGCGTTCAGAATCTACAATAACGTTCAGAATCGGCAATAAGAACGCCGGGCCGACCTCGCCGATAGCGGAGTCAGCCCTGGCGTCCTGCTTCCTCATCCTCCAGTTGCTACTGGTTGCTGGGATCGCAACGCTCTTCTGCTCCGACGATCCAGCGGTACGTTTGGTCTGGGGAGACGATCTGGGTCTCCATTGCTTCTTTCTTCGACCACGAAACACCGATTTTGTGTTTCTTGAGATCCACCTCCGGAAAGCACCCGCCGGGCGCGAAAATCGTCCGTTTGAGCCTCTGTTCAGACTGAGTTTTTGTATCATGTGCCTGGCAAAACGACAGGTGCCTAGCAATAACGACAGCCCACTCGATTATTGGCCACGCATTTCCCAAGGCAAGCGACAATTTTCTACAAATATAGAATCTGCGATAAGCTTTTTTGGGGCAATAGGTTATGCGACCAGATTTTTTGAGATGGGTCGTGAAATATCAATTGAGTGTGGAAATTCGGCGGATTGTGGGCGTTCAGCGGCGACCGCCGAGCTGGGCGCGGGGGGCGTCTACCTGCTCGGTGAGGAGGTTGTAGTTGCACTCCGGTCCTTTGAAATGGAATCCGTTCCTGCCATTTCCGTATATTTCTGCATTTTCGCCCTCGCGGCCAAAAATTCTCAGGAGGTTGCTGTGATCGTGTTTGTCGAGTCGATGTGCGACGATATTGAACGCGTCGTCTTCGAGGAACACTTCGCCGATCGCCTGAAACTGTTTGATATCCCGGACACTGAGTGCGCCGACGCCTGATGGCGTCTGCTGCTCGTCTTTCCCGAATTCGACCGAAAACTGTTTGCATGTGAGTCGTGTATGTCGCCCTTTGTTGCTCAGCATCTTGAGATCGCCAAGTTCGCGTGAGGCGAGCAGTTCCTCCATCATGGCCATCTTCGCACCCCGCCGATGATCCAGAAGCACATTTCCGATGAAGTCCGCACGTTTGTTCACCGCGTGGAAGGTCAGCGAATCGGTCCATTTGATGAATGATTGTGAGGGCATCCCATCCCCGCTGGCGAAGAGTGCCTGATTTGGCGATGTTTTTGCTGCACGCGATTTTTTCGATGTCGCCGCAGGCGTTTTACCGTCCGGCAGCTGATAATCCTCGATCAGCAGATTGCCCGCGACGGGGACGTTGAGCAGCTCTGTGCGTAGATCGACCGTCAGCTTCTCACCACTCAGGCGAACGCGATTTCGGACGTACCCAGATACAGGATCGGTGTTGGTGAAGCTTGCGACGACGTCGTGCGAGGCGACGACGTAGACAGGTTCTCTGTTGATCTGTGGACCTTGTGACGACGCATGCTGATCTATGAAAAAATCGGCCAGTGGGGAGAACAGCCAAAGTCCTTCCGCGAACGAATCGGTTTCTTTCTTTTCAACGGGTTTCTTTTCAACGAAATCGATGACCAGTTCCCCGGCATGGAATGTGCTCGATTCACGCTGGTTGGCTTTGGGTCTGAAGCCCAGCCGCGCCGCCCACGATGTATCCACCACATCGCGCCGCGTCACCGCGTGGACATCGCCGAGGAACCGACCCGTATTGTCCTTCCCCCGGAATGTCATCTCTTTCGACCAGGATATTTCCACGTTCTGAGGCGTATCACTCTGGCCACCATCCAGCCCGCGTAGTGTTGTAAACGCGACCTCTCCCGGGCCAAACACCTCGGCTCGCTCCTCCTCCATGCTCAGATCGATTCTGTGTGCCCCGACCGAGAAACTCGACATCTGGACAAACGCGTACTCACCCTCGCGCCCCACAAGGCGGGCTTTCTTCAACTGCCGATCATCCGCGAAGGAGCAATGCAGTTCCTGTGCGGAAAGATCCAGACCAGCGGTGGGGTCGTAGGCAGTCACATCGCCCCTTGCATCAATGGATTGCAAACCGGTCGTGTACTCGATTTTCTGCTCATATTCCCTGCGCTTTTCTTCCCAATCAATTTCGGCTGGATCGACCCCCCGTTGTACTGCAATCAGGCGAGCAGCAGCCAGGTCCCAGGGGCGTTTTTCCTTGATGAGTGGGACCATATTAATCGTCACGAAGTCACGGGATTCGATCATCAACGTACCCTGCGTCAGCCTCACATCGCCCTTTGCTTCCGCGTGGCGGGGTATGGGACCTTCGCTGCCGGGCGGGGTTCCAAAAGCCATCGAAAGCGTCGAACAGGTCAGCGCGTCCTCACCACGAATCATCACCACATTCCCCTGCGCATCAAGCGTCCGCATCTGCTGACCGACCGCGCCCGGTTGCTCCGGAGCGTCGAACGTCACGAACACCAGGTCGCCGGATATCAAGTCGCTGCCGGGACGCAATCGCACATCACCCGTGAGTCGAACTTCGGAAAAATATGCACGCTTGGCTTCGGTGATGTCACCTGTTACGCGGTTTTTCAATTGCTTCTTGTACTTTTCAATCTTGATCTCCGCCAGCTCGTTGAATCGGATCTCAAACTCGCCCTGCCCATCCGTGCTGTCTCCCCCGCCATCCACCGAACGGTAGCCAGCCATCCGCGCCGGACCCGTGATTTGTGCGATGCCTTCGGAGCGATCCACGAACGCCTCCGTTCCGACCATCTCAGCACAATGCTCGGAGTGCAGAACAAATGGCGACCCGACGATCCAGATGCGCCCGGTCTCACGGTGCATTTCCAGCCGTGTGCAATCCAGCTTGGACTCGCGATCCGTAAACATCACGCGCTCACCAGACGCAACCATCTGCATCCGCAACGCGGGCGGCGGATCACCCGATCGGGCCGGTTCGACCAGCCTGTCCTTATCCGAAGGTTTGACGACGAAGGAACCTGTCCAGCGTAGCGATGCGAGTATTGGTTCTGCAGCACCATCTACCTGGACGTTTTCTCTTTCCTCTGCATTGCCACCTTTCTCGGGGTTCTCGCCTTCCCCGGACCCTGTTGTGGATTCGCTCTTTGTGCTGAGACGAGATTCGCCAAGATGGGCTTTTTCCCGCTCATCAGGACCAAAGTCGAACAGGAACGTCAGCTTGTCAGCCACCAGTTTCGCCACCGATTCGCTGCCCTCAAGCTGCTCGAGAACGACATCCCCATCCATGCGCCCACGATAGGTCTCCACCGGACGTTTTCCTTCCTCGTCCGCAGAGAAGATCGGGAACGCGTCCTCCCCCGTCCCGGATTGTTCGGGCTTTGCGGGTGCGGGCTTTGTGGACCCGGTTTTTGCGGACGCCACTTCCACACCTGACGAAACCCCTTCCTCCTCAAATGACTCCGCAGATTCTTCAATACCAGTGGATTCCGAAACCGTGGATTCCGAAGCATTCACAACGTTCGATACTTCGGCTGCTTCCATAGCTTCTGGAGCTTCCGCAGCTTCCGCGTCACCAGCCCCCGCAACTTCAGAACCCCCCGGCAGCGAGACACCGAACATCTGAGAGGGTGCGTCGATGATCGCCTGACCACCACCGGGAATCTCGAAATGCTCGATCCGCGCGTTCACCGCATTGTATCTGACAAACAACCCATTTCCTGAAAGCCGGGCCTCCGCCATCCGCAACCAGAAGGGTGCATCTGTCGAGAGGCTCGACTGCTCAAGATCGAACAAAACCTCTTCAAATCCGATCTTCACCAGTCGTTCTTCTGTCGGATTTTCGCGCTCTTCCTCGGTCAACTTCTCACGTTCCTCCGTCCCGATCCGATCAATCACGATCTGTACGTTTCCGATCAACCGCCCATTCTTCGGTTCCAGCGCGTTGGAGTTCCGCTTCACCATCCAGAAGACCCCTTCGTCAGCCGTCACCCGGATCTGCTGCCCCTTGGGGGCCGTCATCCGAATCTCAGGTTCCAACAGACGAAACTCGTCGCCACCGCCCACACCCTTCCGACCCGTCGGTGCCCAGTCCGTAACCTCCATCTCCATTCGCGGACGATTGCTTCCCGGTTCGTATAAGCGGATGGCGGTCCTGGCACCTCGGCCAATCGGCGCACCCCCAACCGAAACCCCATGCCCGAGATCGCTTGCAGGCGTCAGTGCGATGGGAGACTTCTTGTTTGCGCCTGATTCCTCAGAACGCCCCACACCAGATGCAAACTGATATACCGCGAAGAAGACCCCAACGATCGCAAGCGTCGAAACCGCGAGGATCAACGAGCGGACTGCCACATATCCGCCACGGACGGCGCGACGACTGTGATGCGCAGAAACAAAACCGCCAATGGCGGTTGAGCGTTGAGCATGGCGATCGTGTGTGTTTCGTCCTGGCTGACCTACCATCAACAGCACGCCTCCGCAGACCACTGACCCTGTTTCCGCAACAACCACTCAATCGCCTCAGCCACCGCACCTCCACCACCCGGCTTACGCGTCACAAAATCCGCACGTCGTTTAACCTCAGGAACTGCATTCGCCACCGCCACGCTGAATCCGCAAACGTCCATGGCCGGCAGGTCCGGGTGATCGTCCCCGACGAAGCACGCTTCCTCACCTTTGCATCCCACCCGATCAAGAAGCTCGATCATGGCAGCCCGCTTATCGCCAATCCCCTGCAAGACATGCTCAATGCCAAGCTCCTCAGCCCGTCGCACCACGGCAGCATTCTCCCGCCCGGAAAGAATGGCCACCAGATGTCCCGCGCCACCCGCGTCCGATCCCGATCCGTCACAATGCCAACCAACATGTCGCCACCGCTTGATCGCGCATCCATCCTGCGTATGAAACTGCATCACCCGCCCGCCAGCCTCCGGATACGACACGTCCCCCGGCGTCAGAACACCGTCCACGTCCAACACCAGCAGTCGCAATCCGTCAAACCTCATCCGCATACAGCTCCACTTGACTTGCCGTTTTCGTTCTCACGCTGGTGTGGTGCTTCAATAGGAGACGTCGAAGCTATCCGAGCCGTGACCGTAAGGGAGCGGACACCAGAGCAAACCGCCACCTTCACACACTCCCGCAAGGTCGCATACAGGGGCACGGCTTGGAGAAACAACCATCCGAGTCGTTGATACGAAACGCCTCCGCCGGGATCCATCCGAACCACAAAGTATCGGCCCACCACAACACCCGGTCAACCTGAACGCCTGCAAGACTGGGTAATCGAGATATGTCCAGAATCCGCATCGCCACCATTGTAGGGTGGGTTTCACCCGCCGTCTTCGTCTGTAAACGACTTCAACCATCATGAAACCCTCCCATCGCGACAAATCAAAGCCAAGATGCAGTCAAGACACCGCCACTCTCAGACTGCAATCGACGAATTTTCGACAGCGATCCGCCCCATAAGGTATAATGACGCGTCCATCGTGGGTTGACGACGGACGTTCAAGTGACGCATGTTGGAGGTTCAATAAAATGGGGATTCGAGACATTTCCCGCCGCAGCAAGCTGAAACACTTCCTGATCGGCACTGGCGTGCTGGTGACTCTAGCGTTCGGAGGAGTGTGGTTCGCCTGGCCGAGCGCGTTGGCGCTTGCTTCCAGCGGCGATGCGAGCATTCCAAACCTGACGGGTGCGGTATGGTTCAACTCCGTCGATCGTCTCTCGGATGACGATCTTCGGGGTCGAACCGTACTTTACGAATACTGGGCGACATGGTGCGCTCCATGCGTCGGACACATCCCCAAACTTAATCGTATTCAAAAAAACTACCGCGATCAGGGATTGATCGTGATTGCCGTTACCAACGATTCTCCCAATGCAACAGCGAGCTTCGTAAAGCGGTTCAAAATGGAGTACGCAGTGTGCAGTGTGACCGGTTTTATCGCCGACGGTGAGTTCGCATTACCCTACGCCATTCTGGTCTCACCCCAGGGAACCGTCCTGTGGCAAGGTGACGCTCGATTCGCCGCAGCACCGATTGCTCTGGCGATGCGAGGAAAACCAACGGGAAAGCACGTTTCACTGCTCCGCAAGGGAAATATCATCGGTTATTCGCCAAACCGCCCCGCATCGCTCGCAAAATATGATTTCGCAACACTACGAGAAAAACTGGATGCTCTTCTGGAGCATCCAGGCGAGATAACGGTGAATAACCTCGAAAAACTCTATCCGTTTTTCTGGAAAAACCTCCCGCAGGAGGATTGGGAAGGGGACGAGGAAACGCGACGGCGGGCCAATGGAGCACTCTTCGAAATCTACATCGGCATCCGCAAGAGTTCGCCTCAAGACATACTAAAGTCACTTGCCCGCGAGATGCTAAAACGCATCAACGATCCAAGATCATCGTCATCCGATCGCATCGACGCCGCGAGGGTTGCCTCCTATGCGATTCCGGTCGGAGACAACGATGGCATCGAGAGCCTGAAGCGTATTCTGAAAAAGGAACGAAATCCCCTCGTCAGGAAAAAAATTGTGCGCGCACTGGATCGAATCGATCCGAGTCGCGTTGTTCCACCACCACCGGAATCCGCACTATCTGACGCAAAGGACCACTACAAACGCGTAGCCAACACATGGAAGACGAAAGTCTTCGGACTACCCTCGGACCTTCGAGCATTCCAGGCGTACCAGACCGAAAACAACGTCTGGACTTCCGGAGTCACCAAAGACCTCGCCTACCTCGATCGCCTCATGCAGGACTACCACCGCCACAACAGCAATACCCCAGGCGACCTCCTCATCCGTGAGCACATTCTAAGCGTCGCTGGCACCCTTCCTCACATGCAAACCTTGACCAAAGAAGTGTCCCGGGAATTGCAGAAACGCATATTCGAAATCGCCAAGCAGCCCGAACCCGATCCGGTGCTTCGCTACCGTATTCTCGGTACGCTCGATGGTGTTAGATTCGATTCGATCGACCACAACGAACTTCTCAAACTGATCGAAAAGGAACTCTCCAACAATCCCTATCGCGATCTGGCCACAGTTCTGGAGTACATGAGACTTCAGATTGTGGACCCCGCCGCACTCGATTGAGAAGCAGATTCCGCCCCCTTTCACGCCGACAATTCCCGACACCCTTGACAACACGCGAACCATGCCCCTACGTTGACACATGGAGACCAAAATATGCGCGTACTGTCTGGAATACAATCGAGCGGCAAACTGCACATTGGCAACTACTTCGGAGCCATCAAGCAGCACATCGAGCTACAAAACGAGCACGACTGCCTCTATTTCATCGCAAACTACCACTCACTCACCACCGTCCAGGATCCGCCGCTCCTCAGGCAGCTCACCCTGGACGCAGCCCTCGACTACCTCGCATTAGGGTTAAAACCCGAAAAAGCCCTCTTATTCCGCCAGACCGACATCCCCGAGGTCAACGAACTCACCTGGATCCTATCCACCGTCACGGGTCGAGGCCTCCTCGAACGCGCCCACTCCTACAAGGACAAAACCGCCAAGGGCATCGCACCCTCCATGGGTCTCATGCTCTACCCCATCCTGATGGCAGCCGACATCCTCATCTACAAAAGCAACCTCGTCCCCGTCGGAAAAGACCAGATCCAGCACATCGAAATGACCCAGGACATGGCTGGCTACTTCAACAACACCTACAAATGCGACGTCCTCGTCCGCCCCGAACCCCGCCTCAACGCATTTTCGCTCGTCCCCGGCGTGGACGGTCAGAAAATGTCCAAAAGCTACGGAAACGCCATCGACATCTTCGATAGTCCACAATCCGCCAAGAAACGCATCATGGGCATCAAAACCGACAGCACCCACGTGGAAGACCCCAAAAACCCCGAAACCTGCAATGTATTCGCTCTCCTCAGGCTGATGGCCGACGAAAACGAGCTAACAAAATGGGAGGAGCGATACCGCGCTGGCGGGATGGGGTATGGCGACGCGAAAAAGCGGCTGGCAGAGCTTTACGAGGAGACATTCGCACCATTCCGCGAAAAACGGGCAAAACTGGAGGCTGACCCCGATTTCGTGGAGGATGTCCTTATTATGGGAGCCAGGAAAGCCCGCGCGATCGCTCAGCAGACCATGCACGAAGTCCGCGAAGCGTGCGGACTCGTGACAGCCACGACAAAAACGGACAACTTCTGACATGTCCGAATACCGCGTCCAGCTTGATACCTACGACGGCCCGCTCGATCTGATGCTTTATCTCATCCGCCGCGACGAGATCGACATCTACGACATCCCCATCGCCCGCGTCACCGAGCAGTACATCCACTTCATCGAGCTGCTCAAAGTCGTCGATCCCAACAGCGTCGGCGATTTTCTCGTCATGCTGGCCACCCTGATCGAGATCAAATCCCGGGCGATGCTCCCCAAGCACCTGGCTGAGGATGAGGAGGAGGACGAGTGGGAAGATCCCCGGATGGAACTCGTTCGCCAGCTCCTCGAATACAAAGCCTTCAAGGACGCCGCCAACGATCTCGGATCCGCAGCAGAAATCCACCGTCTCCGCTTTCCGCGTCGCCCGGTCGTCCCAGTCGAACGCGGCGAGGTCGACATCGAAGACGTCAGCGTCTGGGCCCTCATGCAGGCTTTTCAGTCTTTGCTGGAGCAGACCGGCAAGACGAAACCGGTCCACGAAGTCGTATACGACGACACCCCGATCAACCTGCACGCAATCGACATCGTGGACCAGCTCCAGCACGCCGGCGACAACCTGAAATTCGGGGAGATTTTCACGGGCAGAACCAAGGTCGAGATGATCGGACTCTTCCTAGCATTGCTGGAACTAATCCGCCAGCACCGCGTCCGCATAGTCTTGGACGAGAACAACCAGGCATCCATCACGATCCACCTCCTCGACACCACGCCCATAGACGATATCGTAGAAGAGGCTGAACCAGTAGAACCCGAGCAAGAAGAACCCGACCCGGCGGAAGCTGAACCCGCTGAATGAAGCACTACTCTAGTCAGGCAGCCCACGCTTGCCCCAGATCATGATTTGCCATCCCTGATTTCCGGAAACAATCTGAGTCCCGTCCGGGCTGAAGGCGACGGCTGTAATCCCAAAATTATTTTCGTGAAGTGACAGAAGTTCTTCTCCACTGGCTGAATCCCATATCTTAAGTGCTTTGTCCCAACTACCGGAGATAATACGTGTCCCATCCGGGCTATATGCGATGGATTCAATGATAGCTTCATGTCCCAGTGACCTGCCCCCAATCTATGTACCAGTGGTTATGAGAGTCGGTACCTGTTTCTGTTCCTCATCCATCGCCTGTTGGGGCAGGCGGAGCGCAGCGGAGCCTGTCCCAACAGGCGTCGCGATCACCCTTCCCACCTCGTTGC
>JAJRYY010000177.1 GCA_024275565.1 Planctomycetota bacterium
ATTCCTCGCGGATGTTGTCGGACTTGGCAGCCTCGGGCGTCCCGACCTGATCCCGGACGAGTGTCAGACCTTACCGGACTGTGACGGCAACTCCGTCGCCGATGGCTGCGACCTCGCAATGGGCACCCATGTCGATGCTGACTACGACGGAATACCGGACGCTTGTGTTGTGGCTGAATGTTTCATCGACGACGATTGCGACGACAGCACTATATGCACTTACGATACATGTGTCGGAAATGCGTGTGTATTCACCGCCAATATTTATGGTGATGTAACGCACAATGGCAATGTAGATATTTTCGACATCGTATGCCTGCTCGACGGATTCTCGACCGGGGAATACCTGGTTTGTACTCTCGAAGACATTGACATTGAACCCTGTGATGGAGACGGCGATGTCGATGTGTTTGATGTCACAGCCATCCTTGATGCATTCGCAGGCGCTGATTCCTGCAACTGCGGGACACCATTCCCAGCAGCACCGCCTGGGGCAATCGCACCTCTCGCTTTTGAGGCTGTCGCTGCTCAAGGTTTGTCACTCGTGTCGTATCGTGACGCAGATGATCCCCAGAGTCTCATTGTGGATGTCTATATCTCCTCGTTCACAGAGTTCCGCGGGTATCAATTGCAGGTATTCGCCACAGACGCGTTTGGCATGGATATTTTGCCAGGCGAGATATTCGTTGACAGGAATCGTCCTGATTATGCATTCAAGGGTTGGAGCGCGTTTTCCGCAATGAGCCTTGAACGCGGGCTGTTGGTCAATGTCCTCGAGCAGCAGGCGCTCGACTGGAACGAACCTGCGTACCTGGGCACGTTTGTGTTCAATGCCGCAGGTCGTCTTAAAGTTGCATTCGCTGCGAATACTATTTTGATAACCAGGGAGCGACCATTGGAGCGGGCAAATAAAACACGCCGCTTTTCTCAATCCGCAGTTCCATCATTGGTTCGTTAGAAGCGATTGATATCTATCTTGAGATATGAATCGGCTGGCTGGATTAAACTCCCTGAGGCGTTTCAGTCCGAAGACTGAAGTGCCTCGGGGGGTCGATTCCGGGCATGTAGTTATGCGCCGATGAAATAGCGAAACCTCAGAGGACTTTACATTCGGCCAACGAACTGGTCGAACACACAGGTCGCATTCAACATGTGAACACACGGAGGGAAACACATGCAGGTGGTACAAATGCTCAAGCATTACGATGTTCGATGGATCCGCAGTCTGACTGCCGCTGGACAGAAAGTCGTCTCAGTCGGTCTGATCGCAGCCTTTGCGACGTGGTGCAGCCCTCTGCTCGCAGGTGATGTAGCTAGTGTCGATGTAGACGGGGACGGAGACGTTGACCTGATCGACCATTCCATTTTCCTGGAGTGTCATCTGGGTGTTGACGTACCTTACCCATTCCCGGAATGCTCCGTCTTCGACGTCGATATCGATGGAGATGTTGATTTCAGGGACTGGGGCAGGCTTCAACTCGGGTTTACCGGTTCGCTCGACCTTATCGTCGCAACCATCCCGCTGGATCCCAATACAGCCAGCAGTGGCTTCTATTTCAGCGTAGGGAACGATTTATCCGGTGATGCTCAGCAGTCTGGATTCGATCCAGTCAATTTTGATGTGTCATGGACCGTGGAAACACAACCTGTGGGGAGCGGTGATATTGTAGTTTTTGATTCGGATTTGCTCTACTCACCATTCATCATACGTTCGCCTGCCTCCCCAGGTACCTACATATTTCAATTGCAGGTAATCAACAACGAAACCCAGGAGACGGCGGTCGATACCGTTTCACTGGTTTTGACGGAACCGGTCGACCTCTGTGGGAACGGCGTTCTCGACGATGGTGAGCAGTGCGACGATGGAAACACAACGTCCGGAGACGGCTGCAATGCATTCTGCCTCACGGAAAACCCGGGTGCACCTCCAGCTTTTCTTCAAGTCCCTCAGGATCAGGGCATGGTCACGGGTGAAAGAATCTCTGAGGCGTCTGTCGTCACGGTGGGTGGTGCGGTTGTGATAGACAACGATCCTATATCCACGAACCCGCTGAACTATGCATGGACCCTGGCAGTACCCGCGGGATGCGATCCGGATTTCTTCGACGCTGAGATACTCCAGCCGCTCCTTGATAGTCTGGATTCTTTCGGGAGCACCCTGTCGGGACAGGCGACGCCCGAGGGCGATATTCCAGATCTGACATTTGAAGCTCCAGGTCCCATCAACGCTGTTGTGGATGGAGATGATTTCCTCGAAATGTTCACCCTGCAACTTCATGTCTGGGACTCGGACAACTGCCCACAATGCGCTCCTGACAATCTCCTCGAAGGCAGCGTGGTGCAAACCAGTGTTCAGATCGGTGTGCGGCGAAGCCAGTTCTATGTCTCCACGCAAGGCGACGATGAGAACTTTGGCGGACAACGGCGATGCGACGGGACTGCTTCGGGGAGGATCGATGAATGGTTCACCCTTCAATATGCCCACGATCAGGTCAAACCCGGAGATACCGTCCACATCAAGGCTGGTACTTATACCGGTGATGCTCCGGCGGAAGGAACGCCTATCCTCGAAATCATCCGCAGCGGCGAGCCAGGTTTACCGATCACATTCACTGCTTTTCAGCAACCTGACGGCCGGTATGACAATGTTGTACTGGATGGGCAGTTTCTGCACCTTCGTTGCATCTGGATCCATGCGTGCAGTTATGTTGACATCACTGCCATCACCGTCACGCGCGCCATACGCGAAGGGATGTTGCTCGGTGTTGGAGGAACGGGTTTCAATTCTTTCGTCGACCCGGTCAATAACATCAACGTGCGTGATTGCATTGCGACCAACTGCTCGTTACCCAATACATGGTTTGGCGGATTTGGCATACGGGCTGGCTCGTCTGATATTCTGTTCGATCGATGTGAGGCGAGCAATTGTGGCCAGGGGTTCCTCGCAGGGGTACCGCATCATCTGATCAAATCAGAACAACCCAGGCGGATCACGTTTCGTGACTGCCTTGCGCGTGACAATCGACGACACGATGAAAACAGCGATGGTTTTACCCTCGCCGGTGCCCATGAATGCCTGCTCCAGCGATGCGTCGCTACAGGAAACGTAGACGACGGTTTCAACTCGCAGGGTCCGCACTGCGACGACAACATTTTTGAATACTGCGTTGCCTACGACCAGGATCCAGAAAACACGGTTGATGGCGACGGAAACGGGTTCAAACTCAACAACATCAACAACGGCATTATGATGAACGGGTTCAGCGGCGGACGCGACGGAATCGTTCGGTACTGTATTTCATACGACAATCGCTCACGCGGGTTTGACGACACCGACGGATCGCACGCATGCAGCTACTACAACAACATCTCCTATCGCAACGAATCGTGGGGATTCCTGATGGACAGCAATGCAGGACAGGCTGGCAGCGGGGTGACTATGGGTGCAACCCTCATCAACAACATCGGATACGCCAACCGAGATTTCTACGCCGGCGGTGGCGGAGATACGGACATCGCCCTTGCGTTCACGCAAAACCCCGTCCAGTTCTCAGATTACAATTTCGTGGGCGACGGACGATTCCCGGGTGTACAGGATGGATCACCCGATTGGGACCAGTCATCCATTGGCGGTTCCGTCACCAGTCCGATTTCGCCCCAGTTTACCGGGCTTAACCCGGTCTGCGACATCAACCTTTGGATTGGCGACCCTGCATTTCGAATCCCAAACCCCAACTTCGCCAGAGTTACAGGCCTGGAGTTGTTGTCGGACTCCCTCTGCATCGACGCCGGAACTGACGTCGGCCAGCTTTTCGACCCGATCGACGGCGACGGCGATGGAACCTCGGAATTCGACATGGGGCCATTCGAATTCAGCCCGTAGAGAACCACGCCCCCGTAGAGAACCGCGCCGGTGCGAAGCGTACCACACCGTCCCTTGCAGACTTGCATGGCCAGTCCAGAACTGCATGGCCAGTCCAGAACTGCATGGCCCGTTCAGAACTGCATGGCCAGTCCAGAACTGCATGACCAGCTCTTGAGATGGATGCGATCCGTGATCTTTATGCGATCCGGTATCCGACCACGACCGGGATTGATCCGGGCAATATCTCATTGGGTGGCGTGACGGTTACTGCAAGCTCGAGTGCGCCCGGCTGATCGTCTGCCGGTCGCGTCTGCACAGACAGCACGTCCTCGCCGACATCCCCACCAAACTGAAGCCAGTCGCACACATGCGCCCTGACCGAAGCCACAACCTTCTCGCCGGAAAGCCCATGCAGACGAGGCTTTAAATCGAACATCAACGCTCCAAGACGCCCCGCGAACAGTTGATATGGCAAGCTCAGTTCCATCAGCGCACTGGGTTCCTGCCGTGTCGGTCGACCGCACGAAATCCCCGTCCAATACACAGCGTCATCCACCTTCGGAACCGTCACCAGCGCGTTCAACCCTGCGATCCCCAGTTCCGTGATCCGATCCTCCCGAAGCTGAATATCGGACGGACCGAACGTCTTGTCGCCCTTCTTACCCCCCAGCGCCGTCGGAATATCTTCAACACGACCGAACCCCATCCCGCTGAACGCCGTCGGCCAGCCCATATCCGCCACGCTCCTCGCCATATTGGCGGCGGCTGCGATGGATCCATTGCCCCACAAAAAATGTCGCTCCGAAACCCGCTCTTCGCGATACGAAAATCCGGAATCACCAGTCGCATCACGCTCATAGGGCGATCGAAGCATAAACCGGCCCAGCGAAACGCCCATCGACCGCGCATACCCCTGATTTCGCAACGTCTTCCATTTCGCAAATTGCCACTGATCGAACATGTTGACGAAGGCTGGCAGCGTCGGAATCTGCCATGAATGCTGCACGCCCAGAAACGCCGTCGAGACCCCCACCATCACCACAGCGGGCAGGCTCGCACCATGCTGAGCCAACTCGTCCATCAGCTCCATATCCGGTTGAGCATTGCTGAACGCATGGTCCACCGCAATCAGATTCGGAGCAGGGTAACCATCGTCAAACACTGGATCGATCAGCAGTGCATTGATTCGCTCAGACATCGAATCCGTCGAAGTGTGCAATACCGCAAGACGCATCCCCTTGCGAAACGCCATCCGCGACACCAGAAAACTCAGCGATCGCCACGCACGCTCGATCGACTGCACCGCTTCAGAATGCAGCACAGCATCAAGCCACGCAGACACGCGGCGATCGATCTCACCCATCGTGCGACGAACCGCGGACGCTTCTTCTGCAGGAATCTGCGACCCAACACCGCCAGCCGCAGCACTCACCAGAGACCCCATTTTCGACTTCGGCGGGTCCGCTACCTCACCCACATCGCCATCACCTGAAACACCGTCATCCTCATCGCCAAGGTCGAGTCCACCCAGCAGATCATCCACAGCTCCAGCATCCGCAACCACCGCCCCACCACCGCCGGAAGCAGAGGCCGTCCACCGAATACCTTCAACAACCCACGCAAGCGTAGGATCGTCAGCCACCAACCCCGCGATCGCACCAGCAAGACCATCCGCATCCAATTTCCCCTTTAACCGTAGCGTCAACTGCTCACGCACCGCCAACAACGACTTCGTCGCATCCAGCCGATCAGCCACCGCCCGTGCATCAAACGAACGCATCGAATCGAACGTGAGATCGACCTCAGACATCGCCTTCCCGGATGCAACAGGGTCCGCCAATGTAAAACGCACCCCAGGAGCAGCAGCCGACATCAACGCATCAAACTTGTCGGGCGTCACATCGACCAGCTCATCCACAAACGCGCCACCAACACGACCATGCTCAGACCCCGCCAGATCGCTCACCAGCAGGAAATAGTAAGGCCGATTTTCAAGCGTCACGCTAAGTCCTGAAGGAATGCCATCGCTAATCTCAAGATCCGGCGGCAGTGCATCATCCGACATATCCATCTCCCGACAGCAGCACGACAATGTCGCAGCCACTTCGTTTTGTCATTGAAACTTTCGGCAATTATCTGCCATTGACTCTAATTCCGAGCCGTGACCGTGAGGGAGCGGACACCAGAAAAACCGCTCCCTTCAGATCTCCCGCATTGGTCGCCTTCAGGGTCACGGGGCGGAGCACAACTCTAACGGCGACCCTTCATCGGATTTCGCAGAACCCATTCCCTGACTTGCGTTTCGATGGAATAGTCTGACGTCTCATCACCACCGCCGAGCAACGCCCGCTTCACAATACGCGACGCAACACGCGCCTCAGGACCAGCTCCAAGACCAGCAGCCGCAAACCGCCCATTAAGTTCAAAACCAGCCATACGCGCCTGAGATCGCATACATGCCAGAATCGTTCCGCAATCATTGGAATCGTAATGAAACCAGTTCTCCAGCAACATGCATATGCGTTCTTCAATATCAGAATTCATCATTCAACTCCTGTAAACCTGTAAGGCCCATATTGACCTGTAGGGACAATGTAACCCGACTCCTGTTATCCGCAGCGCGAAATTCTACCGCCGACGCACACCCGAACACGACATTCACACAACTCACGCGAAAATATACTCAAACTCACCTTCCTCATCCACCGTCATACGCAACGTCTTGGGCATCTCCTCCAGCGCCATCTGCTCCAAGATCCGACGCGACAGCTCCGGAAGAACATCGCGATCGATCAGATGATCCAACTGACGGGCACCGAGGTCAACCTGTTCGCATCGACTCGCAGCAAGCGCGTACACAGAATCATCAATATCAAACGACATACCATGCGCCCCGGAAAGCCGATCCGCAACCTTCTTCAACTTGATCTTCGCAATCAACTGAAGAACCTCCTGACCAAGCGTCAGGAACGGAATCACCGTCATGCGTGCTACCAGTGCAGGCTTGAAGTGCTCACGAAGCGCAGGATAGATCGCCTCCTTCAGCGAATCGACCGTCACTTCCTCACCAGATTCACACAACGCCTGTATCGCATCTGTTCCAAGATTACTCGTCAAAAACACAACCGTGTTCTTGAAGTTGATAATACGACCCTCACCATCGGCAAGCGTCCCCTTGTCAAACACCTGATAGAACAGATTCATCACATCAGGATGCGCCTTCTCAACCTCATCCAGAAGCACAACCGAATAAGGACGCTGACGGACTGCCTCCGTCAAGACCCCGCCCTCACCATAACCAACATAACCAGGTGGCGATCCCTTCAAGCTCGATACCGTGTGTTTCTCCATAAACTCCGACATATTGATCGTTGTCAGGAAATGCTCACCCCCAAAAAGCAGGTCAGCCACAGCGGTCGCAAGCTCAGTCTTACCAACACCACTCGGTCCCACACACAGAAAGACACCCATTGGCTGGGTCGGGTTAGCAAGACCAGCCTTCGTTGTGCGAAGTTTTTCAGAAATGATCGTCAATGCGTCATCCTGACCCACAACGCGGTCACGCAAACGCGACTCCATCTCCAGAGTGGCAGAAATCTCATCCTTCACCATGCTGCCAACAGGAATCCCCGTCCAGTCCGCAACAACGGCAGCCACAGCGTTCGCATCCACCTGAGGATGCAACATCGGCGACTCACCCTGAATCTCACTCAGCTCTGCCAGCGCCTTCTCAATGTCCGCAAAAATGGCAGCCTCATCAACAGGTGCAGCTTCCGTAGCTTCCGCTGCTTCTTTCGCACCGTCCGCTGCCCCGTCCGCTGATTTATCATCTCCATCGGTCGCAGCCTCACCCTCATCCTGAGATGGTGCGGTACTCTGGAACGCTGGCAACTGGGCACGCAACGCATGAATCCGATCGACGGCTACCTTCTCCTTTTCCCACCGCTCTTCCATCGCAGTACGCTCAGCAAGAATCGTCTCCTTGGAAGCGACCATCTCCGCAAGCTGCTCCTCGTTGATCGAAATACCACCCGACGCGTCACGCTTCATCGCGCAGATCGCAGTCTCCAGATGATTCAACTGCCGATCCAGATCATCCAGACTCGCAGGACGCGTGCTCAGCGCGACCGTAACACGCGCGGAGGCAGTATCAAGCAGATCCACCGCCTTATCCGGAAGAAACCGACCACTGATATAACGCTTCGATAAATTCACTGCAGCATAGACAGCCTCATCCAGCAGAAAAACCTTGTGATGCTTTTCGTACTTCTCCTTCAAACCACGAAGCATCACCACCGCATCCTCCACGCCCGGCTCATCACATCGCACAAGCTGGAATCGCCGCTCGAGGGCGGGGTCCTTCTCGAAATATTTCTTATACTCCGCCCAGGTCGTGGCAGCACAGGTCCGAAGCTCACCACGCGCCAGCGCTGGCTTCAATAGATTCGCAGCATCGCCCGAACCAGCAGCCCCACCAGCACCGATCAATGTGTGCGCCTCATCAATAAACGTAATGATCGGAACCTCGCTCGCCTTGATCTCATTGATCACGCCCTTGAGTCGATTCTCGAATTCCCCCTTCACGCTCGCACCCGCCTGTAACAGACCCATATCCAGGCAGATCAGCTTCACGCCTTTCAGCGTCGGCGGCACGTCACCCTCGGAAATACGCAGCGCGAGACCTTCCACGATCGCAGTCTTGCCAGTACCCGGTTCACCCACGAGGATCGGGTTGTTCTTCCGACGACGTGCGAAAATATCGATCATCTTGCGGATTTCTGAGTCGCGACCAAACACCGGATCGATATCACCAGCAGCAGCCTTGGCAGTCAGATCGACCGTGAACTGCGCCAACGCACCACCTTCACCCTCGCCGCCGCCGCCCATCCCCGAAGCACCCGGAACACCCGGAGGCGTTCCTTCCTCAGACGATCCGAGCACGATCTCGTGAAAATTGTCACGAAGTTGATCGACGTTGATCCGATCCAGTTCCGGGCTGAACTCCCCGACCTGAGAATGAGTCGGATTCAGCGCCAGTCCCAACACCAGCAGACCCGTCCGAATCTTCGCGAATCCGAACTCGTCTGCCATCACCGCCGCCGACTGAAACAGCTCGATCAGCTTCGGCGAGAGCGCGGGTTTTCCGCGATGCCCGGTCCGCATCCCCGAGAGGATCTGCTGCAACGCCCGGCGTACCTGTGCGGCGTCGACCTTGAACGTGCTGAAGATCCGCACCACATCACCCGTCGTATCGTCGAGAAGACGCAGCAGCAGGTGGTCCACCGTCACCTCGAAGTGACCACGCGAGTGACACAACGAGGTCGCTCCCTGGAAATGACGAATGCAGTTCTCGTCAAACCGACCAATCAACGCCCGCAGTTCATCTGATTTTGAAGCCATGCCCAATTCATCCAATCCTGATATGTATTCGTCCTGTCGTCACGGTCATCCCCGTTCCGACATCATCATCCAACACAGTCATCATCATTCAGCACCGACTGCATCATTCAGCACCGACTGCATCATCCAGCACCGACTGCATCATCCAGCACCGACCGCATCATCCAGCACCGACCGCATCATCCAGCACCGACCGCATCCATCATGGGCGGCGGGATCGGCGGCAGCGATTCGGAGTCGAATCCTACCGTGGCCTCGCCCGGCGATTCCGTGCAAATCCAGCTCGTGTATCCCAGACGGCCCATGTCCGGATCGACGCCGAGCATCATCGGCTTGGCTTCGCCAGCCAGCAGCGTCACCTCCATCGTATAAGCAAGTGGGTCAATTGTGTATAGTTGTACCAGTGATCTTGTCTCGGTGAAGGCTTCGCCGTCCGGAAGGAAGGTCAGATACGTCTTCCAGTCCACGGGTCCGATATCGATCCGAAACGCGCCGCTTAGGTCGTAAACCTGCTCGCCGACGATGGTATCGACCCCCAGTCGATTGTTCGGCGATCCCAGCCTCACGCCAGCTGGCGGCGTCCACGCATCCTGGCTGGCTGAGCATCCTCGCGGGACGAGTCGCCCCGCGTTGGGACGCGTCGTTTTCGCCGTCTGGCCTCCCGTTTGCGATTTGGATCTGCCGGCGGAATCGCTGATTCCGGAGGTGGCTGCAGCGGATTCCATCCGGGTCATGTCGCGGATGTCGAGCGGAATCCAGCGGCCAATGAACTGTTCCACGTGGAACAGAATTCCGTCCCAATAATCCTCGAGGATGCCCTCAAGGAGGGTGGCTGACCTGGGTTTCTGGGTCAATGCTCCCGCGTACCTGAGAAGTCGATTGGGTGATAATCCCCATGTTCCTTTTTCAGGATCGACGCTTTCTGGTGGCGTGCCAGGATGCGGCATCTGGGCATCGGTTGACACTTGGGGTGGTGTAAAAGCCTGAGGCACTGTGGGTGGTGTAAATGCTTGAGATTGTGAGATTAAACGAGGGCTGCCAATGAAGAGGCGGAGGTAGTTTGTGATCTCGTCGCGGTCGTGCTGGCCATAGGTTGTCGCGTAGCGGTATTTCGTTCCTGCCCGGTAGAAAAGAGAGATCATTCTGTGGTGGAGGATGTCGAGGAAATCTCTTGCCGGGCTTGCGTCCGGGATTCCTGTATGGCTTGTGTCTGTCTGTCGCTCCACCCTTCGACTGCCGGGTGCTTTGTCGCTGGTCTCCTCGGCTTCCGCGTCGCGCGAGACTGCTCTGAGCATGTCGATGGCGTAGTGGAGGGGGAGCGGTGTGCTGACGCCGTAGAGGCCGAAGAAGGTGACGTCGATGAGGTAATAGTGCTGGTCCTTTTCGGGGTCATAGCATTTTGTGATTTTTCGGACGTCGGTGGAAGGGAATCCGAGTGATATGTGGGGCCTGAATCGGATTGCCTCGTTTGCAACAGGGCCCCTTCTGCCTACGCTTTCACGGTCGCGTGTAAATCGTTCTATGATTCGCACAGCCTGGAAGAAATCGAATTTCCAGCCTTCGTCGATGAGACGGTTCAGGACCGTGGGGGATAACCCGTCCGACGGGTTTGCGGTGGGGTCGGTATGTTGTATGTCATGCTCTGACATTTGGTTTTATTGCTCTTTGGTTTTACATGCTCTTGTTGCGATCTGGGACGAGCGATGTCGTTCTGCAGTCGATGGTCCGCACAGCGGACCCTACATGGGTCACTGTGTTTTCTATCCTATATGGCCTGTTTCTGGAAGAGGTTGCGCTGTGTTTGTAAGGTCGCGTTCATTGTGCGCATCTGAGCATCCGTGTCGGGCAATAGCCCGACATTCGCTGGATCAGCCCGCGGGTGGGTTGTCCAGAGCGTCAAGCCAGCCCTGAACCTTCTATACCATACGCGGCATGCCGATGCGGGTGTAGAGATCGCGTGCTCTGATCCACAACTTCCGTGTTCCGGCGACATCACCACGCTTCTTTTGTACACTGCCCAAGTTGCTGTACTGGTTGGCAGCGTATTCTTGGAGTCCTAACTTCTCTTGTATTTCAAGCGCCTTGTGGAACAGTTGCTCGGCTCCACACAGATCACTGCGTATCAGTCGAATAACTCCCAAGTTACCATACACTTTCGACTTACCCACCAACCGGCCAAGCGACTCACAGATATCCAGCGATAGATATAGAACTCTCTCGGCCTCGTCCAATTGACCGAGTAGTTGGTAGATCGGACCCAAGTTACAGTACTGTTCGGCCATCGCTTCCGATCTCCCGAGCTTCTTATTGATCTCCAGCGCTTTGCGGTGCAACCGTTCGGCATCTTCTTGTTTGCCGCGCATCTGGTGGATCACTCCGAGGTTGGAGTAGGAGTTGGCTATACCTTCCAACCGGCCGAGCTTCTCATCGATCTCCAGCGACTTGCGGTGCATCCGTTCTGCTTCGTCAAGATCGCCGCGCGTCTGGTGGATCAGGCCCAGGTTGCCGTAGTCGCTGGCCATGCCTTCCAACCGGCCCAGCTTCTCGTCGATCTCCAGCGCCTTGTGGTGCATCCGTTCAGCTTCGTCGAGATAGCCACGAGCTTTGTAGATCATTCCTAGATTGCCGTAGCCGTTGGCAATGCCCTCCGATGCACCGAGCTTCTTATATATCTCCAGCGATTTGTGTAGGGGGTGTGCTAATTTTAGTTGAAATTTGAGACGAACGGCTCCATGAATGACGGTGGTTTTTGGAACATCCATCAAACAAGGAGCCGTATCATGAAAAGTTTCGTACGAATCGGAGCAAATCGCAAGGGTAGCCGGAAGG
>JAJRYY010000013.1 GCA_024275565.1 Planctomycetota bacterium
CAACCGGTCCGCATCTCGGAGCTTGCGAATAATCTGCTCCGGATTGTGTCGTTTCCGTTTCATAGTCAAGTCCTTACTGCCCCACACCGGGGGCCAATGGACTCTCATAACACCTGGATCAGCTTTTGGGGAGCAGGTCAAGACGAAATCCAGTCGGTGTGGCGTGAAGCTATCAAGCGTATGGTCGAACCAGAATCAGCGTCATCCGACCGCATCGACGCCGCGAGGGTTGCCTCCTATGCGATTACGGTCGGAGATAACGACGCTATTGAAAAGCTAACACACATTCTGAAAAAGGAGCGGAATCCCCTCGTCAGGAAAGGAATTGTGCGCGCACTGGATCGAATCGATCCCAGTCGCGTTGTACCACTGCCTCCGGACTCCGCTTTGTCCGACGCAAAGGAATACCACAAACGTGTCGCCAATACATGGAAAACCAGAATCTTCGGACTCCCCTCGGACCTTCGGGCGTTTCGAGCGTACCAAACCGAACACAACGTGTGGATTTCAGGAGTCACCAAAGACCTCGCATACCTCGATCGCCTGATGGGAGACTACCATCGCCACAACAGCAATACCCCAGGCGATCTCCTCATCCGTGAGCACATTCTAAGCGTCGCTGGAACCCTCCCACACATGCAAACCTTGACCGAAGAGGTAAGGCGAGCATTGCAGAAACGCATATTCGAGATCGCCAAGCAGCCCGAACCAGACCCTGTACTTCGCTACCGCATTTTCATGACACTGGACGGTGTCGAATTCGATTCGATCGACCACAACGAACTTCTCAAACTGATCGAAAAGGAACTCTCCAACAATCCATATCGTGATCTTGCAACAGTGCTGGAGTACATGAGACTTCAGATTATAGATCCCGCCGCACTCGATTGATGACCCCGGCTTCACTCGATTGATGACCCCGGCTTCACTCGATTGAGAAACGATCACTCTGTCCATTTACGGCGGGTCGTGGGCGTTGTCGTGATCCATTTCGGCGTTTAGACTCACCCCCATGGCTGTCACAGTGGACATTATCAATATCGGGACCTTAAGCCGGAACATGTTCTGGAACGAGAACGCGACGGTTCGGCCTGCCCATGCGACGACCACGCTCCTCCGCGATGAGGGAGTCAATATCCTGGTCGATCCGGGTTTACCGCCCGATCTGATCCGTCAGCGCCTCGATGAGCGTTCAGGATTGAAGCCTGAGCAGATCGACATCGTGTTTTTGACGAATTTTTCCCCCATCCACCGTCGCGGTCTGGCAGCGTTCGGGGAGGCCGACTGGTACCTGGGTGCAGTGGAAATGGAAATAATCGCCCAGGGATTGAATGCTGTGTTGGCGGGTGGGACGAACATGGTGGATGAAGTGTCGCTTGACGAAATACAGCAGGAGATGGAGCTTCTAGGGCGGTGCAAGGCTGCTCCGGACAAAATATCTGAAGGTATAGGGCTTTTTCCCGCATATGGAGCAACGCCGGGATCTGCGTGTTTGCTGGTTGAGGCCGCCCGGACGGTCTTTGTGGCGGGTGATGCGGTGGTGAGCAGGGATCATTTCGTGAACGGGCGGGTTTGGGAGCGATCGAGCGATCCGGACGCTGCCCGGGAATCATTTCGGGAAATCTACGATATTGCGGACGTTATCATCCCCGGACACGACAATATCTTCGTGGCTGGCTAGCCTGTTTCTACGGGGCAGGATAAGAATCGACAAAATTGATGTGTGAATCGGGGTGTCGGGCGACATAGAATGGGGGTCGGCGGGTGACGTATTGACGTATTCGCTGTCGAGATGTCGTATCCGCCGTTGTGGTGTTGTGTGCGGCAATGTGGTGTCGTGTTCGCCGTTGTGGTGTTGTGTCTGTTGTTGTGATGTAATGTGGACGTCTGGTCATGGAGAATTAAGGTGACGCCCGACCGCCATCCTTTTCGACAATTCTTTTTTGTATTTCTTTGTACGACGGCTGTCGTGCTGATGCTGGTCCGTCTGGAGGTCGTTGAGCATTTGTCCTATGCCGTCGAAAAGGGACGTTTGCGGGCGATTGCGGAGCGTCTGCCGACGAGCGACCAGGTTGTTGACTACAATGAACCGAATCGACGGGTTGCGCAGCTTGTGACGCCTGCCGTGGTGCATATTGAAACGATTCAGTACATATCGCCGCTAGGGATACTCGATTTTGCAGCTTCGGAGCGGTCGGGGAAGCTCAGAGAGGGCTTTGGGGATGCACATCCCTGGATGCAGGAGGGTAATGCATCGGATGAGGGTGAGGCTGCGGAGGGAGGTTCTCTGGACGAGGGTGGGGCTGTGGACTCCAGGGATGACATGGATCGGATTCCGGTTCAGTCAGGACTTGGTAGTGGGTTCATCTTCGATGCGGCCAATGGATTTGTTCTGACGAATCAGCATGTGGTGGCGGGAGCTGACCGGATCGACGTGATACTTTCGGATGGTCGTCGACGCGAGGGGATTGTGGTCGGAGCGGACGAAGCGACGGATCTGGCGGTGCTTCAGATTCGGGCGAGTCGTCTGCACGAGTTGGGGCTTGGCGACAGCGATGCGCTTGGGGTGGGTGATGAGGTGTTTGCGCTGGGGAATCCGTTCGGGCTGGACGGGACGTTCAGCCGTGGGATTGTGAGTGCGATGGGTCGGTCGATCGGGATTCGCAATGTGCGATATCAGGGGTTCATTCAGACGGACGCGGTGATTAATCCGGGCAATAGTGGTGGACCGCTGGTCGATCGCCGTGGTGAGGTCATCGGGGTGAACACTGCCATCGCTTCGGATACGGGGAGTTATATGGGGGTTGGTTTTGCGATTCCGTCGAACCGGGTGGCGTTGCTGCTGCCGCACCTGCTCAAGGGTGGTGAGATTGTTCGGGGTTTTCTTGGTGTGGCGACGGTTGATGTGCGGCTGAATCGTGAGGAAGCGGCTGACCTTGGCTGGTCCAGGCCGAATGGTGTTCTGATTCGACAGGTGCTGGATAATACGCCCGTGGCGGAGGCGGGTCTCCGGGCGGATGATATTCTGCTGGAAGTGAATGGGACGTCGATATTGAACACCGCTGTCCTGATGGATGCTGTCGCGTTCATTTTGCCGGGTACTGAGGTGACGCTGCGTTATTTCCGGGGTGGTGAGGTGCATGAAATGGCCGTGGTGGTAGCGCGTCGCCCATCTGGTGCGTAGGCGTAATTCATGACACCGAGGCGTTTTGCGAACGATTTTCGGGATCGGAACTTAGGCGTTGCGGTAGTTTCCCCTCCACGTTATACTCCGCGCGTGTTACCGAACGGCAACCGACCAGCCCTTCCACTTATGGAAGTTTGATCCAGGCAGTAACACCAGGGTCATCTGGAGGCTGTTGGTCGCAGGCTCTTTCGATTGGGAAATGGCAGTGTTCTTGGAAACTGCATAAAGCAGTACCTGCGGTACCATCACAAGCTGGTCAGGCTTGGTACGAAGGCGTATATAATGCTGGTTCGAGGGTCTCGACAGTCTCTCATTTGAAAGTAATCTGTCGGTGTTTTCCGATTCATGGAGTCTCACTCAACAATCATCGCTAGGTAAGCGGGCGCATATGGACGAACCACACCTCCCACAATATGTCATCGACAACTACGAAGTTCACGAATGGAAGCACGCTTCTGCTATTCTAAGTAGCGACTTCTCCAGGGAGTGGGCGGACGTTCTCGATCTTCTTCACGACTTCCGTCTGTGTAAGAGTTGGCTCACAGTTGGTGGCGGCAGTAAATCCAAAGTATCCGATTTTATCGATCAATTCCTCTATGCTCGCGGGTGGTGTGAAAAGGAATTTACGACTTCAGTGCATGTTGATGATAAGGTCATGGAATCTCCTACGCACAAAATCGATTGTTACAAAAACCGGGTTGCTTTGGAAATCGAATGGAACAACAAGGATCCTTTTTTTGATCGCGACCTCAACAATTTTCGTCTTCTTTTCGATCTGCGTGCTATTAGCGTAGGCGTCATCATCACTCGCTGTGATGAATTGCAGGACATTTTCAAAGAATTGGGTCGTGGAGCATCGTATGGTGCGTCGACGACACACATGTCGAAATTATTGCCACGAATTGAAGGTGGTGGTGGTGCGGGATGTCCGATTCTCGCATTTGGTATTTCCAAAACCCTTTACGATGAGAATTGCTAATGATTGAGGGAATGACTCCAGCTCAAGATTTTGCACGCGCGTGCTCCAGGATGTCGTGTGGTACTGTTCTTGCGGATCCGCCGTGGCAATTCAGCAATCGCACAGGCAAGATGGCTCCGGAGCACAAGCGTCTGAATCGCTATTCCACACTGACGCTGAATGAGATCAAGGATATGCCGGTTTCTTTGGCATGCGCTGATCAGTGCCATCTCTATCTATGGGTTCCCAACGCGTTGTTGCGTGAAGGTTTGGATGTTATGAAAGCCTGGGGGTTTACATACAAGACTAATATCGTGTGGCACAAAATCCGCAAGGACGGTGGTCCAGACGGACGAGGTGTTGGTTTCTATTTTCGCAACACTACGGAGCTTATCCTGTTCGGCATTCGCGGCAAACTTCGCACTCTTGATCCGGGACGTCGTCAGGTCAATATCATCAGGACACGAAAGCGCGAGCACTCACGCAAACCAGACGAGTTGTATGATGTTATTGAGGCATGCAGCCCCGGTCCGTATCTCGAACTATTTGCTCGCGGTAAGTATTCCAAGAACTGGTTGGTATGGGGTGACCAAAGCTCCAGCTACAAACCTGATTGGCCAACCTATGCAAATCACAGCAAAAGTGATCGCAAATTGAGATTGTTAGCGTAGAAGTCAGGCTGAGCGGAAGCGATGGTCACATTGCGATAGTTTCTCGTCGATGGCGTCATCCACGGTTATGATCGACCCTTCCAGAATCAATACAGTCATCGCCAGACTGAAATGAGTAGAACCGCGGGCATCGTTGACACCCCATTGGGTCGCGCTATACTGGATTCGTCGCCGTGAAGTGAAGGTGCGGTACTTCATCGCGGTGCGTTCAGCATTCACCTGTGAGGGGTCACTTTCACAGGCGGGCGTTCATCTTCATGGGATTGATCCCTGTTTTGAAATCGACTGTAAGCCGACAGGTCGAAGGCTTGCTGGTATTGACCGGCATGCTTGCAGTGGCTGTGTTGTTTGCAGTGAGTGGGGTTGCATCTGCTCAACCGCTGGTTCCGTTGAACGACGAGGTTTCGTCTCCCTTGCTCCCAACGGGCATCATTCGTCAGGACGTCCACGTCTCGGGTCAGCTTGCTTATCTCTGGAAATCTGAATCTGGTTCGGAAGCTGGTTCGGAAGCAGGTACGGAAGCTGGCGAGCAGGTCGCCCATGTGGTTGGCGATTTTGAGCTTGTGGTTGGTGGGCGTCGGTTGTCTGCACAGCAGGCTGTCGTCTGGATGATACCAAGACGTCTCGAAGGTGCCGGGCCTCAGGTTTCACCGGTTGCAAGGGGTGATCTCGAATATCAGCAATTCGAGATTTTTCTATATCGCGACGCCCGGATCGTAGAACCGGCTGGCACGTTGAGTGAAGGACCCGTTCTGTTTGCCACGCTTAACACGATCGGCGAACTGTTTGTCTCGGCTGACAAGCGGACATTTGTGTCGTCGGCGGACACGACGGTGTATCGCGACGCATCGTCTGTGCGGATGCGTGTTCGGGAAGCGTCGGGCGATGATCGCACGAACGCTCCGATCACTGGTGTTGCAGGCTTTCCCGTTGAGAAAACAGAGAAGATACCGCGTGCATTTCGCTACGACGCCGACCTTACGCAGATGAGGAGTCTTGAGGATGGTGTGCAGGTGGCTGTCGGTGTAGGGAATGTCAATGTCTTTGTGGGTTCTGGCGGTGATGGATACCCTTTTGAGGCTCGTGCGGGCGCGGTGGTTGTGTTTTTTGCATCTCCGGAGGATGAGGTTGACTCTGGAACGACGTTCGATGGATCGATGTTCGACGATGAGGACGATGCACTCGGGATGTCTGGTTCCGGGGTTGAAGCGATTTATCTGGAAGGGGATATTCGCCTGACGTCGGGTGATCGAACGATTCGGGCGTCGCGGATTTACTACGACTTAAAGCACGATCGCGCGCTGATTCTCGATGTTGTGATGTTTGCGATGGTCCCGGACCGCAATCTGCCGATTTACATTCGCGCCAATCAGGTGCGTCAATTGTCGGACCGCGAGTTTCTGGTGCAGAACGGTTCTCTTACGACGAGTGAATTTCACACGCCGCACTATCATATTGCAGCAGACCGTGTTCAGATCGTCGACCGCACGCCCCGGTCGTTCTCGGGTGAGGCGGCCGGACTTGGACGTGCGAGCTATCGGATGGAGGGGGTGTCGTTCAAGGTCGGGAAGGTTCCGTTTTTTTACTGGCCTGGGGTTGCGGGCAATGTTCGTATATCCGACACAGCCCTTCGGGGTATCAGCATCGGGCAGCGCAGCAATTTCGGAATGACAGTCAGAACTCGGTGGGATTTGTTCAATCTGCTCAGCTTTGAAACGCCCGCTGGTTTTAATGCCGAGTTTCGCCAGGATTATTTCAGCGATCGCGGTCCTGCTGTGGGGTTGGATGTTTCGTATGAGCGAGCGTCGTACTACGGATTGTATCGTGGGTACATGATCGACGACCGAGGCGAAGATAATCTCGGTCGGTTGCGTGACAATACGCCGGACAAGCAAAGACGCGGTCGAACGACTTTGCGGCATCGCCAGTTTTTCCCCGATGACTGGGAGCTGACGTTCGAGCTGTCCTATATCAGCGATCGCGGGTTCCTTGAAGAGTATTTTGAGCGGGAGTTTGATCGAGACAAGGAACAGGAGACGGTTTTTTACGCCAAGAAGCAGCGTGACAACTGGGCGTTTACCGCGACCGCTCAATATCGGTTGAACTCTTTTGAGACGCGGACAGAGAGTCTGCCGGATTTCAGTTTCCGCAGGATCGGTCAACCCGTGGGTGATTTCGCAACATCGTTTAGCGAGTCTCGGGTCGGGGCGGTCCGGTATCGTGCTGCCAAGAAGGAGTTTTATCTGTTCCTGACCAGGGGTTCGGATGGGGCGAGTTCCGGCGGCGTGGTTCGAAGCGATACCCGGCATGAAATTCAGTTTCCGATGGACCTTGGCCCTGTGCGATTGGCGCCCTTCCTGGTCGCCAGGAATACCTCGTGGGACGACTCGCTTTCCGGCGGCGGTACGGATCGCTTGTTTGTGATGGGCGGTATTCGTGGGAGCATGTATTTCAGCAAGGTGTTCCCCGATGTGCGAAGTGAGATGTGGGATCTGGACGGTCTTCGCCACGTGATTAAGGCGGATGCGGTTGCGTGGGTGTCTGCATCCAATCTTGATTCTGATGAACTGTATCCTTTCGATGAGCGGGTGGAGGGGATTGACGATTTCGACGGTATTACGCTCGGTTTGCGACAGCGACTTCAGACAAAGCGTGGACCTGCGGGCGATAAGCGGACGGTGAATTTCCTTAAGTTCGATATCGAGCTGGGGTTGTTCAACAATGTGTCAGGCAGAGCGAACCGGTCTGCCGGCGATCTGGGGCGATACATTTTGAGCAGAGGGTCTAAAGACGGGGGGCTTGTGGGCAGGAGTGCGTTTGGTGGCGGTGTGACCAACGGGTTTACCTCATACACCCGCCCGGAGAACAGCATCGCCCGGAATTTTGTGAACACCTCGCTGAAGTGGCAGATCAACGATGGAACTGCTCTGCTGAGCGAGATGAATTACGACATCAACGATGGCGAAGTGGACATCTTCAACCTGTCGCTCGCGGTCGATCGAACGCCACGCTTCAGCTATGCCCTCGGGTATCGCTTCATTGAAGAGTCCGATTCCAATCTGCTGGGTTTCGCGATGAACTACAAGATCGACCGGAAGCACAGCCTGGCGTTCCGTGAAGAGTTCGATCTGGGGCGAGGGCAGACGCTGGATTTCTCCATCGCATACATTCGCAAGTATCCGAGATGGTATGTCGCCTGGATTTTCGACCTGGATGATGCTGAGGACATTGTTGGCTTGTCGTTTTCGATCTGGCCGGAAGGCTTGGACAAGGTGGCGCTTGGGTCGCGGCGGTTTACCGGTCTGGCAACGTCGATGGGGATTACCAGAAACTAGAGCAAGCTCTATCCAGGTGTAGCGTCTGGTCGACGGTTTCACATGTGAAATGACCCATGTCGTCCGCAACGCCTGACGTGAAAACGCTATAACGCAGCCAAAGCAATCTCGATCCGGGCGGTGTGACGATGGTCCCATATCTACGATGATCTCCTTTTTCCTCCGAAATAACACTGTTTTCGTAGCGATGATGCTGATCGCGACAGTTGCTTCTGTGGTCCTGCTCAAGTCGCGAGGTCTGCGGAAGGATTACACCCTGGAAGCGTTCGTTGCCGACGACAGCGAAGATTATGCAACGTTCCGCCGGCTGATGGATGATTTTCTCAGCAACGAGCTTGCGATCATCGCGGTGCAGGGGGAGGCTGACGGATTCGAGGATACGCTTGACGTCGTATCGGAATTGCAGACGCAGGTCGAAACCCTGGAAGCTGTCGAACGCGTGACATCTCTAGCCGACGTACCGACCATGATCAGAAGCGTGCTCGGCGAGCAGATCATGCGTCACCCATTGTTCGTGGACAACGTGGTGAGTCGCGATGGTCGAACGGCTGCCATGGTGCTGCAGATGCGTGGCGAGGGGGCGTCGGGTGAAATTCGCAAGGCGACGGTGGAGCGTTTGAAGGAGCTTGTTGCGTCCGCAAAAACGCGACATCCTGGAAAGCGGATCGTGCTGACTGGTCCATATGTGACGCTGATCGATATGTACGATTATGTCGATCATGATTTACGCGTCTTTTCGCTGGCGGCGTTTTCACTGCTCCTCATCACGCTCGGGATTGTCTTTCGGCGCATTGCACCCGTCGTGTTTGCGTTGACGGTTTCGATGGCTGCGACGCTTTGCACGCTGGGTTTGGCGATCGCGCTCGACCTGCCCATGACGCTGATTACGCAGATGATCGTCATCCTGGTGATGGTATTATCGGTCGCAAATTGTGTGCACCTGGGCGTGGCTGACGACGATATTTTCGCCGCCGCACCATTTTACGATTGGCCCGAGCGTGCGAAGCGCGTCCTGCGGCGCATGGCAGCTCCATGTGCAGCCGCCATGCTCACGACAGCGACGGGGTTCGGTTCTGTCGCAATATCGGGCATCACACCGGTTCGCATGTTCGGAATATTGATGGTTGTGGGGTTGGCGATGTAGCTGGTATTTTCGTTGTGTGCGACAGCGTTCCTGCCAAGAATGCGACCTGCATCAGATAGGGCGCGTAGCGATGTCGTGCTCCCGGCTGAATTGTTGCGACTGGCGGACTGGGTGAATGGTCGGCGATGGAAGGTGATGGGGGTTTTTCTCGTGACCGTGGCGATTTTTTCCACGTCGCTGCCATGGTTGAAGTTTGAGAGCGACTTCGTCAAGAATTTCCGCCCCGAGAGCGAGGTCCGACAAAGCTACGAATTCATCGAGTCCAATCTCTCGCCAACGGGGTCTGCTGAGATGGTCGTCCGGCGGAAGGATGGCGGATCGGTCTTGTCTGCCCATGCTGTGGGAGCTTTACGCATCGCCGGTGAACGAGCGGTGGAGCAGTTCGACGTCGTGCGCAAGGCGTTGACCCTGGCCGACGTACTGACACTCGGACCGGGTGGCGTTCCATCGACAACGATCGAGTTGAAAGCAAGGTTATCGCTCGTACGAAATCTGCTCGGCGAAGACGTCATACGCAATTTTCTCAATGAAGACGAGACGGCCATGCGGATGAATCTCCGCGTGGTTGAAGGCTACCCGGTTGCGGAAAAGCTGAAGATGGGCGAGCAGCTTCGGGCGATGACCGCAGACGCACTGGGCGAAGAATACGAAGTGGAAGCGACAGGATTATACATTTTTTATGCGAAGCTGGTGGCGGGTCTGTGGGAGGACCAGTTCCGTTCGCTCTACCTGACGATCCCGGCTGTGTTCCTCGTACTGCTGATCGTTTTGCGATCCTTCAAGGTGGCGTTGGTCGCCCTCATCCCCACAATCCTGCCCATCCTGTTCTGTCTTGGTGCGATGGGCTGGGTCGGCATCCCGGTCAACATGACGACCGCCATGATGCTAAGCGTCACCGTGGGGATCGCCGTTGACGACGCCTTGCACTACCTCTGGAGATTCAAGTCAGCCTATCGCGAAGGGGGAAATTATCTGGTCGCACTTCGCACTGCACACAGCAGCGTCGGGCGTGCGTGCGTCTTCACAACCATCGTGATCGCGGGCGGATTCTGGATACTCATGCTCTCGGAATTCCTTCCGACAGCCTACTTCGGCGGACTGCTCGGATTCACGATGTGCTGTGCCCTTGCGACAGATCTGCTGCTCCTGCCCGCCATGGTCATGACATTCCGCCCCTTCGGTCCCGAACGTTCAGCATAATGCATGCAGGATCCTGGGCATAATACATGTAGGGTCCGTTGTGCGGACCAAGTGCTCCCCGGACCACATCGCCACTCAGGACACATCGCCACTCAGGGGACATCATCCCACGTCGTGCGCTGCGGTTTTAACGACTGCAACTGCGGCACGTCGATTTCGATCGCACGCGAAACACGCCGCCTCCCCAGCGTCGTCACAAGCACGACCCGATACGTCCCCTCGGCGGCGAACCGGTGGATCGGTTCAGCCACATAGGATTCCTCGCCATCGCCAAAAGTCCAGTGATACGAGTCCGGCGAAAACGACCCCTTTGTCTTAAACTGAACCGTCAACGCGTCGCGACCCTCGATGCTCAAACCACGAATATGCAGCGATGGCACACGCCGCAACACACGCCGAAAAAACGCCTGCACTTTCTTGGGATGACTCCGATGACCTCCGCCGACCTCCAGCTCGAACACATTCGCACCACGCTCCTCCAACCACTTGATCGCCTCTCGCGGATCAGGACCGACCAGTATATCGGCGACGCCATAAATGACCGCGATCGGCTGGTGCGGGTCGATCTTATCCTGCACATCGGCAAGATACCGGGCATCAAAATTCCCCTGTTGAACCGCGAGCGCCCGAAACAATCGAGGATGCTTCAATCCCGTATACAACACACCAAAACTACCCGCAGACCACCCGCAGAGAAAAATCCGATCCTCAGATATCTGATACGCACCACGAATCTGACGAACCATCTCGAGGATGTTGCGTTCATCCTCCTCCTGAAGCGGTATCTGACGATTCGGAGGCGGAGAACCCAGGGCAGATGTCCCCTTCAACTCCGGTGCAGCCACCAGAAATTGCTCCTCCTCAGCGATCTTCACCCAGTCACGAATCTGCCGGCGAGCAGCGTCAAAGGGACGCGTACCATGACAAAGCACCACAAGAGGCCAGTGATAGTCAGCCGTGTACGACGACGGTACATAGAGCAGATAGGACGCACCCGACTCGGGCGTTTTCATTTGCGAGATCGTGTTCGGTACACCGGCATCGTGATACTGAGGGCACCCGGTGCAAAGCACCATCGCCAGCGCAGCCAGCGTAAAATTCATCCAGCGTCGTACCACGTTCACCTCGCCTCTAATTTACTCTTCGTGAGCTGATTCTGAAACGCCTCGCGGAATCGCGATAAATCGTCGTCTGTCATCGTACGGTCCGAATGCCCGACATGGCACCGAAACGTGAACGATCGCTTCCCGTCCGGAACAGATTTCCCCTCAAAACTGTCCACAAACGTAATCCGACGCAACAGCGGATCGTCAAATGTCGCAAGATCAGATTTAATCTCCGAATACCGGCGCGACGCATCTGCCAGAACCGAAAAATCAATCTCAGCCTCAGGAAAACTCGGGGCGGACGCCAGTGGTTCAAAATGCGTCAACCCATCCGTCAGCGGTGCAAGATCGAACTCAGCCCAGGCAACCCCCCAGGCAGCCAGATGCTCATCAATACGCTGCCTCAGAACCAGCGGAATCGCACTGACCCGACCAATAGATTTACCGCCCACGCAGATAGAAGACGTCTTCGCCGGGTGCTCCCACGGTCGAGACGCATCCGCATCAGCCACCTCAAACGTAGCGGGGCGTTCCAAAATGCTCAATGACCACGCATCCACCACGCCCCGCATATCCGCGAGGCAGGTATCCTCTGCATTCTTACCACGAGCAGCAATCATCAAACCGATCCGACGAACCTCGGTATGCTCAGAATCCTTACCATCACAACCTGCACCATTTGTTGCACAAGGAAAAGCACCCCCCAATTCCACAAAGCGAAGCTCCTGGAAATGATGACGATTATGCTCCACCGCCGCCAGCAATCCTGGCACCAGCGAATCACGCAACCGCTCCAGACCCGCCGCAGCAGGATTCCGCAACGCCAGACAATGCGACGCGTCATACCCGAGCTTCTCGCTCCACGTCGCGTCATACCAGATGTACCGATACAGCTCGACCATCCCCAGCCCGCCCGTGAACAACCGCAGCGACTTGCCCTCCAGTTGCTGCACAGGATTCACCGTCAGCGCCCGCACCATCACATCCGGGTAGGCTGGTGCGATATTGTTGAACCCGATATACCGGGCAACCTCCTCGATGATGTCAGCCTCAATCTCAATATCACGCGTCGCCCGAAAGCTCGGCACGTCCACAACCATCGTCTCGCGACCGGCTGCATCGGTGCTGCTGCTCACCTTGAATTCGAGTGCGGTAAGAATCCGGGCGATCTCCTCACCTGATACCGGGTGACCAATCACCCGCTGCACATATTCCGGATCAATCGTAATCGTGACCGGGTCAAACGGCTTCACAAACGCATCGCTCAGCCGGCTCGCCAGCGAAAGCTCCTCAAATTCCGGTCTCGCCAGTTCAAAGAACCGCTGGATCGCAAGCACCGTATGCTCCGGATCGAGCGATTTCTCAAACCTGGCACTCGCGTCCGTCCTGTGCGACAGATGTGCAGCACACTTGCGAATTGTATGTGGATGAAAATTCGCAGACTCAAGCAGAATCGTCTCCGTCGCGTCCGAAATTTCCGTATCCGCACCACCCATGACACCCGCCAGAGCAACGGGCTTGCGATCGGAAAGAATCATCAACGCATCGCCGGGCAGCTTGCGATCAACCCCGTCCAAAGTCGTAAAATGCGTCCCCGCATCGACAAATCCAACCTCGATCCGCTGCACCTTATCACCATCAAACGCGTGCATCGGCTGACCCAGCTCCAGCATCACATAATTCGTCAAATCCACCAGGCAACTGATAGGCCTCAACCCCACATGCCCCAACCGAAGCTGCATCCATAAGGGTGCAGGCTGACCCGTCACACCCCGCATCAGCAGCCCGGAATACCGAGGGCAGGCGTCCGCATCATCAATGTCAATCGGAATCTCCGGCAGCGACGCATCCTGAAGCGATTCCAGCGAAGCAACCGAATATGGCTTGAGCGGCGACCCGAAAATAGCAGCAAACTCGCGGGCCAGTCCATAATGACCCCAAAGATCAGGCCGATGGTTGATCGAATGATTATCCACCTCGATCACCCAGTCATCAAAACCCGCCTCATCAAGCACCGTCCCCGTTTCAACAGACGGCGGCAGATGGATCGCCTCACGCAACGCCATCGCGATCCCGATCGCATCACCCGGAACGATCATCCCGCTGCTAGGCCGCCCCGCAACCTCCGAATCAGCAATCACCCCCAGCGCCTTCACGCAAGCACCCACCGGAGCAAACACCACACGATCACCAACCCCCACATTCGCAGCAGCCGTCACCGTATCAACCGTCACCCCACCCCCAACATCCAACCGGGCAGCCCGAAGCCCGCGATCCGCATCCACAACCTCGAGCGCAACAACCGCAGCACACACCAATCCCTTAGCACCCACCTCGATCGGTTCGACCTTCTCAACCTCAGCACAGGCAAGCGTAAATCGCTCAGCCAGCTCCGCCGCCGACAAATCCTCCGGAAGATCCACAAACTCACGAATCCAATTCAGCGAAATCAGCATGACGATCCCCCCTTCACAGCTTCCGCCTTCTCAAGTATCACCGGACCCGCAAGTCGAGATGCCGGAACCAGCGACCGCATATCCCCGCCATTCAAACCCCGAATATCCTTAACCCCATATTTCATCATCGCCAACCGCGTAAGCCCCAGCCCGAACGCGAACCCCGTATACTTCTCCGGATCAATCCCCCCATACCGCAGCACGCTCGGATGCACCATCCCGCACGGCAGAATCTCGATCCACCCCGACTGCTTACACGTCGCACACCCGGACCCACCGCAAATCGCACAGCTCATATCCAGCTCAAACCCAGGTTCCACAAACGGAAAATACCCAGGCCGTAACCGAACCTTCAAATCCCGATGGAACACCTCCTGAAGCAGAAGCTTCATCATCGCGATCAGATTCGCAATCGAAATATGCTTATCGATCATCAACCCTTCGACCTGATGAAACGTATTCTCGTGCGAAGCATCGATCGTCTCATAACGAAAGCACCGCCCCGGCGCCAAAACCCGCAACGGCGCACCATGACGCTGCATCGCATGAACCTGAACCGGCGACGTATGCGTCCGCAACACCATATTATTCTCCAGCCAGAACGTATCCTGCATATCCCGCGCAGGGTGCAACGCCGGAATATTCAACGCCTCAAAATTGTAATATTCCGTCTCCATCTCAGGACCAGTCTCAATCAGAAACCCCAGTCGCTGAAACACCTCCTCAACCTGCCACTGAACCTGCGTCACCGGATGAGCACACCCAATCCGCACCGCAGTCCCCGGAAGCGTAGGATCATAATCCGACGCCTTCGATGCCTCAGCATCCGCAGCCACCGACTTAATCCCAGCCATCGCAGCCGCAAACATCGCGACCAATTCCTTCTTGGCAAGGTTCACAGTCTGACCGACGGCCCCACGTTCCTCAGGAGAAAATTCACGAATCTTCCCCAGAAGCGACCCGATCGGACCCGCCTTACCCACAGTCTTCGTCTCAAGACTACGAAGGGCGTCCACACTCTTTATCTCAGCGATCGCCTTCTTCGTCTCATCAGAAAGCTCCGCCAACTCTTTTTTCAACTGTTCCAGATTCACAAGACCCTCTTCGCATTCTAAGTATCGGGACGCAAAACAAGCAGAAATCACCGCAACCGGTAGCTTAGAGATATGCACCACCTCTGACAAGCGAGCAACTGCAAGGGAATGAGGCAGGGTGGCCCACCTCTTCAGAGGTGGGGGAGCCGATGTAAGTTCAAATCCAGATGCAGGGTAGGTTTCACCCGCCGAAATGAGGCCACCAATACGCCATCAAATCGACACAACACGTCATCCAGCTAAGATAACCACCACCCAACACCAAGGAGGTATCGCATGAACGACAAAACAGCAATCGTCACCGGCGCAGGACGTGGCATAGGCCGAGCAATCTGCCAAAAATTCGCCGAATCCAATATCAACATCATAGCAGCAGCACGCACCGCAGAAGAATTAACCGAAACAAAACGCCTCATCGACCAACACGGCGGATCATGCGAAACCGTCACCACAGACATGGGCATCGCCTCAGACGTGGATGCAATGATAAAATTCGCCATCGACCGTTTCGGCGGCGTAGACTACCTCATCAACAACGCCGGCATGGCACCCTGCTCCAAAATCGACAACTTCGACCTCAACACCTTCGACCAGATGATCGCGGTCAACGTCTCCGGCGTCTTCTACGCCTCCCGCGCAATCTGGCCTATCCTCAAATCACGCGGCGGCGGCATCATCATCAACATCTCATCCATGGCAGCCATCGACCCCTTCCCCGGCTTCGCTGCCTACGGTGCATCCAAACGCTTCGTAGAAGGGCTCACCCACGCTCTCGCCAAAGAGGGAGCAGAACACGGCATCCGCGTCTACGGCATAGGCCCGGGAGCAGTAGACACCAGAATGCTCCGAACCCCATTCCCAGACTTCCCGGCAGAGCAGTGCCTCTCACCCAGCGACATCGCAGAAATGGTCCACCAGGTGACCCACCCGGCACACAGGCACACCGCCGGCCAGACCATCTATGTAAACGCGTAATAATAACCCGAAAGGAATCAAGGCAAGAACCCGACAGGACCACGCCCAAGTCACTCGAACACTCGAAAACTCGAAAACTCAGTCACTCGGATACTCAGTCACTCGACGCGCTTTATCACGACAGCCGTCAAGTCATCCTCCTGCGGAACCGATCCCCCAAACAACGTGACCGCAGCACGCATCCGCTCGATAATCTCACACGACGAAAAATCGCGCGAAGCATGGATCACGTCCATCAACCGCTCGATCCCATACTGCTCCTTCGTCTCATCCGCCCACTCGAAGAAACCATCCGTCACCAGAATCACCATATCACCAACAGAAAGACAAAGCGGAGTACCAGGCGTTTCATCCAGCTCATCTAAAATACCAAGCGGAACGGTCGTCGCACCAATCTCAACGCACCGACCCGCCTCAGCCACATAGTGCAACAAAGGACCATGCCCCGCACTCAGATAGTCAATCACATGACGCTTCGGATCCAGCACCCCGAAATACGCAGTCACAAACCGACCCCCGTCAAGATCCTCACAAATCAACCGATTCGCCTGCGACAATATCCGGGACGGATCATCAGAAACCGACGCAAACGCTCGTACCAGCGCACGACACTCAGCAGCAATCAACGCCGGACCAATCCCATGACCCGTAGCATCGGCAAGCAACATCCCAATCCGTCCATCATCAAACATCACGAAATCGTAGCAGTCACCACCCGTATCATCCGCCGGTTTGTTCCAGCCCGCGATGTCATACCCGGCGGCAACAGGGTTGTCCGTAGGGAGTTGACGCTGCTGAATACTCTGAGCCAATGCAAGATCCTGCTCAAGACGCTGCTTCTCAGCATACTCATCCAGCAACATCTGACGCTGAATCGCAATCCCAGCCAGCATCCCAAGATCAGTCGCCCTCGCCTCATCAATACCAGTAAAAGATCCGTCATGCTTATTCAGAGCCTGAAGCACGCCGATCGTCTGACCGTCATGACCACGCATCGGAAACGTCAGAAGATTCCGCGTATGATAACCCGTCTTCTTATCGATGTCGGAATTAAACCGTTTGTCGGAATACGCGTCTGCAACATTGATCGGAAGACAGGTATGAAACGCTTCCCCCGCGATCCCAAGATGTGCCCCAAACCGAATCGTATCACCGCTTGTCACAGCCTTGCTATACAGCTCGTCATGGTCCGGATCATGCAGAAAAACCGTCGCCCGCTCGCATTGAAGAACATCCACAATCGCCTGAGCAACACCTTCCAGAAGAGGCGTCAACTCCGTCGTAGCACCAAGCTGCCGAGACACATCCAGGAGGATATTCAAATCAGCAAGTTGTCGTTCACTCGTAGAATCGGACATGGGTATAGGGTGCGTTCCTGACCAAACCTTCATTTCTCACAACCGTGGGGCAGGCGATCGCCTGCAGAAAATCCAGATGCTCTCACCGCGTATGCAACCATACAACAAAAAAGGCCCACCAGCGAACCGGCAGGCCTGAACCGCGCTTGCGAGCGCGTGTTGACTTGATGATGACTCTTGTCGTCACAAACTACCGCAACTTCCCGGTATCCTAAGACTTCTTCGGATCGGGCATCCGCTCAAGGATCGAATCGACAAGCCCATATTCCAGAGCTTCCTGAGAATCAAGCCACTTGTTACGATCGCAATCCTTCTCGATCTGCTCCATGCTCTTACCAGAACGGACCTGAATGATAGAGTAAAGACGCTCGCGTATCCGAAGCATCTCCTCAGCCTCAATCGCAAGATCGGTCGCAGCACCACTCATCGACCCGCCAAGCAGGGGCTGATGCAGCAGCATCCGGGAATTCGGCAGGATGTACCGCTTCCCTTTCGCGCCACCGCACATCAGAACCGCGCCCATACTCGCAGCCATCCCGATACAATACGTCGCAACGTCGCATCGGAGAAATTGCATCGTGTCGTAAATCGCAAGCCCCGCAGACACTGACCCACCAGGTGAATTGATATAGAACGAAATGTCGGCTTCCGGCTCTTCATTCGACAGAAACAGCAACTGCGCGACGATGAGATTGGCGATTTCATCGTCAACCCCGCCACCAAGAAAGACAATGCGATCCTTCAACAGACGCGAATAAATATCATACGCCCGTTCACCACGACCGCTCGATTCGATCACAAACGGAATATTCTGATTCAAAGCCGTCATAATTCTCAGCACGCTCCATGAGGTGCGGGTGCAACCCGCAACCGGTTCTATCACTTCCTCTGCACCATCATGACTTCTTCTAAAACGAAACTACTTCTTCTAAAACGAAACCGCTTCTTCAGAAACACCTCTACTTCTTGTCGCTTTTCTTCTTCTTCTCGTGCGCCGCATCTTCAGGGGTCAACACCTCATCCACGACACCATAAGCAACAGCCTCCTCTGCACACAGGTAGCGATCACGCTCCGTGTCCTCAAGGACTTTCTCGATCGAGTTCCCAGTGTGATGCGATATGATGCTCGCAAGACGCTGCTTGTCGCGGATGATCTCCTCAGCCTGAATCCGAATATCCTCGGCCTGACCACCCACGCCACCAGACGGTTGATGCAGCATCACCTTAGCATTCGGAAGAATGAAACGACGACCCTTGGCACCAGCCATCAGCAGAATCGCACCGCCGCTGGCAGCCTGACCAACGCAATACGTCGAAATCGGACTGCCCATCGTCCGCATCGTGTCGTAGATCGCCAGTGTCTGATCCACATACCCGCCCGGAGAATTGATGTACAAGCTGACTTCCTGGTCCTTCCGAGACGATTGAAGATAAAGCAGCTCTTGAATCACGCCGCGAGCAACCATCGGAGTGATCGGCTCGCCAAGAAAGATGATCCGATTCTCCAGCAGCAACTGGTCGATCGTCATCTCCCGAGTTCGCGCAATACCAGCATACTGCTGGATCGTATTCGGAACAGAATTCATACTGCCAAACATATTGCTCATATCATGAGGGGGATTGCCTGTGTGAAACATGGTATCCTTTCCTTCAGTCTTCCCAGCCTATCGCCGGCACCCAGCTTATCGCCAGCACCCAGCTTATCGCCAGCACCCAGCCAATCGCCGGCACCCAGCTTATCGCCAGCACCCAACCTGGCGCCAGCACAATGTCGAATCGCCCAACACGAAGGGCGACAGGAACAGGCCGATCCCATCATCAGCCGGACAACCTATGAATCGGCGAAAGATTAAGCGTCCTTGCTCTCAGAATCCTACCCCTCAGAATCTGCGCCATCAGAATCGGCGCCTTCAGAATCTGCGCCATCAGAATCGGCGCCCTCAGAGCCAGCTTTGCTGTCGGCGGTCTTCTTTTTGCTAGTCTTCTCCCCGGAGGATTTGGCCTTTTTTCCGGATGACTCTGCTGCCGCACCTTTTTTCGCTTTGGTTTTCGGACCATCCACCTCCTTGATCGCAGCTTTTCCAAGCAATAAATCAAGAATTTTCGCGTCACGAAGCTGCAAAAACAGGGACATCAACCCATTCCCCTTCGTCAGCTCGTCTCGCACACGGTCAAAACGCTTGCCCTGTTGCTGAGCGATCATCGCAATCGCGCCATTCACCTCATCGTCAGCAACATCGATATCCATCTCTTCGGCAATTTTTTCGAGAATAAAGAAGTGCTTCAATTCGTCCACTGCGTCTTTACTTGCTGTGACTCGAAGCTCATCAAGCTGCTTCTCGATCTCCTGCTGCGGAACCCCCTGTTGGTACATTTCGATCATCCGGCGCGACACAATCCGCTCCGTCTGACGTTGAGACAGTCCGCTCGGAACTACGATGGCGGTTTTTTCGACGAGAAATTGCGATATCTGACCTCGCAATCCACGCTGCACAACGTCCGATAGCCGGTCCTCCAGCGTCTGACGTACATGGTCGCGGAATTCCTGCTCCGAGTCGTAGCCGATCGAATCCAGCATCTCGGCATCCAGTTCCGGAAGCTCGAGTCGCTTCACATCGTGCAATGTCAGTGCGACTTCAACCTTTTTGCCGCGCCATTCACCCTTCTCGTGATCGTCGCCAACCGTCGTCTCGACCGTTGCAGAGTCGCCCGCTTTTTTCCCAACCAGGGATTTCCCCATGTCCTCCAAAAGAACGCCTTCCAGGACCTGGGTTCTGGCAAAAATCGTTTCGTTTTTCAGGTCAGCGACCTGCTTGCCGTCTACCGTGACGACTGCGTCTGCGACGATAAGGTCATCGGCTTCGATCGCACCGTCCACGGGCGCAAATCGTCCGCGCATCTGGCGGAATCGATCGATTTCGCTGGTGACGTCCTCATCTGAAATCTGCACCGTCGGTTTTTCGACCGGGATGCCATCGAGATCGGGAAGCTCGAATTCCGGATGAAGCTCCACTTCACAGAAGTATGTAAGGGGTCCGGATTCGGGCAGTTTCAGGTAGGGTAATGCCTCCTCAACGCCCAGGAGCTTGGATTCTGTCTCCGTACCCCCTTTTTCCACCGGTACATCCGCCCAGATCAGGGGATCGCCCAGTGGTTTGATCTCGATTTTCTCCATGGCAGCCATGAAGCTGGTACTGACCATGTCTGTGACGACCTGATCACCGACCTCGGTCCCAAAGCGGCGTTCGATGAGTATCTGCGGGGCGTGTCCTTTGCGGAAGCCCGGTAATACGGTTTCCCGCTTCAATTCCGTATATTGATCCTTCAGCTTTTCATCGAGCGCGTCGCGGGGGATTGTTACGGAAATTTTCTTACGCAGCGTACCAACATCCTCGGCTGATACCTCGATAGCCTCCTTTAGCTTGGCCATTGCGTCTGACTGTTCGTTGGACCCCTCGTCGCCCTCGGTGCCTACGTTGCCTTCTGCACCTTCTTCTGTTCCCAACTGTGCGTCTTCCAACGCCGCATTGTCGTCCGTCATGTTCAGCCTCTCCTGATGCGCGGTAAAAAGGGTCGACCGGTCCCCGGCCATCTTCATCCTATAATCGGCATATACACTACCCGACGTCCACCCTACACGCAACGAGGCGGGAATCATTCGACTGGGGATGTGTGCCAGTGTTTGAATGGTCGAATCGGTGCTGTCATGGTTGGTTCTGGTATTGGTTTCGTGTTCTGTGGCTGCCTGTGTGGGGGTTCTCATGTACATCCCGATCGGCAGGGCGACACAGAGGAGGAGGGCGATGCGGCAGGTATGCAGCAGCAGGGCGCATGCGATCCGAGAGGACCGGCCTGGCGTGCGGTACTTGCGGGCGAGTCGCTGGCGGCAGGAGGCGATGCGTCGGCAGTGCTCCTGGTACACCTCGTCGAGCATGTACGCTGCTAGCGGGATATTCCGCCCGCTATTGTGGGTTGCCTTGTCATTTGCCTCGATGCCGGGGCGGATGGTTGGTTGTTCTGATGTTCTTTGTTCTCTTCTCATACCTATATAACGCGCAGGGTGATCTAATTTTCTGGATTTGAGAAAATCGGGCCTGGCGCTATCAGGAGGGTGGAAATTCAGTGGAACTTTATTTATTTTTTTTTTGTTTGTGTGATTTTCGTTGTTCCTGATCTGGCGTGCTGCTCTGGGTGAGATTTGGGTGCTGGTCTGGGGGTCTGGGGGTATGGGGGTATGGGGGTGTGGTGGTGGGGGGGGATGGCTGCGGGTTGGCGGTTTGGGTTGGTTGAAAGGCCACAGCCGGGGGCGGCTGTGCTACATGCGTCCTTACGTTCAATACTGTTATGTGGCCCCCGTGCCCGTTTCATGGCGTGCGGTGGGTCTGCCATGGGAATCGTTGGGGGTGTTCGACCTGCGGTTTGCGAAACGTGGATGCCAATGGTGGAGGCAGGTCAACCTTTCGCCTTGAGGCGAAAGAACGACCTGCCCTACAGGGTGCTGCGACAGCCGGGGGCGGTTGTGCTACATTGGACGGCCACAGTTGGGGGCGGTTGGAGCCGGGGGTGGTTGCCCTGTTGTAAGGTCCGCTAATATCCACTGCCCGTTGCGGGTCTGAGTGGCGGTGGTTAAACTCGTGTGTTGTGTTTCTGGGGGTTTAGTTTCGGGGGGCTGAGTTTCGGGGGGCTAGTTGTCTCGTTGGAGACCGGGAGAGTGTCTGGTGGAGATCGTTGTGTATGAATGGTCGTCGTGAGCGAGGATTCACGCTCGTCGAGATGTTGGCTGTCGTTGCGTTGATTGCGCTGTTGATCGGCATTCTGCTGCCGTCGCTGAGTCGCTCGATTCGCAAGGCGACTGCTACTGTCTGTCTTCACAATCTGCATGAGCTTGACCAGGCGTTGCACACATATCGTCTGGATCATCGGGGTTTGCTTCCCGATGTATCGGCGGGATTTTCTGGTGGTAGGTCTGGTGCTGTTGATGATGTTCACAGTGCTGCCTGGTATGGTCGTCTGATTCCTGCCTATCTTCCGGATACCCGGGTTTTGATCTGCCCTGCGGACCCATTTGGATCCGTGGTTGATACTGGTGTTTCGCTTGAGCGGCAGTCTGATCCCGGGAATCTTTCGAGCTATGGGATGAATGATGTGATTCGTCTTTCGGGGCGTCTGAATCTGGACCGTTTCAGCCCGCGTCGTCCGAACGAGACGCTTCTGCTTGCAGATATGGGTCCTGACGCGGTTCCGTCGAATCGTCGCAATATGGAAGGTGCAGCCGGTCTTTATCGCAGTTCCGGTCGTTTGCCATGGGATGATAATTATGACGTTGGGGCTGCGGGTCTTAAGATGTCCTGGATGACTGAGCGGCATCTTGGTCGGATCAACGTATTGACTGTGGGTGGGTCTATTATGTCTGTTCCGACGCGCGTACTTATGGGCGAGCGGATTCGTTCTTACTATGGAGACTGTGCCGGAGGCGGTTGCCCCTTGTGCAATGAGTTTGATATACCGCACTATTCGTTCGCATCGTCACGGATCTACTGGTGGACAGGTTCTCTGGTGAACGCAGCTGAATAGTTGCTTTTCGACATCATCACACCTTTGTGATCCAAATTGTTTGTGATCCAGCTCTAGGGTGTTTTTTTTGGGATGTTTCTGTCCTATGAGAGGAACCATCGCGCCTATGAGAGGAACGATCGCGAAGGTTGCTGGATCCGGTGAGTTTAATGGTCAGGCTGCGAAGTATAGTTTTGTTGCTGCTTCGGTTGTGGGCTTGATGCTGCTGATGTTGTGGTTTTATCTTCGCCCTGAAGCTCAGATTCATGCTGTTCAGCGGTCCTCCCGGGATGTTGTTGTGTCGTGGCGATGTTCGGCTGGTCATGTTTTTTCGCGTCGGGGGTCTTATCTACAGGCGGACTGCCCTGTTACCGGTTGCGGGAAGAAGGCGAATATTCTGGTGACCTACTCCTGCCCACGGCATGGAGCGATAGTGGCTGAGGTTAAAATCGTACAGATTCCCGGGGGTGGTGAGCGTGTGTCTGCGGTGAGTTTTTCTCCGCGGCTGTGGGACCATGTTGATGATCGGATTGTCTGCCCGAAATGTGGTTCGCTGCTGACGCCTCAGAAAGAGAACCCATTTCCTCGCAGCGATGCTCGCGTGCCCAGCCCTTAGCCGTGGTCGCCAGCTTCTAGCAATGGTCGCCAGCTTCTAGCAATGGTCGCCAGCTTCTAGCAATGGTCGCCAGCTTCTAGCAATGGTCGTATGTGGTTCTCTGTCCCGGTATTTCAGCCTGTTCCGGGCTTGTGGGTATGGATCCGCACGTTTGTCGCTGCTGCTATTTCAAGATTTCTTTCGGCATTTTGAAATCGGCGATGAATACGTGGCTGGTTCCTTCGGGTGACCGCTGAGAGGTCCACATCATCTTTTTTCCATCGTTGCTGAATACTGGAAGTCCATCGAATCTCGGGCTGTGTGTGACGCGGAATTGTGCGCGTGTTTCGATGTTCATGAGGTAGACTTCGTAGTTGTGGTGTCCGTGCATTGAGGTTGTGTAGAGGATGGCTTTTCCGCTGGGGTGCCAATAGGGTGCCCAGTTGACCTCTCCATTGTTTGTGAGCTGTACTTCGTTTTTTCCGTCGATGTCGATCATGAAGATCTGGAGGTAGTCTTTGTGCTCACGGTCGGCGCGGAAGATGATTTTTTTTCCGTCGGGGGACAGAAATGGTCCACCGTTGTAGCAGTTGTCCACATGGGTGACCTGTCGGACGTTGGAACCGTCACTGTTTGCGATGTAGATATTCATGTGTCCGGTGCGATTGCTTGAGAAGGCAATGAGCTTTCCGTCGCGCGAGTATGCTCCCTCGGCGTCATATCCGTGTCCCTCGATGAGGGGGCGCAGCTGGGTGCCATCGACATTGGCCTGATAGACGTCCATGTATGGGTTAAAATCCCAGGAATAATCGCGTCCCTCGCGTTTGTATCCGGGGACGGGTGTTTTGATGGTGGGATCCTTGATGCGTGGGTCTTTGTGACTTGATGCGAAAATGATTTTTTTGCCGTTCGGGTGGAAATAGGCGCATGTGCATGCACCGACGCCAGTGCTCACCATGGTCGGTTTTCCGCCCTCGGCTGCGATCGTGTAAATCTGGTACTGGTCTTTTCCCTTGGGGACAGCCTGATAGATGACGGTTTTTCCGTCGGGAGAGAAGTATGCCTCGCCAGCTTTCTCGATGCCCATGTCTGATCTGGTCAACTGGCGGATGTTGGTCAGCACGTTGGCTTCCTGAGTGGAGTCGATACTTCCGCCTGGACTTCCGCCTGGTTGAGCTGCCACCGGGACTGTAAATCCTGCTACCGCGGCTGTACAACAAATGACACAAAACCAATTACTTTTACGGGTACGCATGACCATTGGTCTCCATTGCATTTTCCGGCTTATCGGTGGACCAGATTATCTGAAACGGGTTCAATCGGCAAGGGACTTGTATATGGACGTTATGATGCCGCCCATCCTGCGATGCCAATGAGTTTTACGAATCGGCAGGCGATCAGGGGTTGCTCCACGATTCTGTGGTCATTTCGCGTGACAAGCAGGAGTTGCTGCTGGTTTTCATCGCCGACGGGGATTACGAGTTTTCCGCCTTCTGCCAACTGATCCACGAGCGGTTGTGGCGTTGCCGGGGCTGCGGCGGTGACGATGATGCGGTCGAATGGAGCGAATTCCTGCAGTCCGACTGATCCATCGCTGATGTGTATCCGCACATTGTAGATTCCCAGTTCACCGAGGCGGAATTCTGCCGCGTGGGCGAGCGATTCGATGCGTTCGACGCTATGGATGTTCCGGGCGAGTCTGCTGAGGACGGCTGCCTGATATCCGGACCCTGTGCCGATTTCGAGTATGGTGCTGTCGGGCTTGATGTCCAATGCCTGGGTCATGCATGCGACGATGTAGGGTTGGCTGATGGTTTGGCCTTGGTCGATGGGGAGTGCCCGGTCTTCGTATGCCTGTGTTGCGATTTTGGCTGGCAGGAAATGCTCTCGCGGGATTGCTTCGATGGCGGCCAGGACTTTTGGGTTGTGGATGTTGCGTTTGCATATCTGGGTTGCGATCATTTCGCGTCTGGCGTGTATTGAGTCGGAATATATGGGCGGCGTGCGGTGTTTTGGGGCGTGCGTGGTGCGGCCGGGGTTGCCCGAAGGGTCGTTGGACGGGATATTGTTTGACGGAGGGTTGGACATTCGCGTATTTTCCAGTTCGGTCACCGGTACTCAGGAGCTGTTATGATCCCTATTACACTCATAACCGATTTCGGGAGCAAGGATTATTATGTTGGCGCTGTGAAAGGTGTGATTCTGCAGCTTGCACCGGATGCGCGGATTATCGACATTTCGCATGAGATTCAGCCTCAAAATGTGCTGCATGGTGCGTTTGTATTGAGGCATATCATTGAGTGGTTTCCGCCGGGGAGCGTGCATATCGCAGTGGTCGATCCGGGTGTTGGGGGGCGGCGGAAAATGCTGGCTGCCAGGTATGGTGGTCGCACCGTGATCGCTCCGGACAACGGGCTTGTGACGTATTGTCAGCGTGAGCTTGCGCTGGAGGAGGTGGTATTCGTTCAAAACACGCAATACTTCCTGAATCGTGTATCGCACACGTTTCACGGGCGGGATGTGATCGCGCCTGTGGCTGCCCATGTTGCCAATGGCGTTCCCCTGTCGCAACTGGGTCCGCCTGCGGAGCAACTGGAACTGCTGCAACTGGCGAATCCGGAGGCACAGAAGGATGGTGGTATTGAGGGGCGTGTGGTTTATGTCGATCATTTTGGGACGCTTGTGACGAGCATCAGTGCTAACCATCTTGCGGAGTTGTATCGCCGGAAGCTGGATGTGCATGTGTATGTGGATGAGGTTGAGGTCGGGACCGTGATGCAGACGTACAGCGATGTGGCGGTTGGCAAGCCGGTCGCGTTGATCGGAAGTGCTGACATGCTGGAGGTTTCGGTGAATTGCGGACGTGCGGATGCGTATTTCGAGGTGACGCCTGCGACGCGGATCGTGCTGAAATGAGGATGAGGTGGATCCATAAGGAGGCGGTTGGAATGCGGTGGGCTGTCATGGTTGTTGTGCTGGGTTGTCTGTGTACACAGGTTTTGGCGCTGGCTTCAGAGACGCCTGCGCAACAAGATAACAATACTGCAAAACATGGTAGTCATGCTTCGGATCTGTGGCAGACGACGGCTGAGGCGACGGATTATGCGGAGACGAGTACTTATGATGCGTGTATGGCGTATTGCCAACGTCTCGCACGTTCATCGGACTGGGTGCGAATGGAGCCTTTCGGGCGTAGTGCTGCTGGCAAACCGATGCCCCTGCTGATCGTTTCCAGGAGCGGTGAATTTCGCCCGCGTTCCCTGCAGCGGAAGGGGAAGGTTGTCGTGCTTCTCCAGAATTGCATCCACGCCGGCGAGTGTGCGGGCAAGGAGGCGTCCTTGGCGCTGGTGCGGGATATGGTCGTCACGAAAGAGAAATCCGTCCTTCTGGACAATGTCGTTTTGCTGGTCATGCCGATTTTCAATGTCGATGGTCACGAGCGGATGGGCGAGCACCACCGTGTGAATCAGCAGGGTCCGAACACGATGGGCTGGCGTGTTACGGGCAACAATCTCAATCTGAACCGCGACTATCTCAAGGCGGACACGGTCGAGATGCGGGAATGGCTTGGCGTATGGGACACATGGAAGCCGCATCTCTTCTTCGATAACCACACCACAAATGGTAGCGATCATCAGTACCAGTTGCTCTATGCCTCCGCGACCCATGGTGGGATTGATACCGACCCTGCCATCGCCTCCTGGGTCACCGATGTTCTCTACCCCTTTGTATTGCCAAGGATGGAAGCGGACGGCCACACGGTCATGCCCTACTTTGGTCTTAACGACCGGTTCGACCCTGGTAAAGGTGTTCGAGGGTCTCAATCATTTTCGCCGCGTTTTTCCACCGGGTATTCGGGGTTGTGCAACCGCCCCTCGATTCTCATGGAAGCCCACGCCCTCAAACCTTTCAGGCAGCGCGTCCGCTCGACGTATGACTTTATGGTCCATGCCCTTGAGCAGGTCAATGCAAACCCCGGGCAACTGCTCGACGCGATTGCCGAAGCCGATCAGCGGACGACCGATCGACGCGGTGCCGGTAAGGATGGGCGTATCGTACTCGGAATGGAAGGTGCGAAAGAGCATGCATCCTCGCGTGGATCATCATCGCGTGAATCATCCTCGCCCGCCCCCTTCGTGTTCAAAGGTTACGGTGTGACCAGGCGCTCCAGCGATCTGCTCGGAACAGAGGTGCTGGAATACACGAAGCAACCCGTGGACTATCCATCGCGATATGAAGATGCGGTGACGGTTTCGTTGTCGGTTGAGGCGCCTTATGCCTATGTTTTTCCGCCGCAATGGCGAATCGTGGCTGACCGGCTTGTGTGGCATGGCGTGAAGTTTCATCGGTTGATTCTGCCGAAGCGTATTTCTGTGGAGGTGACCCGGTTCGAGGATGTCACCTTTGCAGAACGCCCCTATGAAGGTCATCATCGCCCGAGCTACACCGTGCAGCGATCTGTGGAAGTACGAGACATTCCGGCTGGCTGGCTGATTGTTCCGATGGATCAGCCGGCTGCGAAAATTGCAGCCCACATCCTTGAGCCCGAAGCCGGTGATTCGCTGGTGGCGTGGGGATATTTCAATGCTATCTTCGAGCAGAAGGAATATGCAGAAAGCTATATTTTTGAGTCGATGGCCCGTCAGATGGTGGATGACGACCCCTCGTTGAAAGTGGAATTCGAGCGGCGTCTTCAAGAGGACGAGTCTTTCGCCAACAGTTCATGGCAGCGATTAAATTTCTTTTACAAACGATCGAAATATTGGGACGCTGCCCACAATCGATACCCCATCATGCGCGTCATGGGTGAACACGCATACAAAACGCTCACCGAACAGCGATGAGTCGCGATGCAGCCGGACAGGGCGTTTCCCCTATGTCTGCAGGGAATAGCGAAGAAGATGCCGCCCGGCGAGAAACGCGTATCGGCGTCGTCTACGCCTTGGCAGCCTACCTCTCGTGGGGTCTGGTGCCGATCTACTTCAAATCTGTGTCTGAAGCTCCTGCGCTGGAAGTGCTCGCCCACCGCGTCCTGTGGGCGACTCCGATGCTCTACGCGATTCTCGCATGGCGGGGGCGTCTGGGGGTGTGGAAAGAGACCGTCCGCGATCGTCGAACGCTGGCGACACTGCTCATTACCACCGTTATCATCGCCACCAACTGGCTGATTTTCATCTGGGCGGTCGCGAACGATCGACTTCTTGAAGCAAGCCTCGGGTACTTTATCAACCCGCTGTTCAGTGTCGTCCTGGGGGTGGTTTTCCTCCGCGAAAAACTCCGACGGTTGCAGTGGATCAGCGTATCATTGGCTGCCCTCGGTGTTGCCTTGCTTGCCGTCGGGCATGGACAATTTCCGTGGGTTTCGCTCGCATTGGCTGGTTCGTTCGGCATGTACGGGCTGCTCCGAAAAACTGTGCGGGCAGAGGGTATGGTTGGTTTGTCGGTCGAAACGCTCGTCCTCTGGCCAGCCGCCACCATCTACATTGTCTGCGTGAGCGTGAATGGGTCGGCTGTATTTGGGAGCGGTTCTAAGATCACGTTGCTTCTGATGGCTGCCGGCGTCGTGACAGCCCTCCCGCTGATCTGGTTCACGAACGCCGCCCGTCGATTGCGGTTGGCCACCGTTGGTTTCCTGCAATACCTCGCACCGACTGGGCAGTTCCTCCTGGCGGTCGTGGCCTACAACGAACCCTTCACGCGTGCCCACGCCGTCACCTTCGGACTTATCTGGACCGCTCTGTTCATTTACTCCGTGGAATCCGCCATTATCTCCCGGCGTGCGTATGCAACGGTTCGAGCATGATGCACGCGCATCGCACGGGTTTCATGGGGAGTGCCAGTGCAAGACACTTTTGGATATTATGGTGACTGCACTGGTGGCGAAACGGATGTGTGGTCGTGGATGATTTTCCAGTTGTGTCCGAATCGCCGCAGGACGAGCGAGAAATTGCCGCCCAGATCGGAAAGGTTCGCCGGGGCGTTGTCGTGCGCAACCGGGGCGTCGTCGTGCGCAGTCGGAGCGTTGTCGGGGTTCGCAGGCGTGGTGTTCTGACGCTTGATATGCCACCTGCCAAGGACCATCGCCGACGCTTTTCCCAATTCTGAGATGTCGAGATCGGAAAAGGTCAGCTCGCCCATGGCTGCCCGGTTGGGATAACGAGATTTGTAACGGTTATAGGTCGCCTGCCAACCGTGTATTGTCTCACCGCCGGAACTGAACGTCAGCTTTTCGGATTTCCAGTAATGCTCCATGAACGCATCGATGTCTCCGCGGTTCCACGCCTCTGCCTGTATCTGCAGAACCGTTTCGATGCTGCTATGTTTGTTGGCAAGTGAGCATCCGGTGGTGATGATTGACGACGACATGGCCATCATGGCGAACATTGTGCTGTGGTGCGGCGATAATTTATAGATGATCCTATTCTCCGAATCAGGTTTATGTTCCGAACTACGCACCGTTGAGCGACCGATAAAAAGGTGCCCCAAGGATATTCATTGAACAGTAACAGCATTCGAGAACAGTAACAGCATTCGACCAGCGTACAAATAGCCCGATCTATGGATGCAGCCAGCGAGTACGTTGACGAATGGGGGCAACAGACCGTGAGAACTGGAAAATTTCCCTGCGACTGGTACAGTTACGGGGAGTGGGTCAAGTTTCAGCTTCGAGTTACCATGCCTGGTCGCGATTGTTTGGCTTGAGTTAAGAATGCTCGGCCTGGGCAAGATGGTGAAAGGATCGTAACGATGTTCACACGCAAGATTACCAAACTGCTTCGAGGCAACGCCACGCCTGCTCAGATCATACTGGCTTGTACGCTCGGTACTGCCCTCGGGTTTATGCCCGGATTCGCCCAGGCGCCTGGTCTGATCGTTTTTCTGGTCTTGGCCCTCATCGTTTCAAATGCAAATATTGCGCTGGTTATCATGATCGCAGCCCCTGCAAAACTGCTGTCGCTCGCTCTTCTTCCGGTGACATTTTCACTGGGTCGCGTCATTCTCGACGGACCTGCGCAAGGGCTGATGACGACCATGATCAACGCCCCGGTGTTCGCGTTGCTGGGTCTGGAATATTACGTCACAACGGGGGGTCTGCTGCTGGGGCTGGTCCTTGGACTGGTCGTCGGCATGGCGCTTGTCAAGATCCTTCGCACCTTTCGGGCGACCATGGCAGGGTTGGAGCAAAACTCCGAAGCCTACCAGCGCTGGGTCGCAAAGTGGTGGGTTAAGATTCTGCTCTATGTTTTGGTCGGAAAGGGATCGAAAGAGGAGTATAGCGAGCTGCTCGATCAAAAAGGGAAGGTCGTTCGACCGGTGGGCGTGGTGGTCTGTGTGGCAGTTCTGGGGGCGGTGTTCGTGCTTCAGAGTTCGCTGGCTGGACCGTTCATCACATCTGCATTGCGAAGCGGTCTTGAGCAGGCCAACGGTGCGACGGTGGACCTCGCACAAGCCGAAATCGATCTTGCAGGTGGAAGGATGACGCTCAGCGGGCTGGCAGCTGCCGACCCAAACAATCTGGATACCGACCTGTTCCGTGCCGAGACAATAGAGGCCGACATCAGTGCTACAAACCTGCTGCGCAAGCGGTTGAAGATTGACCGCATTGTGTTTACCAATGCTCGCAACGGGGCGAAGCGAGAACAAGCAGGTCGGATCGTTGGTCATCGACCTGCACCGCGGAAAGCAGTTGAGGCCCGTCCTGGCGAGAAGCTGCTCGGGGACTACCTGGGGGATGCGCCGAAGTGGCAGTCGAAACTCTCTCAGATTAACCGCTGGATCGAAAAGCTCTCCGGCCCGTCGCAGGATGCTCCGGCCAATGAGGGTCAACCCGCCGGTGAAACCCTCAGTGATCGGCTGCAGCGTGAAGCAGCCCAACTTGGATATGCCCGGGTCGCAGCCAGTCACCTCATTGAGGGGTCACCACAGTTGACAATCGGTGAGCTGATTGCAAATGGCATTGAAACCGATGCGTTTTCTGGCGAGACCATTGATCTCAAAGCAAGCAATATTTCGACGCAGCCTTATCTTCTGGACGAATCACCGACCGTCAGTCTGACCACCAGCAGGAAGACACTCGACGTGACCCTCACCATCGGAATGGGTGCAGAGGGCGGCGGTATGAGTGCGATCAACTTTGCGTACCGAGGGTTGCCCGTAGACCGTATCGCATCAAGTCTCGCTGTGGGTGGCAGGCAGCCGATTTCCGGTGGTACGATCGATGTTCAGCTTGACGGTACTATCAAAACACTTGGTGGTGCAACCATTGACATGCCCCTGTCCATCACGCTCCACAACACAACCGTTGCAGTTTCTGGTGCTGGTTCCGCGCCGATTGAGGAGATGACGATCCCCCTGAGCCTGCGCGGACCGATCGACAATCCACGACTGCGACTGGATGATGCCAAGCTCGCCGATGCACTCGTGGCTGCTGGAGCAGGCGTGCTGGCGGGTGAGGTTCGCAACCAGGCCGACAAGGCCATTGGCGATGCCCTGTCCAACGTGAGCATGCCGGAGGGCGTGCCAGCCATCGACCTGGGCAAAGGGCTTCCGGGACTGGGTGGCGGGAAAGATGCGGAGAAGGACGATTCAGACCCCAAGAAGCAAAAAGGCAGTGGTCTCAAGGATGCAGCCAAGGGCCTGACAGATGGTTTGTTCGGGAAGAAAAAGGATTGACCGGTTTGTTCGGCGAGCAAAAGGACTGACAGGTTGCATCCATCCGTTTTCCTTTGTCTGTAGCTTGCTTCCACGGATTAAGTATGTAGAATCTCCGTTCTGATTTCCAATAAACAGGCGACATGCTCGTAAACAGGCGAGATGTCTCGCAGGTACAATTGGAGGGATGGTGCTGTGGATTGTGACCAGTATTATGGGACGTGATCTGATGTTGCAGCACTATTCTGTTGCAGCGCTATTCTGTTCGTAGTAAGCTGCGGAGCGGTGGTATGTTCCAGTCTGCGGAGCAGTAGTGTGTTCGGTTCCCGTGGATCCGGGAATGGATATTGGCGGCGTGCCCAAGTGGCCTAAGGGGACGGATTGCAAATCCGTTATGCGTGGGTTCGAATCCCACCGCCGCCTGTCAGAAACGCCCCTGTGTGTCGAAAATTGCGGTGTTTCGGGGTTTCGGAGTTGCAGGCCTGAATGTCGCAGAAATGTCGCAGTGCGATTGTGGTAAGGAATCACCCGATCCTTCGCTTCATCGCTGACGATCCGCGGTTGTCTTCTTTTTTCCTTATTCCCACGCCCACTCACTTGTCACTCAGCTATTGCTCCCGCGCCCGCTCATTTGTCGCACTGTCTGCGACCGGTCTGAGCAGGCGTCTACAACCAGTGGCCTGCAACCGGTCGCCTGCAACCGGGCGCCTGCACCCGAAGGCCGCAAAAGTTTCACTTCACTATGCCCCTCAGGGTATCGCCAAGGGGTGGGGATAAACGTCGCCATGCTCAAATCGGTGCGGCTGGGAGTGTGTGTCCGATCTGATCTATCTCGCTTTCGATCTCGACGGGTGATTCTGCGGCGACCGGTTGCGCGAAGCGTACGAATAATGACGGGACTACGATCATGTTCAGGAAGGTCGAGGAGATCAGGCCGAACAGGATGACCATGGCCATTGGGCTTAGAATTTCCTTCCCGGGCTGGTCGCCGCCAATCACGAGTGGGACGAGGGCGAGTCCTGACCCCATGGCAGTCATGAGAATGGGTGCCAGTCGCTCCATCGCGCCGCGCCGGACAGCTTCTGTGAAATCGGTGACGCCTTCAAAGCGCTGGAGGTGTCGGATGTGGGAGACCATCATGATGCCATTGCGTGCGGCGATGCCGAAAACACCGATGAAACCGATGAGCGAGGCTACGGAGAGGACGCCTCCGGAAAGGGAAACGCCGACGACGCCCCCGATGAGTGCGAGCGGTAAGTTCAGCATGATGAGCATTGCGTCGCGGAGGCTTCGGAATACGACGTGGAGCAGGAAGCCAATGCCGACGAAAACGGTCAGTCCCAGTATCAGGAGTCTGCGTCTGGTTTGTTCTGCGCTCTCGAATTGTCCGCCATATTCGACGTAATATCCGTGTGGCAGATCGACCTGCCGGGCGATTGTGCGGCGGATGTCATCGACGACGCTGCCGAGGTCGCGTTCTGCGACATTGCACTGGACGATGATGCGCCGCTGAGCGTTTTCTCGCATGATGAGGTTTGGGCCTCGCTCCTCGGTGATGGTTGCGATGGCTTTGAGGGGTATCTTCATGTGTGTGTGGGTATCGACCTGTACTTCTCGGACTTCGCGTGAGGATGCATTCATCCACGACGTGGGTTCGCTGCTGTTGCTGACGGTGTTATCGACGCGGACTATGAGATCGAATGTTTTGCGTCCTTCCAGAATTTGTGTGACCTGGACGCCCTGGAATGCTGCTTCGAGGGCGTCGGCTGCGTCGCTGGTGGTGAGCCCGAATCGTGCCATGGCTGATCGATCGAACTCTATGCGCAGCGTGGGGATGTCTGTCTGCTGTTCTGTTGAGAGGTCCACGACGCCTGGGATGGTTCGGATGCTGGTTTCGACCTTGTCTGCGATGGATCGCAATTTGTTGAGATCTGTTCCGAAGATTTTAATGGCGATGTTGGCGCGTGTTCCTGAGAGCATGTGGTCGACGCGATGGCCTATGGGTTGTCCGAAGGTGGTTTGCACGCCGGGGATTGCTGCGAGGCTGTTTCTGAGCGCTTCGAGAAGTTCTGCTTTGGTGCGTCTTTTTTGTCCGAGTCTCAGTGGAGCGTCCATGTCGAGGGTGAGGTCGATCTCGCTCGCCTCGACGCCCTGGACGTGCTCGTCCTGCTCTGCGCGTCCGGTTCGCCTTCCGATGGCTTTGATTTCCGGGTGTTGCATGAGTGTTTTCTGGACGATGTTGGCCAGCTTGTCGCTCTCTTCCAGTGACGTTCCAGGAAGGGTGACGATACCGACGACGAGCGCTCCCTCGTTGAATTCCGGGAGGAAGCTGCGTCCCTGGGATGCACCGATGACGCCGGCCATGGCGAGCATGAACAGGGTTGGTATGGTGACCATCCAGGGGTGACGCATCGCCCATCTTAGAGGTTTGTCGTAGATTCGCTTGAGGACTCGGACGATCCAGGGTTCTGTTGTCCGTGTGACGGTTGAGCTTGTGGGGAGGAGGTAGTAGCTTAGTGCGGGTGTGACGGTGAGTGCGACGACGAGAGAAGCTGCCAGGGAGACCATGAAGGCGAGGCCTAGTGGTTGCAGAAGTCGGCCTTCGACGCCTGAGAGGAAGAAGAGGGGAACGAAGACGAGCAGGATGATGAGTGTTGCGAAGACGATGGACGCGCGCACTTCGACGCTTGCTTTGTAGATGATTTCGATGGGTGGGCGTTTTTTGTCGTCGGGGAGTGCGGCGTTTTCGCGTAATCTGCGGACGATGTTTTCCACGTCGATGATGGCATCGTCGACCAGGGCTCCGATCGCGATGGCCATCCCGCCGAGGGTCATGGTGTTGATGCTTGCCCCGAACCCCTTCAGGGCGAGGACTGTGACGATGAGGGAGATTGGGATGGCGAGTAGTGTGATGATGCTGGACCTCATGCTGGCGAGGAATACGATCACGACGAATATGACCATGATGCCGCCATCCCGGAGGGCTTCGATTGTGTTGTGAATCGAAATCTGGATGAAATTGGCCTGTCGGAAGAGGTTTTTGTTGATGTACATGCCGTCTGGAAGTGACGCCTGCATCACGTCCAGTGCTTCATCGAGGGTATGTGTGAGCGTGAGGGTGTTGGTTCCGGGTTGTTTCTGGATGGCGAGGATGACGGCGGGTTCGGTGATCGGTTCCCAGTTCGGTCCGCGACGTGAGGCTGCTCCTGTACCGCGTTTGATGGCGGGACCGATTTGCACCACACCGAGGTCGGAGACTCGGACGGGTGCGTCGTTGCGTAGTGCGACGACTGTGTCGGAAATGTCGCGTATTGTCTGAATTCGTCCGAAACCCTGAAGGATGGATTCCTGCCCGCCCTGGACGAGGAATCCGGCGGAGACATTTTCATTTGCGTCCTTGAGCGTTTCAACAACCTGGCGCATGCTCAGGTTGTAGGCTCTGAGTCGCTGGGAGGATAATACGACCTGATATTGCTTCTCATCGCCGCCGATGGGCGTGACTTGTGAGACGCCGGGGATGGAGAGGATTCTTCTGCGCAGATCGGTCGTGGCGAGCGTCCGAAGTTTCATCGGTCCGTGTCTGTCTGAGGATAGCGAGATGAACAGGATTTCGCCCATGATGGATGAGATGGGGGCGAGGAGTGGCGGTTCGACCTGTGGTGGCAGCTTGCTGGAGACAGTGCTCAATCGTTCGTTGACAGTCTGGCGGGCGCGATATATGTCGGTTCCCCATTCGAATTCGACCCAGATTACGGCCAGGCCGATGGCTGTTGCGGAGCGAACGCGTCGGACGTTGGCTGCTCCGTTGACGGCGGTTTCGATGGGGAATGTGACGAGTGTTTCCATTTCCTCGGGTGCCATACCATGTCCTTCGATGAGGATGGATACGGTGGGTGCGGTGAGGTCTGGGAAGACGTCCACGGGGATGGTTGTGGTCACGAATGCGCCGACCAGGACGAGCATGGTCGATAGAATGATGACGGCCATGCGGTTGGCAAGCGACCAGCGGATTAGAGCGTTAATCATTGCAGTTTCCTGATGGACCTTGGGATTGGGTCCGTGGTGGTTGTATTTGGCTTGTGTCGCCGATGTGTGTTTCAAGATTGCAGGTATCCGCAAGCAAGTAACCCAGTATCGCACTCTGCTTCAACCGCTCGCAAATACCGTCCATTACCAGAGCAGCCAGCAGCAGCATCAATACATCCAGTAGTCCTGTCCAAAGATCCACGAAAACCTCCCTATGGCCTTTCGATTCGACATGATCGGTGCATACGTCTGATCTGCCAGGGTGCGAACGGGCGGTGACTTCTTGCGCTCTTAATGAACATGGCCTGCACCGAAGGATGTGGGTGACTGGGATGCGAGCTTCAGTGCATACGACCCCTGCGTGGCAACATGTTCACCCGCTACAACGCCGCTCCTGATCTCGACATATCCACTGTCGCGGATGCCGAGTTCGAGTTCCCGCCGCTGGAAGGTCTCACCATCAAGCATGACGAAAGCGATGGGGCGCCCATTGTCCATCACGACCGCATCTTCGGGAATGGCGACCACTTCGTCCGCGCTTTGCGTTGCGATCCGAACCTCTGCCAGCATCCCGATGCGGAAACGACCCTCCGGATTGGGGAGTTCATAGGTGATCGGGACCACGCGCGACAGCTCGTCCACGACCGTTCCCAGCCAGACGAATCGACCGCCGGCTTCGGTGAGGATGTCTGTCTGCCATCCGGGGAAGGCGGGCAGGGTCAGCGTCGCGCCGGGGTTGGGGGTCAAAGACCCGAGGTCGAATTCTGATACGCTGGCTGTCACCCAGACGCGATCTGCATTGACGATTCTGAAGACGGGTGCGTTTGCTTCGACCTGTTCGCCATCAACGCTCTCGGACATGACGATGACACCGGATATGGGTGCCCTGATCGGCGTGTGCGGACGTGTCGCCTGACCTTCACTGATGCCAAAGTCAATCTCTGCACTGGCGTGAATTGCGTCGAGATGTGTTTGCACCTTGTCGTTGACGCGCTTCGAGGCTGTGGCTGCCTCAAACGCTGCTTGTGCGATACGCAGGTCTTGCTCCGCTATATCGCACTGCTGGTCCGTTCCGATACCTTTCAGACGCAGACCCTCCTCGCGATTTTTCGCCCGCTGCGTGAACTCCAGCCTGGCAGTCGCTGTAAGGACAGCCCGCTCGATCTCCGCAGTTTTCATCTCAAGATCGAGCTTGCGGAATGCAATCTCCAGCTCCAATGCCTTGATCCATGTACGATTCGCCAGAAGCTGGGCGGCGTCGGTGACGGGCAGGGGCGGTTCGATGACTGCAAGGATCTCACCAGCCTCAACGCGTTGCCCGACGCGTGGAAAATGTGTATCGCTCGGGGGCGAGAGTCGTCCCGCGATCGGCGGACTGACCACAGCTGACGTACCATGCTTGGGGGCGATCATCGCCGGGGCAGTGATACGGTGCGTGAGCGAGTGCAGTGTGACCTTCTCCAGCAGCAGGTTGACTTTCCACTGCTGCTCAAGCAGGAAGGGCACCAGATCGGGAGGTTCTTCGCTCACGATCGCGTCAGCCGCGAGCGCGGCGTCCTGCGAAGATGCGTGGACGATCACACTGCCGATGTCCAATACATCCTGCGCCTGCGGACTGCTGAGAAGCAGACGGATGCGATGCTCACCGGGTGTTTTGAATACCCACTCCGGGACGAACAGTCCGTCGCGTCGCGGTGCGTTCAGAATCAGATTGACGGGCGATCCGTTCGGAGGCGTGACCTCGAAGGTGAGCAATCCAGATCGCACGGGTTCCCCGGTGGCGAGCACCGAGAAGTGTGCGAGAAAATCCGCCTGTTCGCCCTGCACAAGATGCGGAAACTCCATGAACAGAAGCACTTTCGGTGTGAAGAGGGTGACGCTGATCGGTTCAAGCCCTTCATCGCCATCTTGACCGTGCCCATGTTCACCGTCGTCGCCATGTCCACCGTCATCGCCGTGTCCGCCACCGCCATGACTGTGTCCGTGCGTACCTGATGTTCCTTGAGTGAGACGATCGCACCCTGCGGTCGCACTCAGTGTCAACGCTGCCGCCATGGACAGGATTCGTAAACCGTTTTGCATGATGATGCTCTTCTGATTCGCATACCAACCCCCGCGCGCAACACGCCGGGACAACTCCCGCAGCACCTGGTGGCTGTCAGGAGACGATTGATCTGGATATGTGCGAATATGTCAGAGCAGAAGTGCCCGACTGGTCTGAAGGATCGCGTCCAGCGCGAACGCAGGGCGCAGGGTGTGTACCAGATGCCGGGAAACGTGTGAACACCCGGTGGTTGCAGTCGAATCGCCAGGCAGCATGGACCGGTACAATGGTTTTGTAAGAGGATGGTGGTTCGAGGCGATCATCGCGCTGGATGAGCAGGGGACGCTGATTGCAGTGGGAGGGACGTTCACGAAGACAAACAGCGATTCGGTGCACCCGTCGCGTTCTGGATGGTTGTTGCAGTCCGAATTGCTCTTATCGTCAGAACAGTCGCTTCCATCGCTGTCGCAATCGTAAATGTGTGTGTCGCAAATATCGATATCGTAAATATCCGTGTCGTAAATACTCGTGTCGTCGTGACGGTGCCAGGCAGCGTGAAGGTCGCCATCGATGAGGTCGTGGTGCGTCTGGCGCCCGTGGTTCGTCAGGTGAGTCAGGTGCGTCAGGTGCCCGTGGTGTGTAACCGAATCGTCAAGGTGTATAGCGTGGATGTGGACGCCGTGGTCACCATGATCGTGCAACAGAAACCCGCCCGCGAACGGCATCCCTGCAAGCATCGCGAAGATCAGCGACAGCACCACGGTAGTCTTATAGATTGATCTGGTTCCAAGCTTGCTCATATACACCCGTAGAATTGCTCATATCCACCCGTAGAATGTTGTCGTGTCATGCAGGTGACTATCGACCCTTCCGTGAATCCAGTCTATGCGTAGTCCAGAGATAATGTCAACCTGCTCCGCCACCATCGTGGCGTCATCGAGCAGGGGTCGTGAGCCGGGCTGTTTCGAGTAGAGAAGAGGCGAATTTGTTGCGGGGATCTAGGGATCGGGCGCGTTTCAGGACAAGGTGGGCAGCCGCGGCGTCACCAGTGTAGTAGCGGTAATATCCGAGAAGCGCGAGCGTCTTGGCTGCTGTGGATCTGGAGGCGGCAGACCTTGGATTTTCGGCGTCGGGGGTGGTTTGGGCGTCGGCGTGCTTCTGGAGGCGGGTCATGTGAATATTCAGATCGGATTGAATCCCATAGACGTGGCGGAGATCGAAGGGGATGTAGACCAGTTTGGGTTGCAGCTCGTAGGCACGGTTGAGCAGCAGGGCTGCATCTTCATAGTGTCCCAGGGCAGTCATGGCGTGAGCCGCTCGGATTCTGCAGATCGGATCGCCCTGCTCGAGTGTGGCTGCCAGGAGGAAATCGCGGACGGCTGCACCATATTTCCCGTCGCGAAAGTGATTTTCGCCGAGATTCATGGATTGGGCGTAGACGGACGCTCCTCTGGCGATGGCGACGGTCTGTTGCGCTTCACGCCATCCTTCATTGTATCCATCATCGTAACCACGGTCGTAGCTTTCTGTCTGTGCAGGGTGCAACGCCCATGTGCGCGGGCTGAAACCGGGCGGAATGCTCTGGAAGTTGAAGCGTTCGTGTTCTTCGAGCGTTCTGAGGCGTTTCGCGTTGTAATGGCGACTTTCAGGGGGTGTAGCCGGATGCTCGGGAGGGGGTTCGGGGGCAATGTTGTGCTGGGTCGGGAGGACGATTTTCCCGTCCTTGTCGGTCAGCGTGGCGGGGTTCTGGGCCAAGGCAACGCTTTGGATCAGCAGAACCACAAGGATCAGGAGGGTTGAGCATGACAGGCTGGGATTCTGTGGACGCAAAGTGGATTTGGGGAAGAACGGGGGGTTGGGCATTATGATCCTCCGAATTCGGGCCTTGGTTCTCGGGCTCAGCCGCCGTCCTATTCTACCTTGATCGCAGCCAGGCGGTATATCTTTCTACCCTCTCGGAGATATTTGATTTCAAAATTCGTCTGGACCTGAGCATTTTCGGTTCCAAAATGAGCGTTTTCGTAGGGTGTTTTTTGTAATAACTTGTGTGCGAGGATGACTTCGCGGATTTGCTCCCCATATTCCTCATGGTCGGTCTGGAGGGCGAATCTTGCTCCCGGTTTGAGTGCTTTGACGGCTGCATCCACGAAAAGGGGCTGGATAAGCCTCCGTTTGTGGTGTCGTTTTTTAGGCCACGGGTCGGGGTGGTAGACGTGCAGAGCTGAGAGGGTGTTGGGGGCGAGCTGCTTTTTGACGAAGAATTCGGCGTCGGCACGCATGATTCGGACGTTTTCGATACCCCATCTCGCCATGCGTTCAGCCGCGAATTTGTAAAATTTGTTGGC
>JAJRYY010000178.1 GCA_024275565.1 Planctomycetota bacterium
GCCGACGCCAGCAACGCCGACGCCAGCAACGCCGACGCCAGCAACGCCGACGCCGGAAGCACCGCCAGCCGTTGTGGCGATGGGGACACCCATGCCCGGGTTTGCGACCGGCGGACTGTCGGCGACGCCTGCCACCGATAACGTCGTAAAATCCAGAGGTCCGAAGTACGGATATTACTGGGGGACCGGTCGTCGTAAGGCTGCCGTCGCCCGCGTCCGCATCCGTGAAGGTTCTGGCAAGTTTGAAATCAACAAGCGTCCGCTCGACAATTTCTTCTGCGTCACGCGTGACCGCGAGGACATTATAAAACCGCTCCTCGCCGCCGATTGCAAGAAGAATATCGACGTGTTCGTAAACGTGGGTGGAGGTGGAACCACGGGCCAGGCTGGCGCGATCGTGCTGGGTCTTGCCAGGGCGCTGATGAACTTCAATCCTGACTATGAAACATCCCTGCGTGAAGGCAAATTCCTCACGCGTGACAGTCGACGCGTAGAGCGTAAGAAGTACGGTCAGCGTGGTGCGCGCCGTCGCTTCCAGTTCTCCAAGCGTTAAGCGATACGAATCTCAAAAGACGCACAACACCCCGCGTGTTGTGCGTCTTTTTTTATGCGCGGTATAGTGACGTTTATGCAACCACCACCGCCGAAACACGAATCGCTCACCCACACCATCGCCCAGTTTGCAAACCAGAACGACCGCGACGCACGCTGGCCGGCTGAGTCCGTCGACCTGCTCAAAAAATCCGGAGTCTTCCAGGGGATCATCCCAGAGCAGTACGGCGGAGCAGGACACAAGCCAACAGAAATGCTGCTGGCATACGAAGCCGTCGCCCGAGGATGCCTCTCGACTGCACTGGTTTTCACCCAGCACGATGCAGCCGCAGACATCATCATCACCGGCGACAATCAGGACCTGAAAGATCGACTCGCTCCACAGCTCGCCAAGGCAGAATTGCAGCTTACGGTCGGCATCAGTCAGCTCACCACTTCGCATCAGTCCGGAACGCCAGCCATGTCCGCGACCTGCGACGATCAATGCGTCACATTCTCAGGACTCATGCCATGGGTCACCGCCGCAGCAAAAGTAGACATGATCGTGACAGGCGGCGTCACGCCCGACCGGAAGCAAATCCTGGCAGTCATCCCCACCGACGATCCCGGGATTTCGATCGATGCTCCTATGGAAACCGCAGCCGTACAGTCCAGCTACACGACAGCCGTCCATTGCAAGGGCGTGATCGTCTCGACTGCTGACATCATCCGAGGACCAGCCGAAAAAGCGCTCGCCATCCGATCGACCGTTCGCCCACTCGTCGTAAGTGCGACGGGAATGGGGTTGGCAGGTGCGATGGTGGACGCGCTCGACGACATCCTCCCCCGCCGATCGCCCGAGCTGGCCAGCTTTGGTACGAAATGCCTCGATCAATACCACGCCGTCCGCCAGAGACTTTACGCAGCCGCAGACGCACTGTCAGATTCCAAGGCGGAACCCTCCAACGCCGTCGTGCGGTCAGCCGTGAACGACCTCGTCATCCGCCTGGCCATCACGCTCACCACGCTCGCGAAGGGTTCCGGCTACCTCCGATCGCACCCTGCCCAGCGACTCGCAAGGGAAGCCATGTTCTTCCTAGTCTGGTCCGCCCCCGAATCCGTCCAGACCCAGACCCTCCACAACATCCTCGACTAAAATGTAGCCAGCCCCTTTTTCAAGTAGCCCAGCCACTTTTTCACGTAGCCCAGCCGCCCCCGGCTGGGGACGCTGAGGCCGGCACGTCTATGCCCACTCACACTCGATGGAGCCAGGTAGGGTCCGCTGTGCCGTGTTTAAGGGGACATGTTTAAGGGGACATGTTTAAGGGGACATTCTACTTTATTATGTATTATGGGCCGTCGAATATGTGTGGCATGCAGTTACACCCCGTACACCGGGTGCCACTGGCGGCATGCCCGCCGGTACGTTTCTCGAAGGAAACAGGTAGGGTACGCTGCGCCGGGTGCCACTGGCGGCTTGTCCGCCAGTGCGTGTGTCGAAGGAGTGCCAATACTGAGTCACTGCACAAACCCAACGTATGGCAGATCGTTCTTACGCAGTGTGGCCCACCTCTTCAGAGGTGGGGAACCCGAAGATCAACGATCACACCTGCAATAACCGTAATAACAAAGGGAAAAAAGGGGACATTCTACTTTATTATGGGCCGTCGAATATGTGTGGCATGCAGTTACACCTTGTACGCCCGACACCAGTGCTCGAAGACCAGCAGCGACCATATCTTCCGACTCAAATCACGCATCCCGCGCTGATGGCCGTCGATGATCCCCTCCACCACCGACCGCTTGAAATAAACCGAACTCCGAGACGACGGTGATAGCAGCATATCCCGCGCCATCCCCTCCATGCCCCCACGGAACCAATGCTTCGTCGGCAGACCAAAACCCGTCTTCTTCCGCTCGATCACCTCACGCGGAATCCGATCCGCCAGCACCCGCTTCAAGATCGCCTTGCTCACCCCGTCACCATCCAGCTTCAGACCGGCAGGACACCGATTCGCAAATTCGATCACCTTGTGATCCAGAAACGGCGGCCTCGTCTCAAGCGAATTCTGCATCGACATCCGGTCAGCCTTCACCAGAATATCATCCGGCAGATACGTCTTCTGATCCGCATACTGCAACGTCGAAACAATGTCCCGCCCATCCCCGCCAAAATACGGATCCAGAAACGCAGTCATCGCACGATCACTCTCCCGCACATCCCCAGAGAGAGTACGCATCGCATCAGCCACAGAAAACACACCCACAGAATCCAGATACCGCCGCGCCCCGTCAGAACCGACCCGACCCAGCAACCCCTTTCCCCACATCGCCTGCGGCATGACAGCCGAGACCGACCCGCACAACACCTTCCGCACGCCAGCCGGCGCCCAGTCCGTATAACGATAGCTCAACGCTTCGCGATACCGCGAATACCCCGCGAAGGCTTCGTCCGCTCCATCGCCCGTCAGACAAACTTTTACGTGCTTGGCAGCCTCACGACACACATAAAACGTCGGCAACGACGAGGGATCGGCAAACGGCTCATCCAGATGCCAGACCACATCGGGCAAAACCCCAATATCATGATCCTTCACCGTGATCTCATGATGCTCCGTCCCATACCGCTCAGCCGACAGCCTCGCCACGCTCAGCTCGTTCAAGTCCCCCTCCGCGAACCCAACGCTGAACGTCTTCACCGGCTTGTCGAGCGCCAAACTCGCCAGCGCCACCATGATGGCTGAGTCCACCCCGCCGCTCAGCATCACCCCCACCGGCACATCCGACCGCAGGTGCAGACGCACTGCATCCTGTAGCACTTCATCAAGCTCTGCTTCATAATCTGCATCAGTCCGGGTGCCCCCCTCCTGGCACTCCATCTCAACATCCCAATACCGCCGAATCGTCACACGCCCATCCCGCCACCGCATCGTGTGTCCCTGCGGCAGCTTCTCGACCCCCTTCAGAATGCACCGATCCCCCGGAATGTAGCCATATGTCAGATACTCACCCAAGACCCGCGTATCCACCTCGCGCTTTACGCCCTTGTCGCAGACGACTGCTTTCAGCTCACTGGCGAAGATCAGTCGGTCGCCCTGCGATCTGTCGCCGTGCGATCGAGCATTGTGCGATCGATCATTTTGCGTCCAATAAAACAGCGGTTTGATCCCAAGTCGATCCCGCGCCAAAAACACGCTCTGGTCGTGGCCATCGTAGATTGCGAATGCGAACATACCGCGCAATTTTTCTGCGCACGCCTCGCCAAATTCCTCGTAGGCGTGAAGTATCACTTCAGTGTCGGAACTTGTCTGGAAGGTGTGGCCTCGGGATTTGAGGTCGGCCATCAATTCGACATAGTTGTAGATTTCGCCGTTGAAGACGATGCCGATTTTTCCGTCCTCATTGTAAATGGGTTGATCGCCCCCCTCGAGGTCGATGATGGAAAGTCGGCGATGCCCGAGTCCGATATTCCCTCGGATGAGATATCCCTCGCCATCGGGTCCGCGGTGGGTGAGCGTATCTGTCATCTCGCGAAGGAGCGATTCGGATACGGCTGCACTTGAATCTGTCATGCAAATTCCGGTGATGCCACACATTTAGCGTGATCCTCCGCTATGCATACTTGGCCTTGGGTGTCACCGGTCTGGTGGGTCCATGACTTAGGGTCAATTCCTTAAAGAGCGCTTCGTAGGCATCGACGGCTGCTTTTACGGTGTGGTTCGTGCGAAAGTATGCGTGGCCAGCGTCGCCCAGTCTGGAGCGTAAATCAGCGTCGCCGCAGATTTTCTGCACTGCTTCCACTGTTTCGGAGACCGTGTTGCATGCGATGCCCAGCCCATGCTCAGCGGTGATGCCATCTGGGTCGCAGGTGGTGATGACGGGTATTTTTCGGGACCATGCTTCCAGGAACGTGTTTGGGAAGCCTTCTGACTGGCTGGTGTTTATGAGGACGTCTGCGCGCTCGTAGTAGGCTCCCACCTGCCGATGCGGGATGTATCCGTGGAGGGTTACATTTTTCAATCGAGCAGCTCGTTCCTTGAGTGCTATTATTGAGTCGTTGAGTCCGTCACCGAGGACATCGAATGTCACATTTTGTATTTTTTCGTCTGATTGTATTTTCTCTGCCACGTCCAATAAAAACCCAAGTCGCTTTTCGGTGGCGAACCGACCCAGCCAGAGAAGTCTTCGGCCACTGCGCTCGACAGTGTTGTCCACTGGATCGGGTTCTGGAATGCAACTTCTGATGATCGTGGATGGGACGCTGAAGTTTCTGGTGAGCATCTGCACCTGCGACCGTGTCTGTGCGACGACGGCGTTCGCATGGTGCAAGCCCCATTTGAAGGGTATTCGTTCTCTAAGGGATGGACAATGTGGTAACTCCGGGATGCACTCTTCGTCATGCCCCACACTGTATACGAAGGGTCTTCCGTGCATACTGCTGAATGCTGCCACGACGCCTGTCACGGTGTCGCAGGTCCGCTGGTAATAGATGTCGGCGTCTGCCCGACGCATCGCCCGCCAGAGGCCTGATGCTCTTGGATGGAAGAAACGCATGAGCGGCAGGCCTGCATCCTCGGGGTATGCCCGGAAGACGCGTATGCCGTCGATCTCCTCGGCGTCTGGCTGACCGTGGTCCAGTGTGACGAACCGTATGGGGTATCCACGGCGTGAAAGCTCCCTTGCGATTCGGACCTGCTGTACCTCTGCGCCGCCGATGTGACTGATGTCGTCTCTGCCTGATAGGCAGGCGTATGCTTTTACAGCGACGAAGCAGATACTTGGTTGGTCTGAGTGCTGGGACAATATTCTAACATTCTCTCATGATGCGTTCATTGCTTGGCAGGCAATAGCCTGCCCTACGGAACTTCCCCACCTCTGAAGAGGTGGGCCACCCAAGGTGAGGTGGGGTACGCGTGGTGAGGCGGGCCACCCGTGGTGAGGCGTGGTCCGTACGCGGAGTCTACCTTTGCTGCTAAACTACGCCAGCCAATGGTTGCGGGACGGTCGCCTGGATTTCTTCTACCATTGATGAGAATTTCCTCAGTACATCATTTACAGATTTTTGTTCTGCTTCGCTCAGGTTCTTCTTCCATTTGTTGCGGGTGGAACTGTCCATCTGCTCGGGGACTGCCTGTAAATCCACATCCGTCACGCCCCCAAATTCCGCGATCCGAGAGACGACGCCTCGCGGGTCGTCGCAGAAGTCGTGGTAATGGATGGTCATTTTCATATCGTCTGGTGTGTCGCGTAAATCTGTGACGATCATATGGTTCAATCGTACCCAGGACTCCGGAATTCTGGCAAAGCCTTCGCCCGGATAGTATCGCGACGCGTCTGTGTGCTCCTGGTGAAAGGCTTTCGTATCTGCATGCTCGAGGCAGCCGGGCATGAGGCGTGGGCGTTTGATGAGTCCGCCGAGTCGCTTTCGGGGTGCATAGTTCGGAAGGTTGTCTGGATCGACGGGAATGACGGACCAGCAGGGTCGCTCGCAGTCTGGCCAATAGGAGTGGAAGGGGACTTCGTAATGCGGATCTGCCTTGAGTGCGGATTGCATGACGAGTTTTGTGCTTGCGGCTGTGCCGTGACAGTCTCGTATGATGTGTATGATTTTTGCGTTCGGGAGCATCGCGCGTACGAATGAGGTTTTGTTTGCCAGGTGCGGACACTTGCTGACGATGTGTTTTCCTGTGCTGGTGCGATTTGCGACATATTCCGCGATGCGTTTTTTCAATTCAGGCGTTGCGTCGTCGGCGGTTGCCCCCTTGCAGTATGTTCCGCTTTTGGCGCTTCCCATCCAGCATCCGAACTGCTGCCAGAATGTACGGGCTTCGAAATCCAGGTCGTCAAAATCGATTGACGACCGATAAGCGTCCCGCAGGGTATCGGCCAATATCGTTGTTCCTGATCTGATACAGCCGATGCAAATGATTGGTGCTGGTGTTGACATCACAGATGCTCCATACACTATCCGTCCGTAGTTCATACGATCTTCCAAGGTACTATCGTCACGATCGGTGGTGCGACGTTACGCGCCGCGACTTCTTATCTTGCCCACGATTTTGCACTTTATCTCATCGGGTAATGCGAAGAACCAGTATACGATGAGTAATATCGGTCCTCCAGCGCCCACTCCTGCCAATAGAGAGGTGAGGGGCTGGTCCTGGAACTTCCATCTTGCTGCGAGCAGGATCGCGATGAAAGGCATGCCGGCGATGGCGGGTCGGACGATACTCTGCAGGGCATAGGTTCCTATTGATGCGCTGGTGGCGCGACATCCTGCGAGGGGGAATACGATTCCATGCACGATTGCGAGTGGGATTACCATGGCGTAGGCAGCTCCCTCCACGCCCCATTCCCAGTGGTATACGAAGAGGACCGATAGTGCGACTGTGAGGAATGCTCCTGCCAGTGATGCGATCGATGCCAACCCATGTGCTCCGACGCCCATGAGTATATGCCACGTTCCTCGCTGGGAGAGGAAAGGCAGGAATCCCAGCCCCAGGATCGTCAGGACTTTCTGGTCTGCGTAGTCCGGTCCCATCCATACCGTTAATAGTGGTGATCCCAGGCAGAGGAATACACTCACGATCGGCAGGACGAGAAACAGTCCGCCGCGTGTGCCGCTGATGAGCAGGCGTCCCAGTTCATCCTTCGATCCGGATTCGTAGAGTTCGCCTGCTTTGGGGACCAGTACGCGTGCGAAGCCCATGACGAATCGCGTTGCGAACTGGATCAGTGCTCTGGGGCGGGCCAGTAGTGGGACCACACCGATGCCACAGACTTTGGTGAGCATGATGATGACTGCCTGGTATGTGATGAGAGTGGCCAATGTGTTCGCCATGGTTTTGGTTCCATATCCGGCGATTTCCTTCATGACGGGCCAGTCGTTCCATCGGGGTGTGAATTTTATTTTCGGGCAGAGTCTTCTTGCGATCATGCGTTTTGCGATCATGTCTCCAAGCTGTCGTAGAACGACCAGGCCGCCCATGATCTCCAGGCCTCCGCCGCACAACAATGCTACGAAGAACCCTGAGACCATCAACACGTCCACAGCGATTTCCACCTTGTTTAGCAGATCGAACCGATGAACGCCTACAATCACGCCTCCGAAAAGCTGTATGAACATCTGCAATGATGCGGCGAATCCCATGGCGAGTACCATCAACTGCGTCAACTGTTGAATTTCAACGGTTTCCTTGCTGGTCATCCATGGTGTGTAGTATGCGGCGCCCAGGGTGATTGCGGCTGCTAGAGTTGAGGTGATGATTACCAGCGAGGATGTCGATGCAATTTTCCGATTCAGCTCGGTCCAGTTTTCTGATGCTCTGAAGCGCGAGACGTAATGCCCTACCGAGGATGCCATGCTGAAAGAACTCATGGATATCATTGAGCGAATCATCCATGCGAAATCCCAGACGCCGAGCTGGACCTGTCCGAGCGTATCGCCGAGCAAGCGTGGTAATACAAATCCGCTGGCGACCACTACGAACTGACCTGCCCAGTTTGCGAGGACGTTTTTTGCGAAGCGTGCTGACTCTGCACCCTTTGCAGTGTTCTGATTGACGGGTTTTGATGCTCCGCCTGGACCTGCTTCCGGGGATGGCGTATCCGGGGATGATGCACCTGAGGCTGATCCTGCTACCGGTGTCAACATGCCGATACCGCTCCATTGGTCAGTAGTTTTTCTGGTGGTGATACCTCATTTTGCGTTGAAGGGTCGTCCAGGAATCTGCGTTTCCACATTTCAAAGGCGAGCAGAATCCAGAGGTCTTCCGCATGGTTTTGCGAACCGCCTGTATGCTCGTCGATCATACGTCGCACGCCTTTTGCGTCCATGAAATCGAGTATGCTGCTGTGTGCGTCGGTCAGGATGGACAGCCGCGGATATAACCCGCCCTTCTTGCGGAACCAGTGCTCCAGTGGGATCGGGAAGCCCATTTTGGGGCGATCTATGATTCGATCCGGGATCGCGCCGCGCGCTGCCCGCTTCAAAATCATCTTCCCGTTTTCGCCATCGAGCTTGTCTGTCCAGGGGATCTGGTTTACGCATTCGACCAAGGTGTGGTCGAGGAATGGGACGCGTGCTTCTACGGATGCTCCCATGCTGACGCGGTCCTGACGGTGCAAGATGGAGACGAGGTATGCCTGCTGGTCCAATCGTAACAATGCGTCGATGGCTGAACTGTCTGAATAGCGTTCGATCAACGATTCGCGGACGCCTAAATCCAGGGTGACTGTGTCCGCCAGCATCCCGAGCATGGCGTCGCTGCCGAAGCGGGAGTTGCGTATGGCCATGCCGGTTGGTCCGAATTTTGACCACTGTTTGACCATGCGGATTTTTCGATTGGACAGTCCTTGCGGAGCCAATCCCATCGCCCCCTTCAACATGGATGGTAGTGCGAAGTATTTATCCATGACGCGGCGGTAATATGCGTATCGTTCATAGCCGCAGATTAGTTCGTCGGCGCCTTCGCCGGTGAGGAGGACGGTGACATCCTGCTTGGCTCGTAGGCAGAGGAGGTATAGGAAAATGCTGTTTGGATGGTCGATGGGGGCGTCCATGAACCAGACCATTTCGTCGAGGGATGCGTCGAATTCGTCGGCCAGGACGCCGATCGCACAGTGGTCCGTGCCGACATCCTTAGCGACCAGGGATGAGTATTCCTGCTCGTTGTAGTTTTTGATGTCGATCCCGATGGAGTAGGTTTTTAGCGGGAAGGGCGAGAGATCATTTGCCAATCGCGTTACGAGACTTGAATCCAACCCGCCGCTGAGCTGCGTCCCCAGAGGGACATCGCTCATCATCCGTCGCCTGACACTTTCATCCAGGAGCGAACGCAGGGTGTCGGGTGTTTGAGATTCCCCCTCGCCTCTGCACGCCTCGACGCCCCAATATCGCGTCGGTTTTCCCTTCAATCGATTATCCAGAAGGAGGTAGTGTGCTGGTTCGAGATGATCGATGCCGCGCACCATCGTTCGAGACCCCGCAAGGTGACGGAACATCAATTGCTCAGCCACGACTTCCGGACGCATCTCACGCGGACATTCGGGGTGCCGGAGGAGGGCTTTTGTCTCTGATGCGAAGACGATTGTCTCGTCCGTTCTGAAGTAGACGAGCGGTTTGATTCCTATTCTATCGCGTGCGAGAAGGGTACTCCCCCGTCGCTCATCGACGATGCAGAATGAGAACATTCCGTTCAAACGATCCAGAATACCAATGCCCCACTCCTCCCATCCGTGAAGGATCACCTCTGAATCTGTGTGCGACCGGAAGACGTGGCCAGATGATTCCAGCTCCGGGCGGATGTCGAGATGGTTGTAGATTTCACCGTTGAATGAAATCCACACGGTACCATCTTCGTTGCACATAGGCTGACGCCCTTTTTCGGAGAGATCGACAATGATGAGTCGTCGGTGCCCGAGTGCGTACTGCTTCCCGATGCGTACCCCCGCCCCGTCAGGGCCACGGTGGATCATTGTGTCGCGCATTGACACCACGACCGACTCGGCGTTGTCAGCCACAGGATGCGTCTGCACAAATCCGCAAATTCCACACATGATCTTACCTCTCCGCTAAACGCCCGCGCCCGCTGTGACTGGCGGAGCTGCTTCGTTTTTGTCATACGCCAGTCGCCGGTTCAAAGCTCCACCGACGCGGTCGAATACCTGCAGATGCTCAGGTGTCAGCATGGTCTTCCATTTGGTATCCAGTACGATTTCTGAGGAATTCTGAAACCGCATGGGATTGCCCAGAATATGATGCTCCACGGAACGAAAATCCCGGACAGCCTCCGACGGTGACACGCCCAAAAATTCAAAGACTCGCCCCAGCACGCCGTCCGGGTCAAGGCATAAATCCTCATAACGGATGCTCAGTACCTGCGACGGATCGAACCAGTTAAGGGCTGTTGCGATTTCTTCCTGAGCGACGACCCATTCTCGGACAGCCTCCTCGGGGGACAATGTGTGACGCTTCATCATCGAGTTCATCACGCCGCGTCCATCGCGAACGATGCTGAGTACTTTAATCCGGAATTCCGGAATTCTCCGCAAATATTTCAACCGGATCGGGTCTTTCGACGCGTCCAGGAATATCGGTTTCCCGCTCAGTTCGCAGACTGTTTCCACAAAAGCTGCATTTCTCCGCCTGATTTCCGGGAACGCACGTCGGCAGGCTGGTGCAAGCCCGATAAACGCCTCCCGCGCGACCTCAAGGGGAAGACTGCGCACGCGATGGCGTACGACCTTGTTGGCGAAATGATCGTTCGGGAGTTTGAATCCGCATTGTGTCGCCACATCTGCCAGGTCAAACCCAAACCCGCGTTCGCGCATATTCTCCACGACCCTGCCCCAGAACGAGCACTTCCCGATCGGCGATCCGCAGGAGCATGCGTATTGCTCCAGGTCCATGCTGTCGCCCTTCATCTCGCCGATGGTGGCGATGCTCGGGTGCGTGTTCAACAGGAAGGTCAGGAGCGTCGAACCTGAAAAACTGGCAGATGTCAAGAATACAAAATCCCTCATGGTTTCCTCAACGCTTATTGTGTTCTCATGTGGTAACGTGGTCGAACCTGCACTGGGACAGGTCGGCGCACAAGCGATTGTTTCGCTACACCATAAAGTCGCCCGCGCCCCGCCCAGAGTCGACACGACAGGAAGAAACTACACAGCATTCCCAGCATTCCCTGATCCGGGAACAAGATTCCCCCCGACATCGCATTGATCAATAAGGACAACGATGCGACCACCCCCATGCCACCGACTGTCTGCATCAGGGGGTCCGCGTCGCGCATCAATGCGAACGATAATCCGGCGATCCCGAGGAAAAACGCGCTCGTGATGGCCAATCCCAGGAACCCCGTATCGATCAGAACCTCCAGGTATCCGTTGTGCGGCGTGCTCGGGCAGTTGCCCTCAAGGGCCATGATTTTCCCATACGCGTCCGTCCGTAAGATGGAGAGTCGCCCCTGCCCCAGAAATGGTGCATTACCAATTTCCTCGATCGTTGGAGGCCAGAGATTGCCTGTGCGTCCGGCGGTGATTTCGTTGAGATCCGGTGAACCTCCACCAGCATAGTTTGACTCGAACCCCATCAGCGATCGTTCGACAATGGATGGAAAGACCAGGCAGAAGATCACCAGCGCAAAGGGTCCAATCAACAACAGCTTTCGCCATCGCACACACGCCATAATCAACCCCACGCCCAGAAACGTCGCATAACCCGCCCGTGAATAACATGCGGCAATTCCAACCAGCGCAAACCCCGACATAATCACGAATCCGAACTTCTGTAGAGTACCCTTCCATAGATGATGGGCTGCGACGATACTCCAGAAGGTGACGAGCAGGACTTTCGACATATCGTTGGCGTGCAAACCGACTTCGTTGTCGATTTTCTTTCGGACCAGCATCATCCGTCCGCTGTCGATCAACGTCCCCAATGGGACCACTTTGACGACCATCACGCCATATGCGACGCCCAAAATAATGATGGCCAGAATCGCAGTTTTCGCCCGCTGTCGCGTGTTGGCGCCATCCCCCAATAAAAACGCTGCCCACATGTATTTGAATGGGTTGATGAAATCATCCGCCAGGACACCTGAAAATGTCCCCTTGGGATGACCCGGCGGGAAGGAGCCAAGATCGGTTATCTCGCGTAAAAACGCGATAAGCAAATTCCCCGCGTAAGCGATAATCACCAAAGTCGGCAATGCACCAAGCTTCCACGGTCGGTTCTCCTTCGTCCTCTGGATCAACCACGCAAGCGTCACCACAACAAGCGTCAGGTTCCACGGGTTCAAACCCTGGATGCCCATCATCGTTGTCGGCATGTCGTCCATCTGCGTCAAGACGGTCAGCACGATCAGCCCGCACAGGGATATATACCAGTCGCGGAACGCGTACAACCAGATCGCCATGATCAGAATAGCAAATACTGAAAGTCGGATCATGACGGTTGTTTCACCATTTCGCGATTTGGGGCTGTCACGGAACCGCCGCCCTTCATATTGCAGACAATGAATCGGAATTTTCCCTGCTCCGTGGGCGGGATGGCGTCCACGCGACGCACGTCAATGTCAGCCTGCGCTCCAAGGTACAACCTGATGCGTGACAGAAGCGTTTCGATTTCGCTTTCACGAAAATCGGACGCCGGTACGATCTTCAGCACATAACTGTCGTAATCGTTCTGAATGAGTTGGTATTGCTGGATAGAATCGACACCGTAGAACAGCAGGGTCAGCGACGGACCTGCAATATAATTGCCATCACGCCCGAGGAAAAAATCGGTGGTTCGTCCGGTAATGGTGCCAAGTCGCTGCGTCCCACGCCCACAGGAACACACGCCAGCGAGCGGCGTCGCCCGATCACCGATTTCATAACGAATGAACGGCATCGCGTAATTGCTGAGATTCGTGACCAGAAGTTCGCCTTCGCCAGCGGCGTCAGATGCACCGCCGTATTCAGATGCACCCCCGCTTCTGTCGATTTCGACCACATTCACGAGCATGTGGACATGGTATCCATCGTGGGCACTGCACTCGGACGCAATCGCTCCCACCTCGCGACACGCATATCGGTCGAAGACACGCGTCGGAAATATCTCCTCGATCACCTCACGCATTTTCGGATACAACATCTCTGCCGAGGTAATGACACCCTGAGTGGGATATGTGGCGCGTCTCCCTGCACGCTGAAGAAAGTCAGCCATTCTATATGCGGCCGATGCGTAGCATACGAGGATGGTGGGCCGAATGCGTGATAAGCATTTGTCGTAGTACGCGAGCTTCTCGTCCGATAGCTCGAACGCGTTGAACTGATGGTTGTTGTAGAGATAACAACGCACCTTCGCTCGAAACGAATCATACTCAGCCATGTCTCTGGGAGCGCCCCAGAGTCGCGCCTGCGGTTTCCCAGGACGCCACCCCGCCATGGCGTTGCTGAAGGCTGACGCAGCGCCCCCCTCCGCCAGGTAATTATTGTCCTGATAGAACGCCATTGCGGTTCCGGTGGATCCACCCGTGAAATTTTCGAGCAGATCGCGCTTGTCGAGGTTCTCGTCGATGAGATCGTCTACGCGCTGGCGGATGATGTCCTTCGTGAGTTTCGGCAACTGCTCCAGCTCGCTGACGTCTTGAATCCTGCTCGGATCAAAGCCGATCTTTCGGAACAACTCACGATAATAAGGCACGTTGGTTCCTGCATGCACAAGCAACGCACGCAGGCGATCGCACTGGGCGGATCGGAAGTAGTCTGGGCTTTGATATTCGGACGCGACGAGCGATCGATAGAATGTCCCGATGCTGCGGTTGAGGGCGACGCGATGCTGCATCACGCCGTAACCGAGCGTCTGGGAAACCAGATTTTGAAAGCCCTGAGCGAGCACCGCAACACTCCTGCCCTGCTAAACAATGCTAATAACAGACCGCGACACGGCAGTCCCAACCGACATATGCTTACGACAGTATGACCGGCTGCCCACTTCTGAGCGATTCGGCGATGGCGAAGGTACACAGCGTCGTTCCAACCGCCTGATCGAAGGGTAGTGGCCAAGCTCCTCCCTCGCGTATCGCATCGATGAAAGCTGCCATTTCGTTTTTGTGTCCCTTGCCCGTGGCTGCGGGTTTGACCTTTTGCGTCTTCCCGCCGCTGCTGAGTCGCGCTTCACGCCAGTTGTCAATGACGCCGGCGCGGGATTGACCAAAGACTTCGATTCGCTCTTTTTCGTAGTATGGATCGCCATTGGCTACATAGATGAAAGTAGCAATGGTTCCGTCCTCCATTTTGAGGCTCGCCTGACAATTGTCATTTTGCAGACCGGCGATGTCGCCACCAACCATCTCGGCGAACACGCGTACCGGCGGCGAGCCGCAGATGAAACGGATGAGATCGATGAAATGACACCCCTCGCTGATGATTCGCCACCCACCCTCCTCGGGATCCTGATACCAGGAGTCAGATTTGATTTCACCAGCGTTGACGCGACATACAATTTCGATCGGGCTGCTCCGTTTTGCGAAGAAATCTCGGAGGGCGACGGATAGCGGGCTGAAACGGCGATTGAACCCGGGCATGACGAGCTTACCGGTTTCTGCCTGAGCGACCATGACATCGTCGAGTTGCTCGGAGGTCAGCGCGATGGGTTTTTCGACGAAAACGTGTTTGCCAGCGCGGAGGGCGTCGCAGGTGAATGTCGCGTGCGTGTCATGGTGCGTGGCGATGATGACGGCGTCTATGGAATCGTCGTTCAGCAATTCCTGGTAATCTGAGGCTGCGTATTCAAATCCGTGGCGACCGGCTGCACTGGCAGCAGTCAGACCAGCCGCAGAGCAGATGGCGGTGAGCTTCGCGCCCTGTGCAGCTTTGAGGGCAGGGATCAACGTGGCTGTGGTGAAGTTCCCCGCACCAATCATGCAGACGCTGACGCTGCCACCACCGCTCCGGGCGGCGACTTTGGAGCTGTTCGACGGGATGTTGATACGCCGCTCGATGGGCGTGTCGGTCTTGTATTTGAAGAGCAAACCGGTGGCGTGCTTGCCGGGTGCTTCGTGGAGTTGCCCGTAGGCTTCTGCAGCTTGTTCGAATGGGAAAACTTCAGGCGTGAGCAAACCTGGTTCGACAGCCCCGATCTTCAGGAGGCGGAGGAATTCCTCCATGTTTCGTTTTTCGGTCCAGCGGACATACCCGATGGGGTAATCGATACCTTTTTGCTCGTAGTTTCGGTCGTAGCGCCCTGGCCCGTAGGACCGGGACATGACAACGGAGAGTTCCTTGTTGTAATAAAGCTGCCAGTCCGCTTCGACGGGAACCATCCCGACAACCACGACGCGTCCACGATCGCGAAGAATTTCCCCAGCCAGCGCCATAGGATCGCTGCTTTTGGTGCTGGCTGCGATGTATGCGATGTCCGCACCAGCCCCACCGGTTTCTCGCAGGATCGTGTCAAGGAGGGATGGGTCGTCACGCCGGAGAGCAATATCTGCGCCGCAGGTTTTCGCCAGATCGATTTTTGCAGGATCGAGATCGACGCCAATGACACGACAGCCAGCCGCCTTCAAAATCTGCACACCAAGCAATCCGACAAGCCCAAGCCCAATCACCAGAGCAGTATCGCCAAGGGTCACCTCAGCCTGGCGTACGCCATTCATCGAGATCGCACCAACCGTGCTAAAGGCTGCGTCGGAGAGTTCGACCCCCTCTGGTATTTTCGCACATAGATTACGCGGCACGAACACATATTCGGCGTGGCAGGCGATACCCTCTCCCGCGCAAGCGACGAGGTCTCCGACGGAAAATTCATCGACACTGCTGCCGACTTCGACCACGGTCCCAGCCAGGCTGTACCCGAGCGGCGTCAGCGAGTCGAGTCGTTCCCGGACCTTGTTGTAGGTCTCCATAATACCGACTTGTTTCGCACTCTGAATGACCTGCTTGACCTTGTCGGGTCGCGCTTTCGCCATCTGCAGTTTGCTCATTCTCGCCTGGCTGACCTTCATACGCTCGGTACCAGTGCTGACGAGTGAATAGTGCGTTCGGACCAGAACCCCGCCGGATTTACAGATCGGAGTGGGCACATCCTGGAGCTTCAGCTCCCCGCTGTTGTAGTTCTGAACAACCTGCTTCACGATGCTGAGACCTCCAATTCAAGCAGCGCATCGATATCGATATGCTGATCAACATATGTGCTTTTACCGCTCTTTGTGAGCGGTATGTCGCGAACTATCTGCACCTCGAAGGTGATGCGACCTTCCAGTTTTTTATTGAGATTGCGGTGAATACGGTCAACATCCTCCACCCCGAATCCGGCGGTCGGTACGATACGCAGAACAACCTCGCCCGGCGTTTCCTGTTGAAACTGGAACTGCCGGACACGGACAAATGTGTCATCGTGCATATTGATTGCAGCCCAGGATATTATGCTGCGGTCAGCAGCGACAAGCACCTCCTGTGTCCGATGTCCACGTAAATGATTGATGATCGGATGCGCCCGTCCGCACGCCTTACAATGGTCACTAACATAGGTTGCGAAATCTCCAGTCCGATAACGTATAAAAGGCGTGATCTCGTTAATGAACCCGGTCCCAACGATCTCACCAGACTGACCGGGTGTATTGATGGGACGGTCATCCTTGTCGAGGAGTTCAAAATATCCGTACGTTGGAAAGACATGGTAGTCAGTTGATTCAGCACATTCGGAGGCCATCACGAGCTTTTCCGAGTGACCATACCAGGAATAGTAACGAACGCCGAAGGTGCGCTCTGCACGTCTGCGATCTTCGTCGTAAATGTTTTCAGAACCCGCTAAAATTCCCAGAATGTTCGCCGGAACGTCTACCCCGCTCCGATCGATAAAACGGGACAGTGCTGCAATGCTGGATGGAAAGACGTGCAGGAAGCACGGTCCAATCGTCGCAATATGCTGTAAATATCGCTCCATATGTTCATCGGTCATATGAAAATTGCTGTAATAGTGGCGGCGAAGGATGGGGTCATACTCATGGAACAACCCATTCCGATCAGCCTGGACGAGCTGCCCACGAATCACTGCCAGCGGAATGTCCATCCGGTAGGAAGCACGCTCCCACGCAGCCACAAGATACGCGTATTCAATCGCAGAACGATCGCTTGATGTGTAAAATCGAAGTGGCATCCCGCTGGAACCACTCGTTGATACAAGGTCAACATGCGACATCCCAACGTCTGTCGTCACCATGTCATCGAGGTGTTCCAGGATAACCTTTTTGTCGATGATCGGAAGATCATGCAGGTCTTCAAGCGACTTGAGGTCGCCTGGCTCGAATCCGATATCGGCAAACGCGTCGCGATAATATCCACTCTTATCATATGCGAGTGAGATGAGTCGCTGGAGGCGCTGGAGTTGATACTCCGCGGATTGATCTGCACTCCAGGTATCTACGTCATTCACGAACTGGCGGTTCTGGCGAAATTTTGCACCCAGTAAATATTGCGGTGGAATGTGAGAGGGAAGTGCTCCGAGTGCACGACGCAAATAGGGCGGGGTCGCTTCCCACAGATTTTTTTTCGACAACGCACTCTTCTTGGTCACAAGGCGTTTCTTCGACACCTGACCATTATCTAACTCACAACGAAGGCTCGTTGATGCTTTAGACGTCAAAGCACCATCAGCATGAAGCCAACCGGGAAGTAAACGATCCCATCGACCCGCGATGGCAGTGATGCTGTTCGTTTCGGTGGCGCGCTGTTGTGCAGCATGTGACATGGCTTGCAGGCGTATTTCGTCGTCAAGAAGATCTGCGATGCGTCGTGCAGTGTTTTCAACATCGTCGGGATCGATGAAAAATCCATTTTCTCCATCCACCACCAGCGATCCAAGATCGCCCACGTTCGGCACGAGTACAGGAAGACCCGCAGCCATCGCTTCGATCATGGCGATCGATAAACCTTCAGTCTGCGAAGTGAGAACGAAAAGACTGCTTGCGGCAAGCACCTCATCGACACGAGCAAGCTTACCAAGAAAGAGAACGTTTCGCTGAATACCAAGTCGCTTCACCTGTGCTTTCAACTCGGTGGTCAGTGGCCCTTCGCCGACAAATGCAGCTCGCACATTTGGACGGTACTTGCTGATGGCATGAGTGATGTCCACAAATCTTGATGGCTGCTTTTCTGATATATGTCTCGCAACCATGACGAGGTCGAACTGCGGCTGAATCCGATTCAATAGCGCAGGGTCAATGTGAATGCTGCCAGTGATGATCACAATGCGCTTGGCGAGGCGATGCTCAGCCATAAAATCAACCGCCTTCTGACCGCGGACAACCACAAGATCGAACTGGCGCACGAGATGATAGATGAGTCGTTCGAGTATCCAGGACTCACGCCGAAGACGACAGAGCAGTGCGTTCTCGCTGCCAGGTCCACCACCGATGATCTGAATGGGACCACCCGTCATCTGATACACGCTGCGCCCGCCAAACAGGCTGGACGCCAACAGACAAAGCAACGCATTCGGCATGATATGGTAGCCCATGAGAATGTCGGGATGGTATTTCATGGAACACTTGAAAATCATGTAGGCACGGGTGAGTACACGTCCGAATACCTTTTGAGCCCAGCGAGGAGGACAGACGTACGTCACCTTGTCAGTCTTGGAAAGAGGTTGATCCGTAACAACATAAACGTCGGAAATACCCTCAGTACGGGTCAGAGGAAGTACATGAGAGCGGAACCAGTTCTCATTGTAGAAGGTACCGGCAAGCAGAAGCCGAACTTGACCGAACCGGCGCGGCTTGAATCGAGCAAATGTGACAAAATGCAGCAAACGGAAGCTGGCGACTACAAACGCGGTACTGGCAAACAGAACGAAAACAACGCAAAACGCGAGAACCGCTGAGATTGCACGCACGATCGATGATAGTGCGCGACCAGCAGCACCCCTGGATTGCGAAGCCACCGATGCCACATCGGAATCAATTTCAACATGGCCCGTCCAACCGAAATGGGGTTTAAACGCAAAACACGATCCTTCCCATTCATAAAGAGCACCATCAAAATCCGGGTCATTGGATCGACATTGAATGTCATCATAAAATACACCGTTCAGGGCAAACCTGTGCGGCGTCAGAGCATTGCGCAATGTCGGGATGCGCTGATAGTCGAATCCCATCAGACGTGCACACGCCAGATCGACAGCCACAGGATCGGGACCAGCCACAATAACGCCCGTCTGCTTCACATCGCCGCCCATCGGACCATTGCCCTCAGCCCCCAGGATACCATCGACAAACGAAAAATAACGCCGTTGCGGTGTCTCGTGAAGATTCCCTTCGCCATCACCATAGCGCAACGCACGGTTCAGGTCGAGAACCATACGCCACGTCGTGTTGTTTCCGTACCAGTTCCCAGAGCGGATCCGATCGGTGTTCGTGTCACCAAAAGTCTTACGACCCGCGCTCTTCATGAATGCAGCCATGTGTTTTCGAGCACGCCCCAGTTTGGGAAAATGACGCTTGAAGGTCGCAAGCATGACCTGTTCAAAACGCTCAGAGAACCCGGATGCAGCGTACTGATCACCACCGGTGCAAGGCACGCCTTCGAGATGATGAGGCAACCAGTTCTTATTGCCATTGATACCAACGAGGTTCTTGAGATTCAGCGTGACCCCGACCTTCTTATGCGTCTTGAGCTTGGGAAGGTTAATGAAAACGTCCGCGTCAAGAATCGTCCGGGAGATCAGGTATTCATGCACATCACCATTATGATGCTTCGCAACCTCGGAAATGTCGTATTCACTTCCGTGCAACCGATGGTTGAGATGGTTGATGGGGGTAAACTCAGAATCACGCCCCAGATTGATGCTGGTATAACCAGCCGGGTCGCCAGGCAACACACGATGCCCGATAATAACGCCGTCAACCTTCTCGGTGAATTCTGGTCGAAGGTCGATGATGTCAACCGGCACGGACGTCCGCTCTTTGCAAAACGCCTGGATCTCCCGCAAACCAGTGATTTTGCAGATATTTTCAAAGGAAGCTTCACACTGCGGAGCATCAGCAACAACAACCCGCCCTTCCCCCTTCAAGGCGATCATCACATAGTCCAGAACAGCCCGGATCACTGCACCCTGTGTGATGATGCACGAAATGTCACCATCCGGGTCGTCATGGAAATCACGGATAAAATTCGGCTTCAAAACAACGGTGTCACCAGGTGTCACCAGATCGCCAAGCGGGTTCCAGTCCGACGTCCCATAATGAGCGCCATCGTATCCAAGCTGATACAGCGAACCGCGGACAGCCTCATAGACGTGATTGGACTGACCACCAGCGCTGCCGTTGGAAGCACTCGCACCACCAACAGTCTCTGTCCACGGATATTCCGGATACGCCGTCGAAGGCGAATAGGGCGGCGTGGACGGGTAACTACCTTCAACGCGATAAATACCCACATGGGCTGGATTCAGTGTGTTCACATGCTCGCTCATATTCTATCCATCACACAGCTCGGGCCCTGGTCCTGATCACAAACGCGTGCTTCTCAGATCGGCTCTATCCGATCGACATCCTGTTCATCAACTTCCAGCAACCCCCGCCAGCGCTCAGCCACAGCATCGCGCGACGCGCGACGTTCAATCTCAAATCGAGCAGCCAGCGACATCTCCCGCCATCTGGCATCATCGCGCAACAGATCCAAAATCCGCTCCGTGAATGCCTCAACGATCTCAGACGAGGCAAGCACCTCGCCTGACGGCACAAGCCCGCCTGTCACACCATCTACGACAAAATCACACAACTCACCAATATCCGGAACCACCGGCACACAACCACACGCCATCGCTTCCAGCATCGAAATCGACAACCCCTCAGATTTCGAGGTCAGCACGAACACCCGCGCATCCCCCAGACACTCTATTACGTCGTCTCGGTGACCGAGGAACGTCACATTATTCGCCAGACCAGCATCCCGACATCGCCTCTCGAGGCATTCCTGCAACGGACCAGACCCGATAACAACCGCCCGAACGTCCGGAAACGATGCCCGAACCGATCCAACAACATCAAGAAACAGACCCGGCTGCTTGATCTCGCTCAATCGCCCCACAAACACCAGATCAATCGAACGCGGCACATTCTCCGCATTCGCGCCCGCATCCGATTCCGTATCCGCGCCCGCATCCGCATCAGGCCGGGGCATCTCAACGCTCCCGGTCAAAATCGCCACATTGCGAGCACCGCGCGATTTCATCTGCTCCAGAGCACGCCGACCACGCACAACCACAAGATCAAATTCACACGCAACAGCAAATGCCAGCTTTTCCAGCACCACTGAAGGACGACCAAGACCACGCATCACAGGGTTCTCAGCCAACCACCCACCACCGACAAGCTCAACAGGTCCGCCGGTCATCTGGTAGCAGGCCCGACGACCCAGCAATCGCGCGACCAGAAGCGCAGATACTGCGCCCGGAAAAATGTGATACCCCATGACCATCGTCGGCGACATTTTCAACCCGGTCAGTCCCATAACAATCAGCTTGGAACCGGCGCGTCCGAAAAGCTTCCTCACCCATTTCGAAGGACAGACGCACCGCGCACCAGCCAGCGGCGGCGACGGCGGCTCATCGACCACGAACACGATTTCCCCGAGATTGCTTCTAACCAGTGGAACAGCGTGAGACAGATACCAGTTGCGGCTGTAAAACGTCCCCGTAACTATTACAGTGCTGCTTGCGCCTCCCCCAGACCTGGTAGCCCTCACAACGCGTGCGACGCGCGAAAGGATCAGCACGGATGCGTAGACGATCAGCAGGAAAACCCACGACAACCACACCCGTACGAGGGGTAGGCCTCGCGTTTCCGTCCGTCCCGCTGCTTGAGACACCGTGTCGTCGTTTTCGCTCATGTATTATAGGACATTCTTATAGCTGGGGAAAGACCAAAGGATCCCATCGCACCGATACAATTGTCCGGCCATCCACCTCGAAGCGATCGCTTGGGAGGACTTTCCCATCGGCATCGCGGATTTCTACGTCGCCACAACGGGGCAGTTCAAAAGTTAAACCACGAACGTCGTTTTTATCCGGACCACGCTTTCCAGAGATCGGATCGTCCACGGACTCCAGGACGATCGTTACCAATCCCCCCTGCTCGGAAATACGGTATTTCAGGTGGTCTCGAGCGGTGAGGTAGCGGAGCAGGCGATGGGTCGTGGTGACCAGAATTTGACCCTCGTCGCGGTATTGAGCGAGGCGGCGAAAACCAGCCTGGCCTCGTGCGTCGAATGGACACGCCGGATCGATCACTTTCCCGAGGTGCGTATACCAGATGCAGACGCCCTGCCGTCGCACGAGGCGATTCAGGATACGGGGGGTCAAAACCTCACCAATCCCGGAAGCATCTGCACCGATGGCAGCCCCGCCCCAGTGCGGATGGGATCGGAGGAATTCCCAGATTTCGTTCCCGTCACGGAGCGTGGATTGTCGCAAAACGTCGTTGGCAGCGTACATTTCCCAACGCGGATGACCCTTGCGCCCCAGGTGGATTTTGACGGATTCCTTGAGCACCGTTCCTGCAGATGCGATCGGGTGTCGCGGGTTCCAGATGCTCGCGAGCGAACCGAAGCCAACTGGCGTATTCTGGGCGGTGACGACGGTGGTGCGGCCTCTCCAGATGTAGCGGATGCCGTACTCCAGTGTGAGGTCGGTGTGGTAGACGTCAGCCTCGGGGAGATCACCGCTGCCGACCATGATATCCGGACCTACGTTGGAGGGTGCTTTGGAGTGATCCACCCATACTTCTATTTTACAATTGTGACTGGATAAATCGTCGAGTGCTCGTTTTGCATGTTCGCGGGTCGTGGCGAAGTCGCCGTAGGAGTGGATGCAGTCGATGTGGCCTGAGTGGATGAGGGCGTGGGCCATCTCGCGTCCTGCGTCGTCCGTGCCACGGTAGGAATACTGGTCGGTGGGCATGTCGAAGTAAATGGTGTTTCCGACCTCAAGGTTCACGCCCGGTCCCATGATGGTCGTCTGGTCGGTGTTCAGATATTTAGCTATATCGAGATAGACGTTTCGGTCCGGCGTTTCGTCGAGGTCGCTGCAGATGGCCAACATTGCTCTGAAGGGGTGGGGATAGGTTAGAAGTTTCGCGTCCATGCGTCACCGACCCACATTCCCGCGCCTGGCTGACCGCTTCCGCTGGAGCGAAGACTTTCTCTTGAGGACTGTGCGGTAGACGTCGAGCGTTTTGTTGCGGAGGGCTTCCAGGGAAAATTCATGCTCGACCCATGCACGGGCGGCGGTCCCCATCGCCTGCCGATGCGTCTCATCCGTGAGGAGCTTTGTGAGGTGCTTGGCCATGGTCTTGTCATCGTCATAATCAACGATATGCCCGACCTTTGCGTCGGGGACGACGATGGCATTGTCTGCAACGTCGGTTGCGACGACCGGGACGCCACATGCCATTGATTCGAGAAGCACGTTCGGCGTCCCCTCCCGCTCTGAGGTCAGTACGGTGACGTCGCATGCATTGTAGACATCGACGATGTCGTCGCGATTTCCGAGGCACATCACGGTGTCGGTGAGGTGCAGCTCTTTGACGATTTCGTCCATGCGTGTGCGGTAGTCGTCCGACCCCTGCAGTCCCTGATGGAGCGCACCGCCGACGCACAGGAACACGGCTGGTACGCCTTCATCGAGTACGCGGCGAGCGGTTCGGAAGTACATTGCGTGGTTTTTCTGCTTCTTGAAGCTGCAGAACATGCCCACGATGCGGTTTTTTTCGGGAATACCGAGTTCTGCTCGGACGCGATTTTCATCAGATGGCGAGAAACGCTCTACATCCACGCCATTGTGTACGACGAAGAGTCGTTCGTCGGAAATGCCCAGCGTTTTTTTCTGGAATCGCTTGCCGGCGTGCGAATTGGCGATGACAGCGTCGAAGCAGCGGTGCGTCAATTTGAGGGCTGCTGTGTGTCGCCATTTTCGGATGTAGTCGGCATTTCGCTCCGAGCCGATGATGGCGACTCGTCCTGAAAGCGTCCCTGCGAGGCGTGCTGCGATTTCCGCATCGAAGAGGAATGCGTGGACGATGTCTGCGTTCAGATGATCTATCAACCGTCTCAATCGTGGGACCACGCTGAGGTCGAATTTGGATTTTTTTGTGATGATATGTAGGCGTGCGTCTGCCTCGTGCAGGGCTGTCTTCAGGGGTACATAATCGGATAGGCAGCAGACGTGCGTTTCGATACCGGCGCTGTTGAGTTGATTGGCAAGCTCGATGACCTGCCGCTGTGCTCCGCCGTATTCGAGATTGCTGATGAGCAGGAGCACCTTTTTCGGACCTGCCTCGGAGAGAGTGTCAATACCTGTCACTTTTGTATCCGACTGGTCCATGACACTCTGCATATCCCGACCTCAATCCTGTTCAATCGGAGCATTTTCCGGAATCACACCTGTTCCCAATCAATGGTCCGCACAGCGGACCCTACCTGACTGCATATCCCGATCTCAATCCCGTTCCCAATCGATGGTCCGCACAGCGGCCCCTGCCTGGGATGTAGTACATCGCACTCGGCGACCTACACATTCAGCAATTCCCGAAAGAAATCGACGGTTTTGCCCAGTCCTTCAGGGAGCTTGATGGTCGGCGACCAGCCCAGCAGTGATTTTGCGCGTGAAATATCCGGACATCTTCGCTTCGGATCGTCCTGCGGCAGCGGGTGGTTTTCGACAATCAGTTTTTTCCCCACCACGTCTCCGAGGCAGTCTACGAGCGATTTGATGCTGTATTCGTCCGGGTTTCCGATATTGACCGGATCGCAGCAGCCCTCGCCTTCGTAGGTCATCAGCTTGATGAACCCATCGATCAGATCGGATACATAGCAGAAGCTCCGCGTCTGCACGCCGTCGCCGTAGATCGTGACTGGTTCATTCCTGAGTGCGCTGCATACGAAATTGGAAATCACACGTCCGTCGCCGACGGCCATCCTCGGTCCGTAGGTGTTGAAAATTCGAACGATCCGAACGTCCACATCGTTCTGAATGTGGTAGTTCATCATGAGCGTTTCCGCCACGCGTTTTCCTTCGTCGTAGCAGCTTCTCGGTCCGAGTGTGTTTACATTTCCCCAGTAGTCTTCGCGTTGTGGGTGGACTTCCGGGTCGCCGTAGATTTCGCTCGTGGAAGCCTGCAGGACGCGGGCGTTGATGCGTTTGGCCAGCCCGAGCACGTTGAGCGCTCCCATGACAGAGGTTTTGACGGTCTTCACGGGGTTGTGCTGGTAGTGGATGGGTGATGCGGGGCAGGCGAGGTTGAAGATCCAGTCGACTTCCAGGAGTATTGGCTGGACGACGTCGTGGCGGATGAATTCGAACTCCGGGCGCTCGAGCAGGTGCGCGATGTTCTTTCTTGACCCTGTGAAGAGGTTGTCCAGGGCGATCACTTCATGCCCATCGTTCAGCAATCGTTCACAGAGGTGGCTTCCGAGAAATCCGGCTCCGCCGGTGACCAACGTACGCATCCAATCCACTCCAGTCTGATTTTTTCGATTTCGACCCCGATTCGCAGTGCTACGAGGCGGGAACGACGGGCGGTTTTCCGATCGCGTGATACTCAATTCCGTGCCGCAGCATGGCAGACGGTTCGTACAGGTTTCGCCCGTCAAACACAATTTTCTGCTTCAGCAGGCCGCACAACCGTTCGTAGTCCGGGCTGCGATAGTCGTTCCATTCTGTGCAGATTGCAAGTGCATCGGCCCCTTCGATGGCTGCGTAGCTGTTGTCGCAATATTCGATGTTGTCGCCGAATTCATGCTTGAGGTGTCGCAACGCCTCAGGGTCATGTGCGCGTACCTTCACGCCCGCCTCCAGCAGGCTTCGGATCAGTGTGAGCGACGGACCTTCACGGATGTCATCGGTGTTGGGCTTGAACGCGATGCCCCAGACCGCGACGGTCATGCCCGAAAGCGCATCCCCGAATCGATTCTGAATTTTGTTGAACATGACGCGTTTCTGGCGTTCGTTCGTCTCGTGCGACGCGGTGAGCATCTGCGGATCGACGCCGTGTTCTCTGGCGGTGTGCATGAGCGCCCGCACATCTTTCGGGAAGCAGCTTCCACCGTACCCTGCTCCGGGATAGAGAAACTGGAACCCGATGCGACCATCTGTGCCCATGACGCGTCGGACGTCGTCCACGTCGATTCCGCACGCGTCGCAGAGGCTTGCAATTTCGTTGATGAAGCTGATCCGCGACGCCAGGATACCGTTACACGCATACTTCGCCATCTCGGCAGCTTTGCGTCCCATCATCAAAATCGGCTTATTATTCCGGACGAACGGCATGTACAGCTCGCGGATGATATCTGCAGCCGCTTCGTTCTCATATCCCACGACGACACGTTCGGGGCGCTGAAAATCCCGGACGGCTGACCCCTCTTTGAGGAATTCCGGGTTGCTGACCAGATGCACGGGATGGGCTGCTTTCTCCTTGACGATTCCCTCGACCCATTCACCGGTACCGACCGGAACGGTGCTCTTGATCGCCATGGGGATCATTTTGGTGACATGGGGAGCCATATCTCGCGCGAACGCACCAATACCTGAAAGATCGGCTGATCCGTCCGGCAGTGGCGCGGTTCCGATGCAGATGAAAATCACCTGGGCGTGCTCCATGGCTGCTTTGAGATCTGTCGTAAATCGTAGCCTGCCCGCTTTGCGATTCTGTACGATGAGTTCGGTCAACCCCGGTTCGAAAATCGGGATTTCGCCATCGTTGAGTGCGTCGATTTTCGCTTTATCGATATCGTAACCGATGACATCGTTTCCAACGTCTGAAAGGCATGCACCCGCCACCAGTCCGACATATCCCGACCCTGCCACCATTACACGCATGATTCTTCATCTCCCAGCAAGCCAACAGGCCGGTCCATCCGTCAAAATCCAGTGTACTATTCCACTCGTGGCTGCTTGCCCGGCCACAATCGAGCAAACCATTCCCGAATGAGCATCCAGCCGAACAGTGTATTCGTAACGAGGTAGCGACGCCACATGCGGCGTGGTTCCTGTACTACGCGGTACAACCATTCCATGCCCATTTTCTGCCATAACTCCGGTGCCCGACGCACCTTGCCAGCCATCACGTCAAACGACCCGCCAACGCCATGGCAGACCGGAATATTCATTTCCTTCGCCCACCGCCCCATGAACTGCTCTTTTTTGGGCGGACTGATGGCCACGAACAGCATATCTGCACGCGAAGCCTTGATGTTTTCGACGATCTCTGCCTCGTCTTCCGGTTTGAAGTAACCATTGCGATAACCCGCCACCTCCACGCCTGGGAAATCTGATTCGATCCTGGCGACCACCGTGCTGACCACCTCCTCCGATGCACCGAGGCAGTAGACGCGATACCCCCTGGACTGTCCGCGTTTGAGCATCCCGAACATCAGATCGATCCCAGGTACCCGTCCCGGAAGACGCTTTCCAAGAATCCGCAACGCCCAGACAACCGCCATCCCGTCCGCCAGAATGATGTCCGATTCGAGAACGGACTCTCGCAGCAACTCGTCCCGGCGCATGTTCACAAGCTTGGCAGCGTTGACCACGCCAATGTGCAGCGTATCGCGGTTGCCAATGACCCGATCGATCAGATCGAGCGTACCATCCACCGACAGCACGTCGATCGGGACGCCGAAAAGGGGATACTGCTGCCAGTTTCTCTGCTCGTTCACGCCCTGAATCATCCGCAACCCCAGCGCTGCAACCGCTGAGGCGTCCATGCATGGAAAATCCACCCCATGTGATAGGGGCGGGTTTCAAAATCAATGCGTCCCGGTTTGAAGACCGTGTCGATGCCCGGTACGCGGAAGGAAGGGTGCACGCGACTGGCGATGGCTTGTACCCCGCGAGACGCCTTACCCGGCTCGTGACGGGCGATCTTTCGCCAGATCAGGTCAGCCCCGGTGTCAATCAACGACTCGCCACCGATCTCCGGCGATGTACGCAACCACGCCAGACCCCTGGCAATCGCATCGCCACTGTCCACGCCGCAGGCATCCTGCAAATCGAACAACGCCATCGGAGCCATGGAATCCTGATGCACGGAGTACACCGGGAAAGACTCAACGATTTTGCCCGTCCGAGAATCGAAATGCCACCACCACTGACCGTCCGAACCCTGTGTCTCACACATAAACGCCCCGCAACGCCTGGCTGCCTCGGCAGATTGCTCATCGCCCGTAGCAATATAGTGATGCGAAAATGCCTGCGTCGGATAGACAAGATCGGCGAAACACGCGACATGACCGCGCAACGTCGACTGAGGTGCATCCACAGGCCAATGTGGAAATACACCACTGGACATCTGTGAAGCTGACAACCTGGATGCGATGGCATCCCGCATTCCGTCGTCACCTTGCAAATCAGACTTCACCGATAACGCAGTCAGCGCCCATGCAACCTCCACCGTCGGGTGGTCGCCGTGTACAGGGTCATGCTTGCGAAGACAATCCAGCGCACGATCGGCATATTTATGGTTCAGCAGACGCGCAACCCAGAGCGTCAACGCGACATCGCCCATATTGCTGACTTCGCTGACGTCAGCCAACAACCGCTGACAGACCGTCTCGCAATCGTGGCCTTTCATGGCGGCGGCGGCGATCTCTTCAGATTCTCCCGCCAGACCCAGCAGCGTGATGGCAGTGTACCGCCGACTGACACCTTCCGGCTTGTCTCCATCTGCACCACGACGAATGCAATGTACGAACATCTGCTCATCGGGCAGGTACATGCGATCCAGGGAGCGGACCGAAATATCGCGCATCAACGCAACATCTTTCGCAAGCGCTGACCGGGAGACAGCCTGTTTATTTACCGAAGTCATTTTCTCTGCCGAGGTCACGGTCACGGGTTCAATCCTGGTGATCCGACAATCTGATTCAATGCGGCGTTCCGAGACAGGAAGCCCAGCGGATCAAACGAATCTGCAAGATTTCCGCCAGCACCACCAAACCGTCTCATCTGGAGCGACTTCCGGTTGAGGTATTCAAGCCCGGTCACGTTGTAGTTCACGCTCACACCAGCCCGGATGAAGATGTTGCGATTCAGGAAGTCGATGAACCGCGTCTCCAGCGTCTCGGGAACCCAGAGAATATCGCCTGCCGCCATGGTGATGTTCGGATCTTCACCACTCTGGACCCGGCGAAGATTAAGCTTCACATGCACATCCGTTACATCAGGCAACCGCCGAATCAACGTCCCCTCACGCGGAAGCACGTCTTCGCGCAATCCACCCGCCGCAGCAATCGCCTGAAGCAGCGTCACCTTCACACCCGTCGGATATGCCTGAGGACGAGGATTGTTCAGCAACCCACCCACATAGACCGTATTCGGAGGCGCCGCCTCGGCGATGACCCGATCGCCATCCTGCAGCGGTTCCTCAGCCAAAGCAGCCTCAAACTGAAGCGTGTCGGTCAAGTCATACACAACATCCGGACCAGACCGCCGCGCACGGCGGATCGTCACCTTGCCAGACGCCAGGTCCGACACGCCACCGGCAGCCAGCATCGCATACAGTGCATTCCGTTCAGTCCGACGAAGCGACACCAGGCCCGGAGCAGTCACCGCACCCGAAACCACAACATCCGTCGTATCAAACGAGAGTACCTCGAGATGAACCGTCAACTGCTTGACCACGCCGGGTACGAACGCCGACTTGATCGAATGCTCCGCCTCCGACTCGCTCATCCCTCCGACCTCCACCTTACCCGCCAGTGGAAGGTCAATCTGACCGGTATCATCCACGCGCGCACGGATCTCCATGGTCGCCGTCGGAGCATCAATCCCCGTCAGCGACAAAGACACAACGTCCGCAGGTCCGAGAACGTAGTCGTGGAGGTATTGATCGATCTGCGGAGCGGGCGCTTCTGCAGCAGCCGCCGTCATCGACTGGGAACGCGCTTCCTGCATCTCAAGAAACGTATCCATGCTGACGCGCGGGTCATGCCGACACCCCAGAACCAGCGATAGAAAAGCCCCCGCAAAATAGAGACTTACGCCTGCCCGCCGGGTGAAACCGATTCGGTGGCTGACGCTGCTTCGCTGGCGGACGCCCCCATCAAGCGACGCGACGACGGATCGGGAGGAGGCGTTTTCACCCGCTCCGCCCGGATCAGCCAACCGTGAGGCACGCACCACGTCCCCGCCAGGCTGCACACCGTCGCGAGAATGATCTTGACGTCCAGCCAGAATGACATGTGACGAACGTACATTATGTCGTATGCTATCCATTGATGAAAATCTCCCTCTGACCGCTGATCTCGGCAAATCTGCCACAGACCTGTAATACCGGGCCTAACTGATAATCGGGCCCTACGCCACGGAACACAAATTTGGTTCTCGCGAAACGGTGAGGGACGGGGGCCTACAAGGCTCATCTGACCCAGAAATACGTTGATAAGCTGGGGCAGTTCGTCGATATTCGTCGCCCGCAACCACGCTCCCACACGCGTCACGCGGGGGTCATTATCCAGCTTAAACTGCGGTCCGTCGAGGGCATTGGCTTCATAGAGGGCACGCTGCATTTTGTGAGCGTCTTTACGCATCGTCCGAAATTTCCAGCATTTGAATATTTTCCCGTCTTTCCCCTCCCGCTCATGACCAAAAAATATCGGACCACTCGATTCCAGGCGAACTGCAAGGGACACGACCAGAAACAAAGGGGCTAACACAATGAGTGAAAGGGCCGCTATCAAAATGTCGGCCAGCAACTTCACCTTCGAATCGTCACGCGGGGACTGGCTTCCAGCCACGGACGCATCAGCAGCCAACCTCACAAAATCAGTACTCGTCAGCTCGAACGACCTCGGTGTGCTTGCAGGATCTTTCTGGGGGCATTCCTCGGTCGCGTGATTTCGACCCACGGCAACCTTCTGGCGGATGATGCCACCTGCGGGCACTTCAGTACGACTTACCAGGACCGATTGCGACACTGTCGCACCACGGCGGACGGTGCAATCCCGACCGATCACAGTGGGACCGATGATCGTCGATCCCTCTTCGATGGTGGCGCCACCCTGCACGATCACCGGTCCGATCATCCGGCAGGAGGGATGAATCCTGCAGCCCTTTGCTACGAATATCCCGGGCGTACCCTGCGTGAATCTCGGATCAGCCCCACGCGTCTCCAGTCCAATGGCAGCCTGTTCGTTGACCGCCAACATCCCAAGTTCCTGCGAAATATCTATCGTACCACTCGAAACGGGCAGGTCTCGACTTAAAAGCCCGCGGCGCGACAGCTCTGCTCGCAGATCTGTGAGAGACGCGAACGGGATGCCATCCACCGATGGGAGCGGAACCAGCGAATAAGCGATCGATTCCAGACGCGACAAGGTCACCTGATGGTAGTATCTCCCGATGCGCCGAACCACGCCTTGATCGTCGCAGTGGACATATTCACGCATCCCATCCTGCGAAGAACCAACAGCCACACCATGCAACGCCCACCGAGCGTCGCCATCCCGCTGTATCAACGAAGACAGATCCAACCCACCGATCGGCCAATGCCGGGCGTCAATAATCAGCAGTGCATCGGAAGGTTCATGATCGTGAACAATGGTGTGCAGTGCATCGGAACCAATGACTTCCACATGCGCCTCCACCCCCTCAGACACATGGTGCAGATAGGTATCATCATGTTGAAAGGTCGGCAGAACCCGGAACCGGTGTTCTGATATATCTTCCGTGCAGCGGGCGATTTCACTCAAAACCGTCCCACACCCCATCGGAGTCGAAAGGAGCGACAACGAAGAGGAAGCCCCGTGCAGGTAATCAGGACGGCAATCGAGTATGATCGTTATGACGGACACAACACTCTACTCGCTGACAAGTAATTCGCCACCTGCAATCGCCCACCACCCGCTAACAATCCACTACCTGAAAAATCCACTATTTGGTGGTACTCACGATCGCGGTGGCAGCATACCCACCGTACCCGTAGTTGAAGTGGTCGCCCTCGCGACCCCCGTCCGTTCCCACCAGAATCGAACCATACGACACGCCACCACAAAGATACAACAAATTCGCAGCCTCAATCGCATCACCTCGACGGCAATGCGCCGCACGAAGCGTCAGAATCGATCCATCCACCTGGGCAGCCATGATCCGTGCGTCAGCAACGGGAAGTATCGGCGGACCATCGAGTACGACATAATCGTACTCCTCTTTCCAGGCCTTCATCCGATCACTAAAACAACCCGTGGCGAGAAGCTCCATATCTTCTTCCTCATGCGTCGCACCAGATGGAATCACATCGACCCGCGGCAGACGATTGCAAACCTTGACCTCCGCGTCGCTGCTCTTCCCCGTAAGCACATCCATCAGCCCGGTCGAAGTATCAATATCCAACCGCCGTGTCAATCCGGAACGGCGGAAATCAGCATCCACGAGCAACACCTTCTTACCCAGACCGGCGAGACTCTTGGCGAGCAAAATTGAAACACTCGTTTTCCCAGCACCCTCACTGGGACTCGTGATCAGAACCGAGCATCCAACCCCCTTCTCAACACGATCCAGAAACGCCGTACGAATCATACGCATCCGCTCGTGCAGACCCACACATTCGTCGTCCAATATCTCAGACTCAAACCGAACCTTCGGTAGCGTACCCAGAAACGGCATCTGAACAACACGCGTCACATCACCACCACGACGCATCGAGGGATCAAGCACTGCACGCAAAAACGCCAGGCCAACACCACCCGCAAACGCTCCAACAATCGCCATCAGGGACAGCATAATCCTGCGATCCCGAGACGGCTCGGACGGCATCATCGCCTCAGCAGCAACCTCAATACGTCCAGGAGACTTACCCTCGATCTCCAACGCATAGACACGTTCCTGCAACTGCTCCTGACGCACAATCCCATTCGATATATCACGAGCAAGCTTCTTCATCATCACAGCCCGGTCACTCACAGAATCCATCTCTGCAATCTTCTCAGCCACAAGCTGCTCCAGCGCTCCAGCTCGAACACGCTGCTCATCAAGCTGGTGTGCAAGCGTCTCAGGGTCAAGCACAATCGCACCCTCAGCATCACCCGCTACCGCCAACTGAATCGTCACAGGCCCCATCTCTGCAAGCTGAGTTTCACGCTCTTCAAGAAGCTGCTCGCTGTAAGTCACCTCACGCTCCAGCTGACGCATCACCGGATGAGAGGAACCATACTGCTCCAGAGCATTCTCAAGATCATGCTTTGCACGATCCAGAGACCGCTTCAAATTACGCCATTCCACATCAGAAGCAAAACGAACAGAATCCGGAGAATCCGAAGCCTCATCGCCTTCAGGGTTGTCAGACCTGCTCGCTGCCCGACTCTCCAGGTCCGCAAGACGCCACTCATTGATCTGCATGTCAAGACGCAAATCAGACAGCGCACCCTTCTTCTCCTCAATGTAGGTGCGAAGCTGAGAACGAAACTCTTCCGGCTCATTCGTTCCCATCATCTTGGAAGCATTGTCCAGAGAACGCTGCTTGCTTTTAATCGAGTGCTCAAGATCAGACAGAGACCGGTCCAGAGTCTCCTTACGAACAAGCGATGACTCTTCCTCTCGCGACTGGGCGTAACCGAAATACTCATGCACCACAGCGTCGGCGATCACCTTCGCATCACGCGGATTCTTCGCCTGCACCGAAACGTCGATCAACTCCGACTCACGACGTGTCCGCACCGACACCGCTTTCAGAAGACGCTGAATATTCGGCACAGGATTGCCAAATCCGAACATCGATCGACTTTCTTCCTGATACCAGCTCGTCGCCTGAACAGCCGGAAGATCGAGAACACGACGAAGAACACGGGAACTCCGAATCTCAGATACCTGAGTGTTCAGAAACGACTTGAACAAAGGAAGCATCCCGTTCTCTTCCAGCTTGTAGATGTAGCGAGACAACACCGGCTTGACACGAACCACGGCAGTAGCGTTGTACTGCGGTACGATCGTCAGCCAGATCAGAGGAATACTCGTCGCAACGATCAACAGAAAAGTAAGGATGATCGTCCATTTACGCTGAATCAACATCCCAATATTAAACTGGAACTGGGCAGCGGCAGCGTCAACAGGCGGACTCGCAAGATATCCAAGATCATCAGGAAGCACGCCGGCAGGTGCAATGTCCATGCCCCGGGGACTTGCCATCAACGCACCTGACCCATCATTCGGCCGACTCGAAATCTGATTGTTATCATCTACCATGCGATCATGCACCCCATTTATTTCTACGCCGCCCTTGCAACATCGATCTGCAACTTTCCCATTCCAATCCCGATTCCAGAACCCGGATTCCCCGGGCCGCTTCAGGAGGTCTTACTCAAGCAGACACCGCCCGATAAATCAGACACTGCCATATCAATCAAGCCAACCAAGCACTGCCATATCAATCAGGTACTGCCTGTTAAACCAGCACTGCCAGACAATACCGCATACAATCTACCCTGCTCATCATGACAATCGACCCTGCAGTTCATAACAGACAGCCCTGCAGTCCACCGATGCTGCCGCCAACTGCTACTTCAGAAAGCTGTAACCTCTATAGACACACATCAAAAAAAACACGTCGCCTCAATGACAGTCGCGACCAGCCATCACACATCTCCCTACGAACGGAACGCCGAATAGGGACTACCAGACTTTTTCAGGCGACCCGATCCTCCCATGCGCTTCAACCCACTCCGACGACGCGACCGGAAACACCCCACCGATCCAAGACGACCCCGGCGCGAATCACCGGTAAAAACAACATACCGGCAGGACGAACCGGATACAGTCTCCGATCCATGTGTCATGATGCACGAATCAAGTACCGTACCATCATCAATATCACACGCGTCCCAGATCGCCGATCGGCATATCACAGCCTCCACACCAATACGACATCCAGCTCCGACCGTTGTGGGTCCGACAATCGTCACACCACGACCGATAACACTGCCAGCACCTATCTGAACAGGTCCGATCAGTCGCACCGTCTCATCGATCTCCGCGGATGGATCAACCATCAGCATGGCCGCATCAGCAAAAACGTCGCCATCAGCCGAGACCTTGGCATCAGCTGAAAGGATGGTTGCAGCAGAAGTCCCCGCACGACCAGAACCACCACAGACAGCACCACCATCTGAAATCAGGGCACCAGCAGGCGCCAACTGTGTCAACACCCAGGCATTCGCAGCCAGGTACGCGTCAACACCGGTCACACGCGGCGGCATGACATCCGAACGATACGTCAACACAGGTATCCGATCCGCATACAACCGCGGAATCAGCGTCTCCTTAATATCCGCATAGCCCGCCGCAGGAATCCTCTCAAGCGCCGAACGACTAAATACATACACACCAGTCGGTGTCATTCCTGCATCTTCAAGGTGACCATTCCGGGACTCTCGAGACACAACAACAGTCACACCCGCACCAGAGCGATAGTGCGCATCCAGCAATCCGCCCGCATTCACGCACGGAATGATCGTTCCCTCCACAACCAGAAACGTGTCGCAACCACTGTCAATCCCAGCGTCGCGAATCGAACCAGCAGGACCACGCGGTGCAACATCCTCGTAGTAGTCCAGAACCATACCTTCCGGAACCACCGAACCGCAATCAAAACCATCCACACCAGCTGTACGACGACCAGACAACACTCGCCGCATCGTCTGCGTGTTGCGACTCCCGCAAATACTCGCACGACCAACGCCATAACGACTCAACCAGTCAAGCGCGTGCGACACCAGAGGCCTGTTCGCAAGCGGAACCAAAGCACGAGGAATCACGCGCTCCAGAACACAATCGCCCCACGTCTGTGCACCAGCCAGAATGATCCCGGAAACATTGGAACGCACAGCAACAGCAGGCCCGGATTCGCCAGAACCCGGACACGCATCAACAAACGAGAACCCGGCCCCATCGCCTCGTTGAGCTTTATCAACTCGCATAGACCTATCCACAGCCAACCAGTCCCTGATTGACCACTCCTCGAGGTCCATCTCTTCCCAAAATAACGTATAAAATAGGGTGAATACCCCGGTTGCCTCCATGCTGACGCAGCCCGTCTGCCCGTGAACTCACAGCCCCGTCCTTGCGCATCATAGACATTCCGATAACATTATGAAACACCTTTCCAACAAAATCGCGTAATAATTGAGTTATTACCGGTCCCGCGAATCCGTGATACCAGTGTCGCACAAGGTGTTTTTCGGTGATACCCCTCACTGAACCACCCCCGGCATGGCACTTTCCCACAAGGCGATGCCTCACCGTGGTACACCGATGACGACAGCCCACACTCAGATGAACACGCACCCCTGCCTGTTCCAACAGATCTGCCCGCTTCACCAGACCTGCCCGCTTCACCAAACACGTCTGTTCCACTACCCCCGCCTGCTCCACCACAATCCACCTCGATCGTACCACCGCCACCGGGAAATTCCACCCCGAAACGGTTTTCATCCCCCATTTCTACAGCGCAATGGGGGGAAAAATGCCACGAAATCTCATATTCATGCTCTTTTTTCGCCGTAAACTCATCAACAACAATAACTTGCGACGTTTCACCATCCAAAGATACCGTCCGGCGATGCATCACAGGGTCCGATAGCCTCAGAAATCCGTCATGCTCACCCACAACATGACCACCCACAGCGGACAAGGATAGTTTTCGACATGTCGACCCAGCCCGACTCCCCCACAAAAACAGACCCTGCATCTCCGACTGATCCCTGCCGTCCACCATCACAGTGTTGTGGGCAGCCGTACTCCTAAAGTACTGTCGCCACTGAGGATAGGTGAAATAATCATAGGTCCCGGGGTCCACCAGCACATCCTGACCCCCGACGCGAATCAGCACGCTCAACGCATCCGCGTGACCATGAGCAGCGAGGGAACCAAATCCCAGCGGACCGCAATCAAACACCACGCTTACCGACCCCGGAGCACGCATATTCCCGGATTGCAGCAGATAGTACCCCGTATCCTCAAAGGCCCTGGATATCAGCTTTCCCGACTCCGGCTTACCCGATTCCAGCTTCCCCGATTCCAGCTTCCCCGATTCCAGCTTCACGGTGGCGGCTGACGCGTTCGAATCGTGCTTTTCGCAGAATTTCCGCCCTTTTTCACCCAGCAACCACAGGACCGGTTCGTGGAAACCGTCGGATACGGGCAGAAAATCGTCCCGCTCGAAGATGGCTGCCCCCAGCGACATCATACGCGTGGCGCCCCGACCACCGAGGTCGAGGACGATTCCGTCGTCGGCGTCCCCGAAATTCGGCGAGCTGGCAGCCCCCTCCCAGAAACCGGCTACAAATTCAAACATTTTCTCGACAATCGACCAATAACCCTCCGAAAAGTCGTCTCCCTGATTCCGACCCGTCAATCCGGAGAAGAGGTAGAACTGCAGCACGAACAGGTGGTATCCGAATGCCTGCTCCTTGTTCCCCCCGTCGGCGTGGACCTGCTCGCGGATCTCCCGCTCGAGAATCGCCTTGGCTTCCGCTCGCCACGCACCTGCACCCTTGAGGCCTGCGAAATAGCTGCACCCGATGTAGACGCCGGCTGCCTCGCCGATGAGGTGATTGTTCGCGGATGAGTATTTTGAGTATTTCCGGGCGACGTCCCATAAGTGGCGATGCGCGAATCCATAGATCCGGTCCCACTGCTCGTCACTCAGCACGTTGGCAGGGCGGATCAGCTCCAGCGCCCAGACCCAGTTGATCAGGCGGATCCCCAGCTCCAGGGGCGATCGCCACTGCATCCCCATCCCGAACGGACATTGCTCCATCCAGGATTCAAGCTGAGCGACCAGCTCCACCGCATAGCTCGGATCGCCTGTCAGACGATACGCACGCCCGAGCGTGACGAACTGGTGATGGCGACTGGGTTCCCATGCGAATTTGCAATCGCCAGCCACCGAAATAACACGGTAGTCGATGTCGGGCGCAAAAGTTCTGGGTGATTCCTTGTGGTTCTTGAACTCATAATTCCACCGGATCGGATCACCAAGATCGACATCTTCCATATCGAACAGACGGAGGCGATGGGCTTTGACCCGGTCTGCCTCTGCGATCAGCGCAGTCTTGTCCTCATCCGGGAGTACTGCAAGCTGTTCGGCGTTCAATGACGCGAAGTGATCGCCGAACATTTTCGCGTCCAAGACATGCTCGCGTCCGCGACCGTTGACCACTTCTGAGACTGGCTGAACTTTCAGTCGTTTCTGGTAGGAGAGGCGGTCGGTAAGATCGCGGACCTTCCCCTGCACTCGCCATACGACCTCGGGTGCGGACATCGAACTCAGCCGCTTTCTGTACCATGTCAGTGATTGCATATCTGTCCCTCTACCCTCTGTTCTCTGACGTCGGGCAGCGCCCGACCCACATCGGCTACGACCATTTCAATCGCCCGATAATTCTGCATATGACGTCTCACCAAGTCAGTGCATACACCTCAATTGTCTATACACCTACCTTGTACCCGCAATCGACCCGATTACAATCGGTGTTCAATTACCGAGTATGTTTCAACCACAACACGCATATTATCGAAACCCAATGACCTTGGTTGTAGGCTGGATGGTGGACATAGCCCCATACTCGCAACCATCCCTCCCACCTTGACGCTTCACTCAGTGATGAAGCACGATCGCCTCAACAACAGAACTCGCGGTCTCGCCGGTCGCCACGCTTGTATCGGACGTTTCGTTTGGATACGATCGCAAACCGAGCCATTGATTACTTGAAAGTGACGTCCCAATAAGAGGAAATGTTACCATGTGGACACTTACCCTGCGCCGTATTGCCATCCTCTCAGCCATGCTGCTGACTGCCACCACGGCTGACGCCCAGCCAACCTTCACCCCCATCCAGATCAACAACGAATTCGTCGAAGTCGTCAGGTCAGTGTACGCGGCCGACCTGGACGGCGACGGTGATAAAGACGTCCTCGCAGCACAATGGAACACAATCACCTGGTACGAGAACGACGGCGGACTGTTCCCGACCTTCACCAGTCATGAAATCTTTTTCGGTGGCTCGTTTTTGACCAGTGCCACCGCCATGGATGTCGACAGTGATGGTGATCTCGACGTTATCTCCGCGAGAGGGTCGGACGGGTTGATCCAATGGCATGAGAATGATGGCGCATCACCTCCATCATTCACCGAGCATTTCCTCTCCAACGGCGCCAGCGGAACCCCAACGCTCTTCCTTGCAGACGTTGACAGCGATGGCAGCACAGACCTTCTTGTGACCAGCAATAACGGGGTTCAATGGTTTGACAACGACGGCGCGGGGAACTTTACCGTCCATGGAATATCGACAGTGCCCGAACAATCCGTGTACGCCTTCGCTTCCGATATGGACGGTGACGGCGACATCGATGTTGTCTCTTCAGACCCCAACAATGGAACGATCCGGATATACGAAAACGATGGCGCCAAAACTCCATCTTTCACCACGCGCATCGTTGCGTCAACGTTAAGCAGGGCTGTCTCCGCTGCCGACGTGGACGGTGATGGTGACACAGACATCCTCTCCAGTGAAACTGACGCAGTCCAGTGGTATGAAAACAACGGTGCGACGCCGCCTTCCTTCATCCCTCACGATCTGTTCCCCGGAGTTGGTAGTGCTAGAAGAATCATCGGTGCAGACCTGGACGATGATGGGGATACTGACCTCATATCCACGCATTCCTTCCCAAGTCAAAACGATTCTTTTGTATGGCTGGAGAATGATGGAGCCAATCCGCCAACTTTCACAAACCATCTCATCACCGACCAGGGGATGTTTATCACTACTTCGATCGTGGCTGAGGACATGGACGATGATGGTGATGTCGATCTGCTCACTGGTACCGGCGAAGGGACCAGAAAAGTCTCATGGCATAGGAGCGATTTTATCCCCGAGGGAGCGTGCTGCATCCCGACCGGTAACTGCCTGATCGGTACCGAGCTCGCCTGCGCCGCCAGCCACGGAACTTATCAGGGTGATGGAGTGGCTTGCGAGGAGATTTCATGCCCACCAGCCATCCCGGCGGACTTCGATTTCGACGGCGACGTCGACCTTGTCGATTTCCAGAGATTCCAGGAACTCTTCACCGGCCAGCAGTAGACAGCCTTCAACACGGTTTAGATTCACCCGTCCATGATTCCTTCGTCAGCGCGATCGAGGCGGCTTTTGCACGCCCGCATCGAATCCCCCACCGCATCGCATCGCAACAAACTGTACGCCACACTTGAATCGATCGTTTCATCTGGATAAAATCGCAGGTCAGGCCATAAATTACTTGAAAAAATAACGTCCCAATAAGAGGAAATGTTGCCATGTCGATACTTACCCCGCGCCGGAATGCCATACTCTCAGTCCTCCTGCTGACTGCAACCCCGGCTGACGCCCAGCCGAATTTCACAGCCATCCCCATCGACGTGGATGGCGGTACGAACGCAAAATCCATCGATTCGGCGGATCTGGACGGCGACGGAAACGTCGATTTCGTTGCGTCACGCGGGATTGCAGTCCGGTGGTATAAGTACGACGGGATTGGAAACTTCACCGCACAGGACATCGTCACTGGGTCTGGGTATGCGACAGTCTTCGCAGCCGATGTCGATGGCGACGGTGATATCGACGTCATCTCCGGAAACGAACAGACCGACACCGTACAATGGCACGAGAACGACGGAGCTTCAACACCAACCTTCACCACACACACCCTGTTCACCGAAGCGGACCTCGTCACCTGCGTCTTCGCAGCCGACGTGGACGGCGACGGCGATACCGACATCCTCTCTGCTTCTGTGTTGGATGAAACCATTCGGTGGTACGAGAACGACGGGATGGAGAATTTCACCGCCCATGACCTCGCCACAGGCAACGACATCTTTTCCGGCGCGGGAGCTATCTTCGCGAGCGACGTGGACGGAGACGGCGACATCGACGTCCTGGCTGCAAACAGAAGCGCGATCCAGTGGTTCGAGAACGACGGTTCAGAAAATTTCACCGCCCGCGACATCAACACCAGCATCGTGAACGGATATTCCATTTTCGCAGCAGACATGGATGGTGATGGCGACACCGACGTAATCTCCGCATCGTTCTTTTCGGTTCCCGGTGACGACCCCAACCCGATTTTCCAATGGTATGAGAATGACGGCAACACCCCACCTTCCTTCGTCACCCGTGTGGTCCTCAACAGCAACTTCGATCCCACCTCCGTCTACGCAGCAGACGTCGATCAGGACGGCGATCTCGACATCGTCACAACCATGAGCGACTTCAGCAATGGCGAAGACGAGACAATTTGGCATGAAAACGACGGCGGATCACCACCGGGCTTCACACCGCATATTGCCTACGATGTGATCACGATTACACCCTGGGATATCATCGTGGCCGACGTGGACAATGATGGAGATGTCGACATACTCACAGCAGCCGCCAGCGGACTGGTCATGTGGCTGGAGAGCGATCTGGTGCCCGACGGAGCATGTTGTCTTCCGACCGGTAGCTGTGCTGTGAATTCAGAACCGAGCTGCCAGAACGCCAACGGAACCTACCAGGGCGATGGCGTAGTGTGCGGGGATGTCTCATGCCCACCAGCCATCCCGGCGGACTTCGATTTCGACGGCGACGTCGATCTGATCGATTTCCAGCAGTTCCAGCAATACTTCACCGGCCAGCAGTAGACAGCTTCGACACGGTTTAGATTCGCTCGTCCATTATTCCTTCGTCAGCGTGATCGATGTCGTCGACTTGTTCCGAGAGGAATCCTCCACCCGCACCGCGATAATATGATCGCCACGCGACACCGACGTCGCGTCCCACAGGAAGCTCACGACCTGACGCGTCCCGCTGATCGTCGAGGAATCCACCCGTACGCCGTCCACCAGCCACTCCACGCGACGCAGGGCTTTGTTGTCCGTCAGGGTCGCTTGCATGCCGACGCTGCTGAACACGCTCGATCCATCGACCGGGAAGTTGATGACAGCCTCAGGAGCAATATCATCACCCGTACTGATGCTCAAACCACCGCCGATGGACCCGGAACCGCTCCCACCTTCAACCCGAATCCGAACGCGCGTACTCTCCGACACATTGCCATACACGTCCGACGCGACGGCGGTCAGCGTGTGAATACCGTTCTCAAATCCACGCGTGTTAATCGCAAACGAATAGGGCTTGGCAGTATCCGTCGCAAACGGTACACCATCAACACTCAGCACAACGTCCGCCACCTCCGTATCATCAAAAACCGACACAGATGCACGAACATACCCGGACGCTGTGGACAGATCCGCAGGCCTCGTAAAACGAACGCTCGGCGGGTCGTCGTCAATCCTCTCAATCGTCTCCAACGCTTCAGCAACCGCCTCAGCCGCATCCACAAGACCCTCACCGTAAAAATCATCCCGCCCAGACGATCCAAGATCGACGGCGGTCGACATCAGAATATCCTGCACCGTCGAGGGTCGAAAATCAGGATTCACAGACCAGACCAAAGCAGCCACACCCGCAACGATCGGACTCGCAAACGACGTACCATTCACATTCCCATAAGACTGACCCATCTTCGTCGTACGAATCCGCGTTCCCGGTGCGACAATGTCCACATACAAACCCGTATTCGAAAAGGATGCCAACTCATCCCGACCGTCCACAGCCCCAACGAAAACCGCATTATCATTCCGCGTGGCCGAAAACGCCCGCCCATTATTGCCCGTACTGATGAACACAAGCGAACCACTGCTACGAGCATAGGCAGCCGCCGCCAACACCGTCTTGTCCGATGCGATTGGAGCAAAACTGACATTGATGACCTTGGCTCCACGATTCACTGCCCAGATGATCCCTGCTGCGATGCGACGACTCGATGCCCGACCGCGCGAATCCGACACGCGAACCGGTACAATCGGATTCTCCCACGCAACCCCGGCAACACCAGTCCGATTATCACTCACAGCAGCCGCACTACCCGCAACACTCGTCCCATGCCCGAAAACGTCCCGCGAATCATTGTTCTTGTTGTAGATATTCCATCCAGGAAGCAACTTATCAACCAGGTCAGGATGGTCCGGTTCAACACCAGTATCCACAATCGCGATCAGCATGTCCGCAGACCCCGTCGTGACGTCCCAGGCACCCTCCGCCTCAATCTGACTGAAAAACCGCTGAGACCCAAAGTCAGGGTCGTCCGGAGTCTGCTCAACCTCATACTCATAACTCTTGCTCACGTCCTCAAATACATCCATCTGAGACGCAGCACGCGCCACCATCGCAACATCCTGACCATCCGTATCGAGCACAACAGACTGAACCTCCGCAAGCTCCTCAACCACCGTCACGCCCAGCATCCCATACGCCTCTTCCAGGTCAGCCACCTCAGCACCTGGAAAAATCCGTGCGATCAGCATCCTCGATTCAAACGGAAGCGCAGCAATCTCCGGATCAGCGTCAGCCTCAAACGCAAACGTCGAATCGGAACCCACAACCTCGGAATCGTCCTCCACTGGCACCATCTCATCGCGAGCGGTATCAAGCGGTACACACGCGACAAGCCTTGAAAACACCACGAAGGCAACCGCAATGCCCCACGTTTGTCGATTCCATCGTCCAGCGATGCGCATACAACCACCCCCATACCGTCCACCGTCTACCGCCTCCAAACTGCGGATGACCACTCACAGCATACGATTCACTCGCCGCCAGCAAACGGACTTATCGAGCATTCCACGGCACAAAATCACGCAATCGCACACCCAACCGCCCATAACACGATCCCACCGACCCCATAACCCAAGCTACACATCAAGACAGTCAGCCATACGTCCGAATCTGACGCTATACAACACGGCGCCACTGGTCGAGGGCGGCTGCGTCCGGTAATGTTCGGACACGAGAAATGCAAGCACCACAACGTGAGACTTCAGAACCACTGGGAATAAGCCATATGAAAATCATCAACGTCTGCGGCGCAAGACCAAACTTCATGAAAATCGCACCGCTGATGCACGCATACAAAGCGGCAGGCGGCTTCACACCCATCCTCGTCCACACAGGCCAACACTACGACGACAAGATGAACCACTGGTTCTTCAACGATCTCCAGATCCCCCCGCCCGACATCAACCTCGAAGTCGGAAGCGCATCACACGCAGTCCAGACAGCCAACATCATGAAGGGCTTCGAAGCCGTCATGCTCGAACATCAGCCCGACGCTGTCCTCGTCGTAGGCGACGTGAATTCGACCGTCGCCTGTGCGCTGGTCGCCTCCAAACTGTGCGTCCCGGTGATCCATGTGGAGGCAGGCCTGCGATCCGGCGATCGAACCATGCCGGAGGAAATCAACCGCCTCGTCACCGATACACTATCGGACCTGCTCTTCGTCACAGAACCCAGCGGCGTCGAAAATCTCAAACGCGAAGGCATCCCGGAATCAAAAATCCACTTCGCCGGCAACGTCATGATCGACACGCTCCACAAATTCCAGGCACGGGCAGAGGAGTCCAAAATCCTCGATTCGCTCGAACTCTCGAAGAAAGCATACGCCGTCCTCACGCTGCACAGACCATCCAACGTGGACGACCCCGAGACCTTTGAACGCCTGCTTTCCGTGATCGACGAAATCCAAAGCGAAATGCCGGTCATCTTCCCGATGCATCCACGCACCCGGGCCAACACAAAAGGGACACCTGTCGGAAATCGTATGGAGGGAATGCAGAACCTGCGCCTCATCGAGCCGCTGGGCTATCTCGATTTCCTGCAACTAACGACACACGCTGCCTGCGTATTGTCCGATTCCGGTGGCATTCAGGAGGAGACGACCATCCTCGGCGTCCCCTGCCTCACGCTACGAGAAAACACCGAACGCCCCGTCACCATCGACGAAGGTACGAATCAACTCGTGGGGAGCGATCCGGACAAAATCCGCAAAGCATTCCGCCGCGCAATCGACAACCCACCCAAGGGAAAAATCCCACACCTCTGGGATGGCAGAGCAGCCGAGCGAATCGTAGCAACATTAAAAAAGTGGAACCCATAAAGATGGGTAGATCAGATTTGTGGACTTACCGTGAACCCGTACGACTCTTTGCAGGCTTATCGCGACCCCGTAGGGTCCGCTGTGCGGACCATTTCCAGGCGTTGGCCCATTTCTCGGCGTTGGACCATTCTCGATACGCTACCCCTCGATCTTCTCGATCGTGACGCGGAGGAAATTCTGGCGGTGACCCTGTTTGCGGCGATACCCCTTGCGGCGTTTGAATTTGATGACGTCGATCTTGGCACCCTTCAGCTCACCGCGAACCTTGGCAATGACCTTCGCACCCTCGACGTATGGCTGACCGATCTTGCTGGCAGCCCCATCGCCGATCATCAAGACCTTATCGAACTCGAACGTCTCCTGCCCATCGTCGAGGTCATGACGCTGAATCTCGAAGGTGTCGCCTTCGCTGACTTTATACTGGTGAGCCCCGTCTTCAATAATCGCGTACACGCCTGACGTCTCCTCGATGAACCGCTTCCCGGATGCCTTACTCTGATGAATCGCCTTATTCCAATGAATCCTCGCAGACCACCAACATACACAGACCACCCCCAAACCGGGGCAGGCAATCGCGCGAGTCGTGAATTATGTCCACCACGACCCCATGCGTCAACCCCACACCAAATCTGGACTCAACCGCAGGATTCGGGTCCAATGGCGGTCCGTGCGAGCAAAAGAACCGAAACAATACAGAAATCCAACCCGGAGGACCCCGAAATGTATCTCCCAGATGTCCAGAACGCAGAAGGCGACCCCTACGGCGAGACCATTCGCCAGTGTCGAGCGGCTGGCATGCCGGTCCCCGAGCTTGCCAACCTCCTCGCATTCAAACCCGAACGCAACCAGTTCCTGTCACGCTTCACACACGAGGTCTTGCGCGGACCATCACCCCTCTCCACCGGGCTGCGAGAACTCATAGCAGCCTTCGTCTCACGCCGCAACGAGTGCTTGTTCTGAACCGGTTCTCACGCCGCGGTCGCGGCTGAACTCCTCCAGAATCGCACCATGGTCGACGCCGTACTCGAAGACCACACATCCGCAGACATCGACGAGAAAGACCGCGCCCTCTTCACACTCGTCGCCATCGCCACAGACGACCCCACAAAGGTGAAACAGGCAGACATCGACGCAGCCAAGTCAACGGGCTGGACGGATGAAGCGATCTATGACGCCATCACCGTCTGCGCACTGTTCAAATTCTTCAACACATGGGCAGACGCAACGGGCGTAGCCGACCTCCCAGCCGCAATGTACGAAATGTCAGGAAAACGACTGGCAGCCGGCGGATACGCGAGCTGAAACCACGCCCACAACCGACGAACCCGCCGTTAAACTACGGCTTTATCGGACCCACACCCTCCGACCCCATTCGCCACCACGGGAACAACTCTGAGCACACTCAGCGTTTCCGGGGCGAAACCGGCTGTTTCCCCACCCCGATTTCGTCATTTATTGTCGATGAATGTCATCTTTGGGAAGAATTCGGCTTATCGCAACATCTAACATCATAGGGCGTGTATAATGGATTGCGTCACGGAGCAGGCGTTGGGAAATAAATGTTCCAGCAGCAGTTGTCCAGAATGGAGGTGCATCATGAGGCTGAGATCGAGGTTCAACACATCACTCACCATCGTCTCAACATTCGCATTCCTCCTCTCGGGGGCAACACCCGCCTACGCACAACATGGCGGCGGCGGACATGGTGGCGGTGGCGGACACCGCGGAGGCGGACACAGTGGCGGCGGCGGGCATCGCGGAGGCGGGGGTCACATCGGCGGCGGATCGCGCGGTGGACACGCATCATCCAGCATAGGACGCAGCCGCTCAGGAACGCGCAGCCACTCCATTGGTAGAAGTTTCACAGGGCGTTCCCGAGGAAGCAGATCGCACAGCAACGCCAGTCGCGGAATCAGCCGTGGACACAACCAGACAAGTCGCAGATCCAGCGGAATCAGCAGAGGCCACAGTGCTGGCACCAGAGGACACAGTGCTGGTAGCAGAGGACACAGTGGAACAAGCCGTGGGTACGGTACAGGCAACCGTGGTCGCGCCGGGCATTCCGGGTCTGGTTCTTCAATCCGAAACCTGGGATACAATTCACTCGGACGAGGCGGGCATGCTGGTTCCAGCGGTCGAATCAGTACAGGACATTCCGGGTACAGCACAGGACGTTCAGGGTACAACGCAGGACACTCAGGGTACAACGCAGGACACTCAGGAAACAGCACCGGGCACTCAGGGTACGGGTCTTCCCTCCGAAGCGGCAGCCACAGTTCACCGGGACGAAGCAGTTCACTGGGACGAGGCGGGCATAGCAATGCCACAGGAGGGGGTCATCAGTTCGCTTCACGCGGCGGCGGCGGGCATGCAGGCTCGGGCGGACATAGCTCATCGTTCGGAGGTGGACATGGTTCATCGTTCGGCGGCGGACATAGCTCATCGTTCGGCGGCGGGCATAGCTCATCGTTCGGAGGCGCTTCGCACGGCTACGGGTCCGGACAGGGATACAGCATAGGTCACAGCTCCGGCATCGGGCACAGTTCCGGCATAGGACACAGCTCAAGCATAGGCCACGGTTCAAGCATAGGGCACAGCTCAAGCATCGGTCACGGTCTAAGCCATTCCGCCGGATCGGGCATCAGCCATTCCTCCAGCATAGGTCTCGGACATGGTGGTTACGGCCTGGGACACAACACTTACGGCCTGGGTCACAGCGGTTACGGACTGGGGCACAGCGGTTACGGACTGGGGCACAGCTACGGTTCGTACGGATTCGGACACGATTACGGCTACGGCGGATATGGCCTCGGACACGGTTACGGGTACGGCGGATACGGCCTCGGTCATGGCTACGGTTACGGGCACTATGGTGATTACTACGGAGGATTCGGCATAGGCCTCTACGCCGGATATGGGGTCTACGATCCATGGTACTACGGTTCGTATTCGAGCTTTGGATACGCACCCTACGGATATGGATACGATTCTCAGACCTACTACGACAACTCATACACATACGCCCCGGTCATCATCAACGACGACGAAGAAGAGGACGAAATCGATCGCATCTCCTACCGCAGAATTGTCCCACAACCCCAGACATCTCAATACCAGCATCAGCACGAAACCGACGATCCCTCGAACCGCAGCAGGTTCATCCAGACCCCACGAATCATCCGTCCGGAAGGCGCACCCGAAGTCCTGCCGCCTCTGAACGAGGACAACGCACCAGACCATTCCCACGACCATGGCAGCAACAATTCAAATGAAACGCAACCGACGCCCACCAGACAGGCAACACCAGCATGAAATGCACAAACGGACGCAGATCCAAAGAGCATGGTTCCAATGGGCACGGCCTCAAAAGGCGTGAACGCCGACTAAAACGGGACGTCCTCATCACGCTCATTCTCCTGCCAGTAACACTCCTGGGCTGCCGGTCCGCAAACCAGAACCACGATCAACTCATTACAAGTCCGCCCCCCACCCTGCCGGAAGTCGCACTCGTAGCCTTCTCTGATGACAACACCCCCCCTGACAACACCAGCTCAGACAACACCAGCTCAGACAACAAGCAAAACCACCCCTCCGATCCACCCGCTACTCACCCGTCCCCTGCAACGCAGACATCCACCATGCAACAGGCTGCCGAGATCATCGCAGACGACATCACAATGCGTGCAGCGCTCAGTCACGCAAATTTCACCCGGTCCATCCCCGACCACCTCATACTCAAGGTCGATCTCAGCGCAGCCTCCACAACCCCACGCACACGAAAACCACTCAACCTCGCACTCGTCTTCGACCGCTCAGGGTCGATGGCAGACGATCGAAAATTCAACCACGCCATGCGAGCAGCAAACATCGTCTTCGAAAACCTCTCAGACCACGACATCGTCTCGCTCATAGCATTCAACCAAAAACCCTCAGTCCTCTCTCCAGCAGGACGCGCGGTCAACAAGGATTTCCTAAGGTTCCGACTCCGACAGTTCGGACCAACAGGAGACACAAACCTCAGTGCAGCCATCCTCGAAGCATTCGCACAGATCGAAAGCAAAAACGCCGAAGGGCAGATGAAACGCGTCATCCTCCTCACAGACGGACTCGCAAATCGCGGAATCACTGACCCCGAAAAGCTCCGGAAACTCGTCGCAGCAGCACACGAACGGGGTATCGGCGTATCAACACTGGGCTGCGGAACAGAATTCAGCGAAGAAGTACTTTCCAGTCTCGCAAAAGCGGGCGGAGGACGTTACACCTACGTCCGCTCCGGAGAACAGATCCCAACAGCAGTATCAGCCGAGCTGAACGGACTACTCGATGTCCTCGCCCAAAACGCCAAAATTGACGTCCGCGCAACCGCAGGAGCAAGCATCACACGCGTATACGGACGCTTCCTCACCACCCCGACACCGTCCTATTCATTCGAACTGGGAGACATGCGCGACGGAGAACGGGGTTCCTTCTTACTGGAGCTGACACCAGGATCGTTTGACACAGATTCATCAGCCGGCGCAGACATCACCATAACCCTCGACAACCCCGAAACCGGCAAGCGAAACAAATACACCATCCATGCCGAATCCACATTCACCGCAAACCCAGAAGACGCCAGAAGCAGCACAAACAAAAACGTACAGGTCTACGCAAATATAATCAACGCAATGGAAAAAGCAGAGGAAGCCATACAAGGCAGAGACATCCAGCGCTTCAAGGAAGCCCATGATTTATTCGGACGCTACTACGAAATTGCACGCAAACACGCCATACAAACACGCGACCAGCAGTTGTTGAATCAGACTTTCCTGCTCAGACACTTCATGGCAGACCTCTCGGATGCAAGTGCCCAAACCCCAATGCACGGACACGACGACGCACAAAAGCAGCTACGCAAAGGCGCAGACTACAGGCGATACCTCCTCGAACACCACCGACCCCAACCAGCACCACAACAACCGCACCAGCCACAACCGTAGAATGGAGCACAGCCAGGTAGGGCAGGTCGTTCTTTCGCCTCAAGGCGAAAGGTTGACCTGCCGCCACCATCCGCAGCCGTGTAACTTCGAACGCACCAGCGTAGGGTGCGTCCCGGACGCACCTTCTTTTTTTCCGGAAGAGTAGAGGGCTGCAAGCCGAACCGATGGTGTAGTGCCATGGAATTAGCGATGTTTTTGTTTCCAAGCCGTGACCCTGAAGGCGACCAATAC